>CAZVRZ010000012.1:0-57849 GCA_964629965.1 uncultured Anaerolineaceae bacterium
GGCAGACCTGGCATATGGACTTCTCGTGAATTTAAATAATATTCTTCTTTATCAGGTCAATCATTTGCTTATTGGAGAGAAAACTGTGTAAATAGCCTGGTAACTTTGACATCTTGCACTAATGTTGTTATCGAATGTACCGCCGATGGCATAAATATAGGAACCCAGCGATACCATTCCCATCCCAGTCCACGAGTTGATATATGGGCGTTCAATTACCTGCCAATTACCTGATGTTGATAAGAATTCATATGACTCCAATGGCGCATCGGCTCCTTGACCGCCTAAGACATATAGAATGTCAGCCACATCGGTTGTACCCATGTTGTATCTTGCATCTGCCAAGGGAGATTCTTGCCTCCATGACGGAATATTGCTAGCTGCGTAATCTGGCAAGAACACATCATTATTTACCAGGGCGTTTTGACCATCATAACCACCTAAAAGATGGACTCTATCTCTTACTACTAAGGCTCCCATCAATCCGCGAGCCTTGTCCATGGGATAATGCTCAATCCATAAATTTCTGCTTGGATCATATTCAAACACATAATTGACATATGAGTTTCCATCCCAACCTCCAAATATGAATATATGCCCCTCGTAGGCTGCCAAAGCATAGGAGCTTAAATTCTTGGGTAAAGGAGCGAGGTTACTCCATTGATCACTTTGCGGTTCGTATACTTCAAATGTATTGACAATGTGATTATCACTTGTCCTTCCACCAGGTATGTAAATTACTCCGCCAATTACGGCAGCCTGTATATCAGTTACAGGAAGTGGTTTTTGTGATAGTTGAATCCATTCATTTGTTTCGGGATTGAAGCGCTCGTTTGCCCCTGTAATTCCTTGAGGTGATAAACCACCGATTGCATAGATTTGATTTTCGTAAGTCACCACAGCTAATCCTGTACGGGCGGTAGGCATATCGGCGAGTTTTGACCAGCGAGAATTTTCATTTGCTAACCCCGTATTTGTCTGTTTTTCTTCAATCCAGATAGGCAATAATATCGAGATCAACGCTAATATACTTATTGCAATCGCAAACAGGGGTATCCTTCGAATAATTGATGTCTTGATTGAAAAGGATTTGGGCTTATTCAGTGTGCTGATACTATCAAGTGATTGGTCTTCCAACTTCGTATCTGGTTGGCTTGTTATTTCCTTTTGGATATCTAAAGATAGGTTTGGGATTTCAGCGGCAAGATTTGTCAGCGGGCTATTCTTAGATACAATCAACCCCATCTGAATAGCATACATGGCCGCCTCGGTCCTGGAAACAACCCCTGTCTTACTGAAAATATTTCGTAAATGTACTTTGACTGTGTTAGGGCTGATCACCAGTTTTTGCGCAATTTCTTTATTACTTGCGCCCGTGGCCACCAGGCGTAAGATCTCAAGTTCTCGCTCACTGAGCAAATTGGTATCCATGTTTGACATACGGCGTTATTATAACATCCGTGTTTTTCATGTCGAGATCGCGGTAGAATAACTATTGTGGGCCTCACCAGGCCGCCAAGACTCCGTAGATTAACTTGAGTAAAACAACATGTTGAAACGAAGCGCAAATCAAATTTTATTATCATTTTTATTGGATGTAGTGTGTGTGTTCGCATCGATTGCGCTATCGAGTTGGATGCGATTGTTTCTACCTGTAGGTATCCCATTAATAGTTTTACCATGGGTTGGATTTGTTGTCTGTGCAGCTTTATGTGTTTACCCGATTGTGTTCATATCTATTTCCCTGTATGCTCCTGAACGTAACTTCCAGGGCTTTGATGAATACCAATTACTGTTAGCGGCTAATTTGTTGGCTGGATTGGCTCTTTCTGGTTTGATCTATTATACAGAGCGAGGCGTTTCACGTCTATTTTTGGTATACGTATGGATGACTAACCTTATTCTGACATTTACATGGCGTTTTGTTCAACAGTGGATTGCTAATAGGAGACATAAAATAAAGGGTATCACCACAAAAGTATTAATAGTTGGCGGGGGAAAGAATGTTGAAAGTGTGATAGAAAAACTAAAAATGCTTTCAAACGAATCCTTTGATATTGTGGGATACCTAACAGATGACACATCGGCGGTGATAAACAATGATCAGGTTCCATTTTTAGGTGCTCTACATCTTGTTTCTCAAATTGTGCAATCACATCAGGTTGATGAAGTATTGATCGCTTTGCCGGCAGAAAATCATAAAGAAGTGCAGGAATTGGTTACTTGTTTGTTTGATAAGCCTTGTAATATTTGGATGGTTCCGGATGTGGTGAACCTCTTGATTTATGGTTCAGAGGTGCGAAGCCTGAGAGGCATTCCAATGATCAGTATCAAAGTGCCTACACTGACCGGCTATCAACGAGTTGTTAAACGGAGTTTTGATATTGTGATCGGAAGTATATGGCTTCTTTTGGCGTTGCCATTGATGGCTTTAATTGCACTGGCGGTCAAGCTGGATTCCAGGGGAACGGTGATCTTTCGCCAGAAAAGAGTCGGAGAGAATGGTCGCTTATTTGAGATGTACAAATTTCGTACGATGGTTGCGAATGCTGAAGAGTTATTGAGCAATATCTCTTGTTCTAATGAGCAGGGGCAATTGATCCACAAGCTGCCGAATGATCCCAGGGTGACCCGAGTGGGGAAAATTCTCCGGCGCTCGAGCCTGGATGAGCTTCCACAGTTGTTCAACATTCTTAAAGGCGAGATGAGTCTGGTGGGCCCTCGCCCTGAATTGCCTGCTTTGGTTGCAAAGTATGAATCCTGGCAGCAGAAGAGATTTGCCGTTCCGCAAGGATTGACTGGTTGGTGGCAGGTGAACGGTAGAAGCGATCGCCCTATGCACTTAAATACCGATTATGATTTGTACTATATTCAGAATTATTCCTTGCTCCTGGATATTCAGATACTCTTTCGATCGATTGGGGTTGTTATCAATGGACGTGGAGCATTTTAGTATCCTTGACATCTTTTTATCGGCTGGCTATAATCTACTCATGTTCTTGCGGGTGTTGCCAAGTGGTAAGGCAGTAGCTTCCCAAGCTACCATTCGTGGGTTCGAGTCCCATCACCCGCTTATCAGACCCGCGTTCCGCGCGGGTTTTTTATTGCGTGTGGTTTACGAAATAATTGCAAATTGTTATAAACTTGCAACATTTATTTTGGAATTTTTACCCCCTTCGATGTTAAAATAGGGGTAAGGTGGAATATGTCAGAAAATCCTGTAATTCTTTATGTTGAAGATGATCCGAATAATCGGATGTTAGTGAGGCGAGTCTTGTTGGTTGAAGATTTTGATGTAGCAGAAGCTTCATCAGCAGCAGAAGCCTTGGATGTATTAAAAACTTTACGTCCAGATTTAATTTTAATGGACATCAATATGCCAGATGTTGATGGCTATACCTTGACCGCCCGCATCAAAGCCATTCCTCATCTGGCAGGTATCCCTGTCATCGCTCTCACTGCCAACGTCATGCGCGGCGATCGCGAGCGAACCCTGGAGGCCGGTTGCGATGGTTACATTCAAAAACCAATCGACGTCGATCTCCTTCCTGAGCAGATCCGGCACTATCTGAAGGAGGTCGGCCATGCAGCCTAATCCCGCCATGAACAACGCTTTGCCCAAAGACATTACCGTGCTTGTCGTCGAAGACAACGTCGCCAATTTTGTTCTCATCGCCCGTATGCTTGGCTATATGGGCATCCATTGCGAATGGAAGACCTCTGGCTATGAAGTCGTCGAATACGCCGACACCTTGCCCAGGTTAGACCTCATCTTGATGGATATCCGCCTGCCCTACGAAGATGGATATGGCGCCTTGAAAAAGATCAGAGCTTCACCTGCCCTCAAAGATACCCTCGTCATTGCCGTCACCGCAGAAGCTAGCCTGGAACAAATCAAAAAAGCCAAGGAGGCCGGTTTCAATGGCTTCCTCGGAAAACCTCTGGATATGGACCGCTTTCCGGAACAAATCCGCCGCATTTTGGCGGGCGAATCGGTTTGGGAGATGAGTGGCTGATCCCCGCCGCGTAGCCCAAGCCTAAGTCCTTACCCGGACGGCGCATCTTTGCCAGCCGGTTCCTTGTACCGCAGTGGTTGGTGGTATGTCCGTACAAAACTCGTCGCATAAAGATGTTACTGATCCACAAGTAAACCCCGCTGTACCCGCTGTACCCAGCGCAAGCGACTCCAGCTTAGCGCAGCCAGGCAACGAGCCAGGGGCTGGTGGTCGTACTGCTAACCTTGCCTCTGGATCTGCCCTGGAGGCCCTCGTTCCCCTTCTCGGCGATGTTCTCGTCGAGCGTGGTTTAATTTCTACTCCAGATTTGCAGCAGGCCTTGGCCTATCAAAAGCAAGCCAAGGCCCAGGGCCGACCCTTGTTGTTGGGGCAGGCCCTTGTTGAGCTTTCCTTCATCGATCGCAGTACCCTCGATGATGCCATTGCGGAACAGTTAACCAAATTTCAGCAAGCCTTGCAAGATGCCAACCGTCGTTTGGAAGCAGGCGTCCAAGCTCGCACGCAGGATTTGCAAGATCGTTTGCTACAAATTCGTACTGCCGCCGAGGTTACCCAACTCGCCATATCATCAGCCAACCTGCAGGCCCTCTACCAGCGTACCGTAGAGCTGATCGTCGAACGTTTCAACTATTATAGCGCCGCCATTTTTATCAAGCCGGAGGGGGCGGGCGATATACTTGACCTGGCCGCCGCCGCAGGCCCAATGAGCCAGAAACTAATCCAGCGCGGCTTATCTATTCAGATCGGCTCTCAATCCATGATCGGTTGGACTGCTGCCTATAACCAGGCGCGCATTGCTGATGATATCCGTCAAGAAGCGTTCTTTCAGCCGGACGATCTGCTTACTGGTATTCTATCTGAAGCCAGTATTCCTATTGCTGCATCTGGAAAAACCATAGGTGTATTGGATGTTCAAGCCAACCAGGTTGCTTCCTTTGACCCTGATGCAGTTGCTGTATTGCAAACCATATCCAATCATATTGCCGCCGTTGTTCAAAATTTCCACTTATTGGATACTGCCCAGCGCAACTTGAGGGAGACTACTGCTCTATATCACGCCAGTCAGAAGATGGGACGTGTTACTACCACAGATCAGGTATTTACATCTTTGGCAGAAATACTGAGTGAAATGAGCGCAGGCTCCACGGGCATGGAGCAGCCTGGAGTCAAAAGTATTCTATGGCAGCGGATCGGACGGGCTATGCATGTGCACTCCATGCAAAACATAACCCCCGCTGTACCCAGCGCCACCCCCGTAGAGACGCAAAATTTTGCGTCTCCCACCGCTCCTGCTGTAGTGAACACAGAACCAATGGCATTGGTGGACGCTGCTTTTCCAGAAGGCATTGATTTATTGTCGCTAGATCTGCTCGCCGGAGAAACAGCGGGGGATGCGGTTCCAACCTTACCGGCTTCTCTTTTAGCAGCCTGCCGCTTTGGTTCTCACTGGGTCGCTCTGATCCCTATGCGCGCCAATACCCGCTTAGCTGGATTGCTGGTCATAGGCACAGAATCTCCTTTGGATGATGACCAAGGTTTACCAACCTACACCAGCCTGGCCAAATTGACCTCCACTGCTCTCGAGAAAGTATCTGCCAATGTCACTATGGAGAAACGCCTGGGGCTTTTGCAGGCTCTGAACACCATCAGCCAGGCGGTTTCATTGCGGCGATCGGATGCGCCGGGTTCTGATCTGGATGAGATGTATCGTATGATCCACCATCAGGTTACCCTGATCATGGGCGAAATCAGCTTTACCATTGCCTTATACGATCCAATGAGTAACTATATCCAGATTTCCTACATGGTTGATTACCAATCCGATTCTGTCGTGGACACTGCCCAACCCAACGACGCTGTACCCAGCCGCGTTATACCCAAGAGCACCAGCAGCGTAGTCGAGCCGTTCCCGCTTGGACAAGGCCTGACCAGTGTTTTAATCAATACGCGCAAGCCTTTATTATTAAATTATGATACAGAGAATCGGGCCAAGGCCTTGGGCGCCAAAATCATTGGCAAACCTGCCAAATCCTGGTTGGGAGTGCCCTTGTTGGTTGGTGGCGAGGTCATTGGTGCCATTATTGTGCAAGACAGCGAGCAGGATGGCCGTTTTGATGAAGATGATCAGCGCCTGTTAGAAACCCTGGCTTCACAGGTTGCTGTAGCTATCCGGAATGCTCGTTTGCTTGAGAGCACCCGCTGGCAGGCTGAACGTGAGCGCCGGTTGCGTGAAATTACGGGTCGTATCCGCTCCGCCATTGACATGCAGGCCATTATGGAAATAACTGCTCAGGAATTACAGAAAACATTTAATGCTCACCGTGCCAGCGTCGAAGTTGATCCGGCGGCTCCCTCGGGGCGCTTCGTAACCACCTCCGTAGAGACGCTTGGTCCGAGCACGGCGCCGCCGAGTACAGCGCAGGCGGTGTACTCAGCGCAGGCGCCGAACCCAGTGCCCTCAGCCGGATCCGAATTGGTCCCCGCTGTACCCAGCGGCGATGCCATGCCCGATGCCGACACCTCAACCGCTGAACCTTCAGGGACATAACTTGAATGAAACGATCATCTGTCCAACAAAAATTTAAGAGGCGTGAAGCGACACCCCCAAGCGAAGGAACGAGCCAAAATACCGTTGGGCTGGCGGGTGGAATCAACCCGCCTGGTCAGAGTGCTGTACCCAGCCCCGCTGTACTCAGCGGAGGTGCCGACTCGTTGCAAGATGCGCGCGAACGCATCTTATATGTTATTCTATATGCTGCTCTCATCGCGGGAGTGTTTGCTCTACTAGCAACCTTGCCCGAGCGTATCCGTTCAGGGAACTGGTTGGTCGTGGGCGCTTTCATTGGCGCTTATGCCTTGATCGCAGCCATGGCATTTTTTAAGCGCCTTCCTTACCGGCTGCGTGCCATTAGCCTGGTAGTTGTCATCATTCTGCTTGGCCTATCTACCATGGTGACGGATGGTTTGTATGGCAGTGGCAGGTTGTATTTCCTGCTTGCTCCAGTGATTGCCAGTATACTTGTCGGTCCGGTAGCTGGATTGGTAACCCTACTTGTCGATTTGTTATTTTTGCTTGGCGTGGGCTGGGCGTTTCTCAATGGGCAGATCGCCGTTCCTCAAGTAAAAGTTGCCACCGATAATGCTAGTTTATCTGCCTGGGTAATTGCCGGTACCGCTTTTCTCTTGATTGGTATTACCGCCACATTGCCGCTTCTATTCACTTTTCGTGGCCTGCAAAATAGCATCTTGCGAGAAAAATTGTTGCGAGATGATCTTGACGCCGAAAGAGCACAGTTGGAAGAGCGTATTTCCCAGCGAACAAAAGATTTGGAGCGCCGCCTGATCCAAATTCGCACTGCTGCTGAAATTTCACGCTCAATTAGTTCTTTATTGGAACCGGAAGAATTGCTCCAACGGGTGGTGAATCTGGTGCATGAGCGTTTTGATTTATATTATGTTGGCGCATTCTTGCTGAACGAGAGTGGAGACATGGCAGAATTGCGCGCTGCCACTGGCGAAGCAGGTGAGAAGATGATTGCAGCCGCACACCGCCTGTCGGTGCCTCCGCTGTACTCAGCGGAAGCGCCGCACCCGCTGTACCCAGCCCCCGCTGTGGGCGCTGTACCCAGCGGACTGTACCCGGCCCCACAGTACCCAGCCGCGCCGTACTCGGCGCACACATCCATGATCGGTTGGTGTATTGCCAATCGCAAGCCCCGTATTGCCTTAGATGTAGGGCGTGAAGCAGTTCGGTTTGAGAATCCTGATCTGCCGCTGACGCGTTCCGAATTAGCCTTACCCTTATTGGTCGGGGCGAGTGGCGATACCACCAGTGATTCTTTTGGTCGCTCCGAAAGTGCTGCGCGTTGCCTGGGAGCATTATCGATTCAATCCGACCAGGCGATGGCTTTTGATGATGATGATGTAGCCATTTTACAGGGCTTCGCCGATAGCCTCGCCACTGCGTTGGAGAATGCCGGGTTATTCCAAATGGTTCGCAAGAATCTGGAAGACATTCGAGCCCTGAACCGCCAATATATGGCGCAATCGTGGGCGCAAGTGATCGAACAGCAAGGCAAGCTCTCCTATTCAACTTCTGGTGAAATTGGGGGGGGGGGAGATGACGAAAGCGTAGATATTCCCCTTTTACTCCGCAACGAGAAGTTGGGTAAAGTAAAACTGGAATTTGGGCGGGCCTTAGGTGTTTCGGCTATATCCGATGAAGTTTTCGGTGCTGCTGATATCCTTAAACCTGAAGATATGGCCTTTATCGAATCGGTAGCCACCGAGGCCGCGCTGGCGATGGAAAACGTTCGCCTGCTTGAGGAAACACAGCGGCGGATAGGTTATGAACGCTTGTTGGCGAATATTTCTCTCAACGCACGCAGTTCTACAGACCTGGATACAGTTCTGCGTGAGACGGTGGCAGAGCTTGGTAGAGTACTGAATGCTTCTGAAGGTATTATTCGCTTGGACATGGCTGCATTGGAGACCAGTGTAGAGACGCATGAGCTGTATTCGGCCGCGCCGTACTCGGCGCAAGCCTCCGGCGGAGATGTGGAGGACAAAGCGTGAGCGGTTTATCTTCTGGTACTGCCATCCAATATTTTGTTTGGGCCTTAGCGCTGATCGAAGTGATCCTGGCAATCTACATCTTTATTCAAAATTGGCGCGATCGTACTACCCTCCATGTCAGCTTACTTATCCTCGCCATCGCTGGTCATAACTATGCCGTCGGCTTGCTTACCCAGGCAAAAAATGTGGATCAAGCCATCCCCATTACCTATGCCTTGGCATCCATCTCGCTTTTTATTCTACCCTGGTCTGTGCTCACCGCCATCCGGATTTTTCGACCGGCATGGTTTCAAACGCCGGGCGTTCTGCGCAGATACCTTCTATATGCTGCTTACCTGATTCCTCTCCTGCCTGTACTCATCGCCACCGCCGATTATTTTGATTACTTCTCCAGTAGCGATTTGTATTTATTCCGCTTGCATATCGTTACATATGTTGGCGGCTATATCCCTGAGGCGGATTACATGCGCGGCACATGGGCGCCTTCTATGTATGCCATCTCCGGGCAGATACCCTATTTCAGCGTTAGCTACATCTTATTGCTGGTCTTTGCCTTGTTTTTTGCTGGCGGCCGCACTGTAGGGACGCGTGAGCTGGGTATAGCTCATTTTGCGTCTCCGCGCACGCGCCGTTCTGCCTGGGGCTTATTTCTCGCTGCATTGTTTTCAGGTATCACTCTCTTTTTCCTCGCCCCTGGTCGTACTGTTGCAGATATTCCCCGTCTTTACTTGCTTCCAGGACCAATGGTGATTGCCTTTGCAAACTTGTTCTATGCTGCTGCCTTTGCTTATGCCACCTTCCAGCTGCCGGGTATTAGCCAGCGCTACACCAGCCTCCAGGTTCGCCTGACCTTGATTGTTTTGATCATTGCCGCCCCTCTCATCATAGCCATCACCGGTTACTTTGTCACCCAATCAGATGCCCTCTCCCGCGATCTTGTAGCCAAACAACTGCAGCTCTCCCAAACTACCCTCGCCCGCAGCACAGAATTATGGTTGAACCTTAATCTCAATGCCTTGCAAACCATGGCAAGCCGCCCTGATATTGTCAGCATGGATCCGCTTCGCCAGAAACCTGTTCTCCAATCCATGTCTGGCAGTTATCCATACATGTATTTGGTTTCTGTCGTTGATCCCAGCGGCATGAATACCGCTCGCAACGATGACGCTGCCTTAACGGATTATAAAGATCGCCCGTGGTTCCAGGAAATTATCGCCGGAAAGCCTGTTTCCTACCAGGTGCTTATTGGACGTACCAGCGAGCAGCCTGCCCTCGTAGTTTCAGTGCCTGTCGTAGATGCCCAAGAGAAGCTCATTGGCGTAGCCATGTTCGCAAGCACTCTGACCGACCTGGCCGAACAAGTCAAAATCAGTAAGGTAGGCGAAAGCGGCCAGGCCTTCATCGTCGATCAAAATAACCGTGTCGTTCAGCATACCGACACTGAATATACTGCCGATCTGCGCGACCTTTCCACTTATACCCCCGTGCTTCTCCTGCGTCAGGGATTGGCCAATGCCGTCAGCTTCACCGATTCAGATGGCCTTCGCTGGCAGGCCTATGTCGGCCGGCTTTCCAACGGCTGGGGAGTTGTCGTTCAGCAGACTGAGGATGAGTACCTTGCCCCCTTGCGTACCCTGCAAAACATATCCACCTTGATTGTCTTGCTTGGCAGCATCGTCCTGGTTGTCCTCATCGCATTGACTGTTCGGCAATCCCTCCACCCGGTGCGCGTCCTGGCAGATACTGCCGTGGCCATCTCGCAAGGAGATTTATCCCGCCTGGCGGTCGTCAATAGCAGGGACGAGTTGGGCCTGCTTGCCACCGCTTTTAACCAAATGACTAGCCAGTTACGCTCGTCCATTGTAGATCTAGAACAGCGTGTCAATGAGCGCACCACTGCCCTCCAGGCCCGCACCGTGCAGTTGCAGGCAGCTGCTCAGGTTGCCCGTGACGCTGCCGCTATTCGTGATGTGGATCAATTATTGAACGAGGTCGTTCGCTTGATTGCCGAACGTTTTGGCTTTTACCATGCAGGTATTTTTATTATCGACAACCCCGTAGAGACGCTTGCGCCGAGTACAGCGCCGGCGCCGTCTTCGGCGTATGCAGTCCTGCGCGCCGCCAATAGCGAGGGTGGTCAGCGCATGCTGGTTCGTGGCCATCGTCTGCAGGTCGGCCAGGTAGGTATCGTAGGCTATGTTGCCGAAACTGGCCGGCCTCGGATTGCTCTGGATGTTGGCGATGATGCTGTCTTCTTTAACAACCCAGACCTTCCCAACACCCGCTCTGAAATGGCCTTGCCCTTAAAATCTGGTACAAGAGTGATCGGCGTGTTGGATGTCCAGTCCATCAAAGAGCAAGCCTTTACTGGCGAAGATATCGAAATCCTCCAAATTGTTGCTGATCAGGTTGCCCTTGCACTCGACAATGCTCGTCTACTGCAAGATAGCCGCCTGGCGTATGATGAACTGCGCGCCTTGTATGGCGAACAAACTCGCCGATCCTGGCAAGACATGTTGCGGCGGCGCAGCCTGGCTTATCGCTATACACCTCAAGGCGTTACTTCAGTAGAGCAGCAAAAGGAGCTGTACCCAGCTCATGCGGCTCCTCTGCAGGCCCCGCCGTACCCGGCCCCGCCGTACCCGGCGGAAGAGTCTCTCAGCGCGACTTCCCCGTCTGACCTGACCAGCCCTTCTCTCTACAGCGACGGACAAGGTTATATTCTAAGCGTGCCAATTGTTTTACGCGGTCAACATCTGGGTGCCATTTCTCTACGCCGTGCCGCATCAGAAGGTGGTGCCGCCGTACCCAGCTCTGCCGTACCCAGCGGAAAACCCTGGACACAGGAAGAATTGAATGTGGTTGTAGATGCCATTGCTCAGGTGACGCCCGCCCTGGAAAATGCCCGTATGTTGGAACAAACCCGCCAACGAGCCAATTATGAGCGTTTGATTGCTGAAATCGCCTCCAGGATCCGTTCTACCACCAATGTGGAAACCATTCTGCAAACTTCTGCCCGGGAAATAGGGCAAATTTTGCAGGCTGGTGAAGTGCGGATTCAACTTGAACCGCCTCAATCGTCAGTAGAAACGCCGGCGCAGTACTCAGCCTCGCTGTACCCAGCGGAAGAGTCTCCGCAGGCCCCGCCGTACCCGGCGGAAGAGTCTGAGCAAGCGCAGGGAAAGGAATAGCACAGTGCTACGGAAAATAGGCTTTTCTTTACGCACCTTGATCCTTTTTATCATCGTTGGCTTGATTCCCCTGGTGATCGCTTTTGTGATTGCCCTCAATACGCAGCTCCGCCTGGGAAGCTCTGTGTCTGATGAGGCCAGTCTTGCACTTGAACAGTTATTTAAAGATTTGGTTGCAGAACAAGCCACTGGAATGGCCCAGAATGTAGCTTTATACCTGGATGATGTGCAGCAAAGTAAAACCGGAGGAGCTTCGGCGGCTGCGTTTTCTGTCGCAAAAAATGCTACTTCTCTAGATTCTCAAGCGTTCTCGGCATTGCTAGCAGATGATGGCCTGAGCTCGCGGCTCAGTCTCACTTTTAGTGGCAGCGGTTCCTTTATATTGTTCGATTTCGATGGCAAGGTCATTTACCATCCCGATTTGACCTTGGTTGGACAGACGCTCGAATCGATATCGGAAATAAAGGGCGAGGCGCAGCTTCGTACCCTGGTTAATCTGGTGGCGAGAGGCGAAACGGTCCAAGATGGAATTTATGAGTGGGCTCCTGGCGCCGGTGCGGAGCAGCTCACGATTCCATGGTACATTGTTCTTGTCCGCGTCCCTGGTTATCCCCTGGTGGTTGGCGCATCTATCTTACAATCAGAATTGGTTGGCCCTGCTCTGGCTGCTGACGCCCGCCTGCAGCGTGAGGTGGGTGATACTCGCCTGGCAACGGCCTTTTACTTCTTGTTGGTTACTGTTGCCGCGGTTGGCGCAGCAGTATGGTTCTCTAACCGCCTGACATCTCCGATCCGTTGGGCCGGTGATACCGCCCGCCGTGTTTTCGGCATGATCCAGAACATTACAGGGGTGGGGGTAGAGACGCATGAGCTGGGTACAGCTCCTGTTGCGTCTCCCCAACCCGCCACCGAAACGGACGAAATTGGTTGGATTACCCAGGCGATTGCTGCTACAGATACTTTGATCCGCGAAGAGGTAGGAGCTTTGGAAAAACAGGTTCGCTTGCGTACGGGGGAGCTTGAGCAGCGTGCCGGTCAAATGGAGGCCATTGCCAACATTACACATGAAACAGCCGATATTTTGGAAATAGACACTTTACTCTCTCGCTCTGTACGCCTGATCTCCGAGAATTTTGGATATTATCATGCCGCTATCTATCTCATGGGTGATGCTCGCAGCAGCACCGCAGCGGCAGCCCAGTTGCAAGCCGCCAGCAGTGAAGGCGGGCGCCGCCTGTTGGCGGCTGGATATACGCTTGATATCGGCCAGAGTACATTGTTGCAGCAAGTGTTGCTGCGTGAGGCGCCGCTGGTTTATCAAGATATGGACCCAGGGGCTTCTGTTTTGATGACCACGGATCTTGCGAACTCTCGTTCAGGTATCGTTTTGCCGATGCATGCTCGCGGGCATATGATTGGCTTCTTGGATGTGCAATCGACAACCCCCCGCGCTTTTGGGGAAGATCAAATGCGCATCATGCGCGTTTTGTCCGATCAGATTGGCCTGGCGTTGGAAAATACTCGTTTGTTTGAAGAATCGCAGCGCGTAATTCAGGAAATGGGAAATGTATATGGTCAACGGGTCGTTCAGGCCTGGCAGCGGCGGTTGAGCCAGGGTGGTTTCGGTTTCCGTTATGATGGTCTGCGGATTCGCCCCCTGGCCCCTCATGAGCTTGAAAATGCTACAACACAAATTGTAGAGACGCTTGCGCCAAGTACGGCGCGGCTGAGTACAGAGCCTACAACTCCGGTGAGCGCTGTGGGCGCTGTACCCAGCGCAAGCCCCGCTGTACCCAGCGGCAGCGGCCCAGACCTTTGCATTCCTTTGAAATGGCAGCAAGAAACGATCGGAAAAATCATCGTGAAACCACCTGCGCCGTACTCGGCCACCACTTGGAGCTGGACAACCACTGAGCAAGAATTGATTCAGGAGCTTTCCACGCAAATTTCACAAGCTCTAGAAAATGCTCGCCTGGTAGAAGAAATTCAATCCTACGCCGAGCAAGAACGACAGATCAGCCAAGTTACCTCTCGTGTGCAGGGTTCTCTAGATTTGAATACTTTATTGCAAACCGCTGTGCGAGAATTGGCTGGGTTGCCCAATGTCTCCGAGGTTGCCATCGTGTTGGGTGAAGCGCCATCAGGTAAGGTGCTTGCGGGGAATTCACCCGTTGCGGGGAATTCACCCGGCCTTACTCGGTCGCCGGGTAGTGAAACCTTGAGTAATCTCACCTCTACTCCCGGTTCTGTTTACCCGAAGGAGAGTAAAGAGTGAAGCAGCCGCGTACCCCTTCTACTGGATCCGGCGCCCCGTCAAAGCGGCAGGCGGCGCAACCAACCCCGTTGAACTCAGCTCCCCTGAACTCGGCTCCTGTGTACTCAGACCGGCTATACTCAGCCGCATTGTCCTGGGCAGGCAACAGACAGTCTGTCTTGGTCCTTTTTATCATCCTGATAATTTTTGCTGCTGTTACCATTACTTTTTATTTGACTCTCTACAATCAGACGCGCCTCTCGCAAGCGTTAATCCCGCCTGCCATGATTGCTTTTTCCCTGGTAGCGTTGATCCCTGTTGTGTTTTTATTGCGCTCTGGCACTGGTGCAGAGCAGCGCACCGGTGTAGAGCAACGCACGTTTCTTGCTGGTTTTCTATTGCTATTTGGCGAGATTTTGGCTTATGGTGGCAATGAATTGGCTTGGTCGGGATTAACCGTTTATCACATCATCGGTGGCAGCCTGCTTCTCCTCTTTTCAGCCAATGTGATCTTGCCGCGCCGTTGGGATGCTCGTATCATCCCGGTCGTGGTGTACCTGGTTTTCCTCCTGATCGTCAATGTGCTTCCGCTCTCGCTTGTTCGCCATCCTCAGGCGCTTGTGCCGGCTTTGCTGCCCTATGCCATTGGTACCAACGTGCTTTTGGTAGCGGCTCTTATTCTTCAGGGTTTCTTGAATTTGCAATCTGGTTCGATGCGCGGGCGCTTATTGGTGATCTTTGTAGCCATCGTCCTCCTGCCGGTGGTTATTCTCGGAACCGTTTCAAGTATTCTGACTGCCCAAACAGCTCAGCAAAAATTGCAAGATCAACTCGAATCGATTTCAGTTTTGAAGCAGGCGCAGATTCATTCCTGGCTGGACTCTATGCAATCCACCCTTCAGATCGCTCTGCCGGCAGGCGATCAATTAGAACTGGTAGAAGCCTTGCTTACTTCCAATGATTCTGCTGTAAGCGCCGTTCCCGGCGCCCGCGCCAGCCTAAACAATAGTTTTCAGCAAATTGTGATCAAAGCTGACCTGTTCGATGAAATCTCTTTGCTTGATCCATCCGGCGCAGTTTTACTCACCACAGACCAGGGTATGGGGGTTGGGTCTGCTCCTTCGGTCGAGCTATACCCCTCGCGCCACTCGGAAGTGTATTTCCAGCAAGCGCTCCATGCCCCGTACTCAACCCCGCTGTATCGTTCACTAGAACACGGTCTCACGCTTGTAGTCGCTGCGCCTGTGCGCGATGCGCAAGGCCAGACCATTGCAGTGCTAACTGCCCGTGCCAAGTTGCGCAATCTGTATCTGATCATGGGTGAACGTGTCGGCTTAGGTGAGACCAGCGAAACTTACCTCGCATCGCCTGAAGATGGTTTGCTCCTAACCCCTTCGATCCACACTGGCTTCACGGCTGGCGAGTCCATTTTGCAGTCGCAAGCGATGGATCACATCAGGTTGATCTCTGGTGATCAGCTTCCCCTGGAGAAGTTCAGCGGTTTGTACATAGGATATCGCGGAGAGCCGGTTGCTGGTTCATATTCTCTGATCCCTGAGCTCAACGCTATCCTTTTTACCGAGGAAGAGCAGGCAGAAGCCTTTCAATCGACAGCAGGCATCTTGCGCATCATGGTCCTGGGTGTGCTGGTTGCTGCAATATTAGCTGCTCTCATCTCTCTTGTTGCCACCGCCCGTATTCTCGGCCCGGTCTCACGCCTGGCGCAAGCTGCTGAGAAAATCGCTTCCGGTAGCATGGATGCCGAGGTTGCTGAATTACAAGATTTTACATCTCCTCAGGTAGAGACGCTTGCGCCGCCGTACTCGGCGCAAGCATCTTTACCCAGAGACGAGATCAGCCGCCTCTCAGTCGCTTTTGGTACCATGACCCATCAATTACGTGCCCTGGTTTCAGGGCTGGAGCAGCGTGTCGAAGAACGCACGCGTGCCCTGGAGCGGCGTTCTGTTCAGTTACAGATCGCTGCCGATGTTGCCCGCGAAGCAACCTCTGTGCGTGATCTGGATGAGCTGCTTAATCGGGCGGTTTACCTGATCTGTGAGCGGTTTGGCTATTACCATGCAGGTATTTTCCTGGTAGATGAGCCCAGGCAGTTTGCAGTTCTCATGGCTTCTACCGGTGAAGGCGGCCGGTTGATGTTGCAGCGTGGACATAAATTGAAAATAGGTGAGACTGGCATGGTGGGGTACGTGGCCAATACGGGTTTGCCCCGCATTGCCTCGGACGTTTCCCTGGATCCAACCCACTATGTCAATCCATTGTTGCCTGATACTCGCTCCGAGGCCGTTTTACCGCTCAAAGTGAGCAGCCGGGTGATTGGCGCTTTGGATGTGCAGAGTATCGAAACGCAAGCTTTTGATGAGGATACCATTAACGTATTGGCAATTGTCGCCGATCAGCTCAGTATTGCTATCGAGAGCGCCCGGGCATTGAAAGAAACTGCCCAGGCTCTGCAAGAGCTCGAGTCGGTATATGGCGGCTATACCCGGCAGTCCTGGCGCAGCGTATCACAACATCTTGCTCCGGACGGAGAAAAACGCTCGGGCCAAAAGTCTGCCCAAGTGATTGGATACCGTTTCCGTGGTCTGGACATTTCTCCAGTCATATCACTGGATCAATTGCGCGACGTAGAGACGCAGACGCTGAGTACAGCGCAGGCATACTCGGCCCCGCTGTACCAGAGCCTGGCTGAGCAGGCCATGCAGAAAAATCAAACCATCATGCGGGAAATTCACCCGCAGACGCCTGCGTCGAGTACGGCGCCTGCACAAAACAATCTTTCTCGCATGGCGGTTCCATTACGTTTGCGCGATCAAGTCATTGGCGCCATTGAGGTCCAATTTAAAGAAGGGATTCCATCGGCGGATCTGGTAAACACATATGAGGAAATTTCGCGCCGCCTGACTTTGTTTTTGGAAAATGCCCGTCTGCTGCAAGAGGCTCGAGGCATAGCAGCCCGCGAGCAGCAAGTGAATGTCATTACCACGCGTTTGCGCAGCGCGGTAGATTTGGATGGCGTGTTGCGCAATACCGTGCAAGAAGTGGGCAGGGCTTTTGGCGTCAGTCGTACATTTATTCACCTTGGCGCCAGTATGCCTGGCAACCAGGATGCGCCCATAGGTGATGATGAAGTGACTCAGGCGCCTGCGCCGAATACGGCGCCTGATCAAGGAATAGATAACCATGCGCAGTAACCGGTCACCCTCTGCAAGCGGACATTCTGCCTCCGCGCGCTCTGAAGGGAGCTCGCTTCCAACGCCCATTTCAGAGTCTCAACCCATCTACGAACGCTTGTTGCGCTTGTTCCCGCTCCATACCCGCATACTTGCAGTATTTATCCTCTTTTCTTTGTTGGCTGCGCTGGCCTTTCCACTCTTGACGCTCAACCGCCGATACCTGGCTGAGAGAATACAAAGCGTGGAAGATTGGGAGAGCCAGGTAAACGTTCAACTATTATCTGCCTCTTCCCTGTTGAACGCTGCTCAAGCCAACATAACCAGGAATTTGGCAGTTTCTCTCCTCGCAGGCAACCTACCCATCGCAGTCCCGCAGCCATTGGCTGGCGTGCAAATCTCCCAGATTCGTTCCGACCTGGAAGAAGTTGATTTGCTGGTTGGTCAGGCAGATATGCTGTTGAAAGTCCAATCGAGGAGTGAAACGCATTCCCTGAGCAGCGCTCTGGCAGATATTCGCACGCAGTTGGCCGTATATCAAGAGCTCGCTACTCAACTTGACGAGTCGATCCAGGCCGGCGATCTGTCGAAGGCGGTGGAACTTCTCAACCAGGCCGGTGAACGCGCCTCAGTGATCTTGAGCAGCCTTGAAGCAGCTATCGATGATAATACAGAACGTTCTTCAAAGTTGAATTCTAGCCTGCTCCAACAAAGCGAAAATCGCGAGCGCGCTGGATTGTGGCTGTTTGCAATCGTTTTGATTGCCGGCCTGGCAGGTGCCTGGACGGTGGCGCAAAGTATCGCCCGTCCTGCCACTGAAATCCGCATGGGCATCGAGTTATTGGTGCAAAGTGAGCAGGCGGCTAAGCTGGAAGATCGTTCTGCTGGGAGAGCCCAAACATCGTCTTCTATCCTGTCGGAAGTTGGCCGCGATGAATTGACTCGTTCTGCCAAAGGCTTGAATAATTTGAGCGCCATTTTGGGCCGGACTATTTCTGAGTTGCAGTCTGGTATCTCTGAACGCACCTTCTCTCTCAATCGTCAGACGAATCAGATGCAAACTTCTGCTGATATTGCTCGCGATGCTGCCTCTGGTATAGATCAAGATCAACTGTTAACGCGGGTTGTGGGTTTGCTATATGAACGTTTTGAACTCTATTTTGTTGGAATTTACCTGGTAGAAGAAGCGGATGCGATTGGATCTGCTGCTGCTCGCAGTGCGATCCTCAAGACAGGCACGGGCGACGCCGGGCGGGTTATGATGAAACGTGGCCGGCGAGTTACCACGGGAAGCCCAGGCGCTATCGGATTCGTGTTGGCCGCCGGTGTTTCCAGGATTACCCAGGATGTCGATGTGGATTTCATCTTCCAGCGGGATGTGCTTTTGCCTGGTACGCGTTCGCAAGCGGTTTTGCCTCTCAAAGCATCTGAACAAATCCTGGGTGTCTTGGAAGTTCATAGCACTCGTAAGGATGCCTTTGATAAGGATGTTGTGGTTGCTTTACAAACCCTGGCCGATCAGCTTGCCATGGCGCTGCAAAACATCCAACTTCGCCAGAATTTGGCTCGCACCCAAGCAGAACTGACCAGCCTCTCTCAGCGCAATATCCAACAGACCTGGATCAGCCAGGCGAGCGCTCGGCGTGCGCTTGGTTACCAGTACGATTTACTGGATGTGAAGCCTGTAGAACCAGGTTTGCCTTTTGCTCTTCCCAAAGAATTAGCTGCCAGGTTAAACGAAGGCCATGTGGTGGTTGTTAACCAGACGATGGATTCGCAATCGGATAGTTCCCAATTACAGGCGGTTTCAACCTCTGGATCGGTACTGCTAGCTCCCATCACGATGGTGAACCAGGTGATTGGAGTGATTGGCCTGGAAGAAATCATTCCAGGTTATGAGTGGACCAATGAACAGATCAACATGGTAGAAGCTCTGACTGGCCAAATTTCCCTCGCTTTGGATAATGCCCGCTTGCTCGAAGAGACGCAGCGCCGTTCAAATCAAATTCGATTGTTGCAAGAAGTAACATCCGTGGCTGCTTCGCATACCAATTTGGTGGACTTGCTCGATAATGTCGTCCAGAAAATGCGCTCGTCTTTGGACCTGTCTCACTGTGGGATGATCATGCTCGATAATCCCAGTGCACCGCAGCTTACCGGTACCTTGGTCGCCACGGCTTCCAAGGATCCTTTTCATGCTGGTGCGCGCCTGTTGGGTATGAATTTTAACCTGAGCGGTAGGGCTGTGGGGGAGGAACAACCGGATGATCCGCAAGCGGCTCGGTTTGTGTTCGACCGAGTCCGTCAAAACAATCGAACCGAAGTGGTCAAACGAGCAGATTTTGTCATGGGTGAGGCTGATGATCGCCAGGGCAAGTCTACTCACGCGTTAGAGAGTTTTATGGATTTACGTGAAACCTCGTTGGCTGCCATTACGCCGATCACCTCGCGAGGGGAGACAATCGGCTTCCTGACTCTTGAAATCTCTGCTGACAAATCCAAAGCCGCTACAGCATCCGGCCAATCTGATGGGACCGGTGAGAATCTTGAAAGCGATATCCCTTCCAGTTCATTTGGGCTCGAAGATGTACAACTCTTTGATCAGATCAGTCTGCAGATCTCATCTGCAGTGGATGTTGCCCGCAGCTTTGAGCAGACCACCCGTCGTGCTGAACGTGAGCGCCTGCTGGCAGATATTACCAGTAACATCCGCCAGACATTGGATATGCATTCCATTTTGCGTACTGCTGCAGAAGAAATTCGTAAGGTGTTGGGCGCACCAGAAGTGATCGTTCGCCTGGCGCCATCCTTAGAAGGTGATGACTCGCATGCAAACACGTCTCAATCCGGTTAAACAATCGGGACAGAATCCCGCCCCTCTTCTTGAGCAGAACAAGCCTTCTATTGGGGCGCAAGCCCAAGGCCTGCGTAGAGTGATTGGGGGTGTGTGGATCTTTTGCCTCTTAGGTCTGGCAGCGACTCTGGTGGCTGTGTTTGCTGCCGGCGCCTTGCAGAGCGTTCTAATTTTGAGCGGTTTGTTCCTATTTGAATTTCTTGCCGGCTTGGCCGCTTATCGCATTCTTCGTCCACCTGCTATCCATGCGCCAGATGCTATTTATCCGCCCGGGCGATTGGTGAGAGCCGCGTTCATCTTAATTGTTTCTACTATAGCGGCCTGTTTGTTGGCGCCTGTATTTTTTAGAGGCCTCGCTCTGCCTTCTGTGCTGCTTTCCATTTTACTAGTGGTTTTGGTGTTTCATAACTTGCCGAGCCGGCATCTTCCCATCATGCTGATGGTAGCGGTAGGAACCTTTCTGCTTGGTTTTATGATTGATTTCATGGCGTCGGCCAATCGTCCTGTATTGTTCCCTCTCCTGGTATCACAGATCCTACTTATCGTATTGTTGGCTGTCATTGGTATTGTCATTCTCAATCACATCGGAAATTACCCTCTTCGCACCAAGATCACGATCGTTTTCCTGGCAATCGGTATCGCCTCGATTGCCTTGATTGCTTACTTCGCCATTGTTTCTATTCGTACCTCGCTGACACAAACGGCTGACAAGACGCTCAATACGGCTAGCCAGGCTGCTATGAATGCCGTGGATATGTTCATCAGCACCACCCTTGAAACGATGGATTCGCAAGCGCAGCTTCAGATTTGGTCTCAGTTCTATGCGGCGCGTGGCGAAAGGGACGAACTTGAATGGCAGCAGGCAGTAGAGGCGCAGTTCCGCGAATTTATGATGCCCGGCGTGATCGGTGAAGGTCAAGCGGGTAATCGCCGGAGCTTTTTGCTAGCCTACATGTTGTTGGATACTGCCGGCCAGGTTATTCTCGATACCCGGGAAAGCCTCCCGCAAGCATCCCCTGTCATCGGCAGTGGTTCTTCCGGCCGCAATTATGGTAATAGTGATTTCTTTCAAAATTCAATCACCTCTTCTATTCCTTATGTGTCTGCGGTCGAATTCACCCGCGATGATCGGGCTTTTTTGTACTTCTCAGACAGCGTCACCGATGCCTCAGGCAGCCGGCTTGGCGTGATCGTCGCTGTATACAATGCAGCTGTCTTACAGCAAATAGTCGGCGAGAGTAATAACCTGGCGGGCGATCAATCGTATGCTATTCTGTTGGACGATAATTACCTGAGCTTGGCGAATGGGTTGAGTACAGGTTTGCCCTATCGTTTTGTGATCCCCACGGATACCGATCGAGTGCATGCCTTGATCCAGGCCGGGCGTATCCCTGACCGTTCCATCGCAGATCTAAGTCCAGAACAGCCTGAGCTCGGTCTTGCTTTACAGTCTCCTTCCGCAAAATATATCAAGTATGGAGATGGCCAGTTAGCCTCCATAACTGCCTCAACCATCAAGCCCTGGACGATGGTTTACACCCAGGCAGAGTCCTATTTCCTGGCGCCTTTAGACAGGCAAGCCTTTATAATCAAGCTGATCGCCTCCTTATTGGTTGCTGTTATGGCAATGCTCACAGGCGTTGGCCTTTCGCACCTGATCGGCCCCCCCCTGCGCCGCTTAGCTGGCTTTGCTGAAACTGCTGCAGCCGGCGATTGGGCCACTCGTTTGCCGGCCCATGGAGAAGATGAACTGGCAGTGATGGCCCAAGCTCTCAACGGCATGAAAGATAGTGTTCAGCAGCAAGTCGCCGAATTAGATGGCCAGTTTCAAGAGCGCGTTCGTCTCCTCGATCGTCGCTCCCAGCAATTACAGGCCGCTGCAGAAGTTGGACGTGCTGCTTCAACGATCCACAATGTGGATGAGTTGCTTGTCCGCGTGGCCGGCCTGATCGGTGATCGTTTTGATTTCTATCATGTGGGTATATTCTTACTGGATGAAGCCCGAGAGTATGCCGTGCTGCGAGCGACTAACTCGGATGGTGGCAAGCGTATGCTGCAGCGACAGCACAAATTGGCAGTTGGTCAGCAAGGAATTGTCGGCAACGTGACTGGCAATGCCCAGGCGCGTATCGCCCTGGATGTGGGCGAGGATGCCACCTTTTTCAACAATCCAGACTTGCCCCAAACCCGCTCTGAAATGGCTTTGCCCTTGATCGCCGGTGGCAATTTATTCGGCGCTCTGGATGTCCAAAGTACGCAGCCCGAGGCCTTCAGCCGAGATGATGTGATCGTCATGCAGGTATTAGTAGACTTGATTGCCGTGGCTATTGAAAATGCTCGCTTGTTTGTCAGCGGCCAAGAAGCAATTGAATCTGCCCAGCGAGCCTATGGTGAAATCAGCCGCCTTGCCTGGCAGGAACGGTTGCGCGCTCAAACGGAGGTTGGCTATCGCAGCATAGATCGGGGAGTGACCACCCTCAGCCGTGAAGAAATCATCAGCGGTGCTTTACAGCGCAGTGATGCGGCCTCATCATCGGTTCTCACGCTTCCCATCAAAGTCCGTGATACGGTGGTCGGTTACCTGGATACTCTCAAGCCGTCTGCCTCCGTAGAGTGGAGCGATGAAGATCTCCAGATCGTAAACACGCTGGTCGATCAAGTAGGGATTGCCTTGGAGAGCGCCCGCCTTTACGAATCCAGCCTGTCGCAAGCCCAGCGCGAGCGCCTGATCAGTGAGATCACCTCTCGCCTGCAGGGCAGCCTCGATGTCGAAGCAGTTCTTTCGACGGCCGCCCAAGAAATCTACCAGGCAATGGGTTTGCAGGATGTCACCATTGTCCTTTCGGAACCAACCGCAGCCGGTGCGGAACGTGACAATGAAGATCACGGCATCGTTGGCTGATAACAGGTTTTGCCAGGAGTGCATGGAATGAATGCGCGTTCAAATGACCAAAAGTTACATAACCCGGGCCCACGGCGGCGGAATCCTGCGCTTCAGGATATCTATACCGTCATCTTCTCTATTATCGGAATGATCGTCGCCGGTCTGATGGTGCTGTTTTTCTACCTCGCGCTTCGCAATCAGTTGCACACTTCTGCTCGCGAATATCTCCAAAACACTGTTAGCCTGGCTGCTTTACAGATCGATGGCGATGAACATTCTGGGTTGTTGGCTGCGGGTCAAGAAGGCTCGTCGGAATATAACCGTCAAAAAATGATTTTGCGCCGTATTCGCAGCGCCAATCCCGCCTTCAAACACGTGTACACCATGCGTACGGTTGGTAGCCAACTCACCTACGTGGTCGATTCCGAAATTATTCCCGAACAAGCCTTCAGCCTGGCTGAGATATATTCCCCGCAAGACACAGCCCGTCCCAATGATCCTGCCATCGTGGATAAAATCTCCGCCATCATCGCACCGTTCGCCAACCAAAATTATTACCCCCGCCCCGTCGATAGCAGTCGCCGGGCAAAAGTTTCCACCTTGAGCGCCTTTGCCCCCATATACACCTCAGCCGGTCGACTGGATGGTGTTCTGGGCATCGACATGGATGTGAGTGATCTGCTGCGACAGGAACGCCGGTTCCTGCTCTGGGGCTTCCTTGCCTTTATCGCTGCTGTGCTGCTCATGGCTCGGGTTGGCAGGACGTTGGGATGGGTCATATCCAGTCCATTCGATCAGTTTATCGCTGGTGCCCAAGAAGTGGTCGCTGGAAACCTGGAAAAGCGTGTTGACGTGCCCGTGTTGTTCTCAAAGCGCAACGTCAGTAACGACTTTGTCCGTTTGGCCAATGTCTTCAATCAGATGGCAGATCAAAACCTTTCGCTCACCCAAAACATAGAAGCCCGGATTGCTGACCGCTTGCAGCAAACCAATAAGCGCATCCAACTGCTCGAGTCCACTATCATGGTAGGAAACGCTGCCACTTCGATCCTGGATACCAACGAGCTGGTTCGCCAGGTCGTGCAGCTCATCCAGGAGCGTTTTTCTCTCTATTACGTGGGTTTGTTCCTGTTAGATCAGACCGGCAAAGTCGCCCAACTACGTGCTGGAACTGGCGAGGCTGGCGCGGCCATGCTGCGGCGCGGCCACCAAATCCTCGTTGGAGAAGGCATGGTGGGCTGGGTGGTAGCCAACAACCAGGCGCGCTTGGCCCAAGATGTCGAGCAGGATGGATTTCGCCTTGCTTCCACCGAGCTTCCTCTCACCCGCTCCGAAGCCGCCCTGCCTCTCCGTTCACGTGGCCGCGTCGTTGGCGCTCTAACCGTTCAGAGTGAGCAGCCAGCCGCTTTCGACAATGATACCATCACCGTCTTACAAACCCTGGCAGATCAGATCGCCGCTGCCATCGACAATGCTCGCCTGTTCGCAGAGAGGCAAGAGTCCATTGCTGCCTTGCAGCGTTCGCAGCAGCAGCAGGTTCAATCTGCCTGGGCAAGTTTCTTGCAGACTCGCCCGGTGCAGGGGTACCGCTGCGATGCTTCCGGCGTCCAGCCTGTCTCGCTTGCAGAGCTGCCGCAGTTCATTGGATCTCATGGTCAAACCGTTGAACTTGCCGGCAGCCTGGAGCCGGCAGAAGTCCAGGTCCCCATCACCGTTCGCGGCCAGGTCCTGGGTGTTATTCGTGCTCGCAAACCTGCCGAAGCTACCTGGGCCTCTGCGGACACCTCCCTGCTCGAAAGTCTGGCAAATCAACTGAGTGTAGCCCTGGATAATGCCCGTCTTTACAGCACCACCCAACGCAGCGTGGAGCGTGAACTGGCCCTCACCGAAATCACCTCCAAAGTGCGCGCCTCCACCAATGTCGATACCATCCTACAGACCGCTATTCGTGAAATAGCTGATGTCCTGCGCCTTAGCCACGGCACCATTATCCTCGGTGGCGCCGCCGGCTCAGATCAAACGGAGAACCCTTCATGAGAAGCAAACCCGGATTTCATTTTGCCGCTTCGCTTCGAAAATTTGCGACTGAAAAGCTCGGTTTAAACAAGCCTGGTCATGGCGCCGCTTATTGGTTCAGCCTGATCATTGCCATTTCTGTTGCCTTGATTGGCCTGGCTGCCCTTCTCACCCTGCTGACAAAGTACATTTTCCCATTGGGCTGGGCAGGGCTCACCTGGCCTCTTGTCGCTGTCATCATCACCCCCTGGGCCGTTGCCATCGCCGCGGCTTTCAGCGCCTATCTATCTGCCAAAGGCCAGTCCACCCGCGGCATTATCATCCTTTTGTTCGTTTTCCTGGTCGCCATCATCTTGATGGGCCTTTTCTCCCGCGGCCTCGGCATCGTTCTGGCAGTCTTAGCCTTTGTTGTCACTGCCGGTATTGCCTCGCGTACCCTTCCCGAGCGTTACATTAACCGTTTCATCTTGGCCGGCGCCTTCGTTGCCGCCATCGTATTTGCCTATGACATCCTCCAGCCGGCCGGCCAGGTGATCGTATCGGCAGAGATGCGTATCGTCATCAATGTCATTGCCATGGTCGTGGCAGCCATCTACCTGGTTGTATTTTTCCGGCAGTATCCCAGCTTGCCCCTGCTGAACAAATTGATCATACCTTTCCTCGTGCTTGCCATTATCATCATCGGCGGCCTGACGGCTTTCAACTACTTCAACTCTCGCCGTGCTCTCACCCAGGCTGCCAACCAAAGCCTCCTCTCCGCAGCCTCGCAAACCTCAACCTCCATCAATGCCTATCTCGAAACAATTCTCAATACCATCGAGCTCGAAGCCCGTCTCACTGCCTTTATCGAGTACCTGGATATTCCTCCCGATCTCCGGGGCGTATCGCACCAGCAGATCGAGGCCATTGCCCTCATGCGCAACCTTCAATCGCGCGGCACCATTCTCTCCTATTCCCTACTTGACCCCTCCGGCATTGTCCTTCTCGATACCCGGGCCCCCAAAGGCATTGTCGTTGATTTACCCACCGCTGCCACAGAATACCCTCCTCATCTGCGCTTGGATACCAGCGACCCTGGCTATTTGAATGCCCTCACCCTCACCACCGACCCATACCTTTCCCCTGCCATCTTTGACGATACCTCCTCCGCCGGCTACATGGCCCCCGAGCCCACCCTCTATTTTGTCGGCAAAGTCGTCGACAATGCCGGCCTCATCAAGGGCTTTCTGGTCGCCCGCTATACTCTTAGCGCCATCCAATCCATCGTCGCTCAGAGCAGTGCACTCGCCGGAGAAGGCTCCTTCGCTGTCTTATTGGATGAGAATCACATGCGCCTGGCCAATGGCATCGCCCCTCAAGCCCAATACAAATTCATCACATATCCCCAAACAGAACATTTGATTGACTTGATGGACAAGCGCCGTTTTCCTCCCTTCAAGACCTCTCTCAACATCAGCAACGTCGCCTCCAACTACCCCGACTTTGAAACGGGAATGGCCAACCTTCAAGTATCGCCCTATTTCTCCACCCTCGAGATCGGCGCTACTGCCGACCTGAACTACGCCGCCGCCATAACCATGCCCCGTCAAGGCTGGATCGTTGCCTATATGCAGCCCGAATCGATCCTCTTAGCTCCTGTTAACCGCCAGACACAAAACTCGGTGCTCATTGCCTTCCTCGCCGCTGCTCTTACTATATTAGCATCCTGGTTTGTCGCTCACATGCTTACTCGCCCCATCGTCCGCCTCACCGCTGTTGCCCAGCGCGTTGCTGCCGGCGACCTCACCATCCAGGCTCCCCAAGACACCAAAGACGAGATCGGCTTGTTGGGCGTTTCCTTCAACGAGATGACTTTACAATTGCGCCAGACTCTTGCAGATCTTGAGAACCGGGTTGACATCCGCACCCAAGAGTTACAAACAGCCTCGCAGCAGCTTGAACAGCGCGCCCTCCAATTGCAGGCCGTTGCTGAAGTTGCCCGTGCCATTGCTTCCGTGCGTGATACAGAACGTTTGCTGCCTCTCATCACCCGTACCATCAGCGACTATTTCGACTTTTATCACGTCGGTATTTTCCTGCTGGACAATTCTCGCGAATATGCTGTGCTGCGTGCTGCCAATTCCGAGGGCGGCCAGCACATGCTCGCTCGTGGCCACCGCCTAAAAGTTGGCCAGGTGGGCATTATCGGAAATGTCACTGCCACGGGTCAAGCCCGCCTTGCTCTTGATGTCGGTGAAGATGCCGTCTTTTTCCAAAACCCCGATCTTCCCGAAACCCGCTCTGAAGTTGGCCTCCCCCTGGTCGTTGGTGGGCAGATCATTGGCGCCTTGGATGTCCAAAGCCGGCAGCAATCTGCCTTTTCTGATGAAGATGTCAGCCTGCTAGGCGCCCTGGCAGATCAGGTCGCTATCGCCATCGAAAACGCCCGCCTCTTTGCAGAAACCAGGACAACCCTGCAAGAATTACAGGCTTCCCAAGGAGAATACTTGCGGCAGCAGTGGGCTTCTCAGGTTGCCGGGCGTTCTACCATTGGCTACAACATTCGCCTCGGGCAAATCTCCCCTCTGCAAACCTCCCCCGGTGTACTCAGCGGCGAGGTTAGCGACGCAGCAACACCTGTGGCGAGTGCCATTCCCATCACCCTGCGTGGCCAGGTCATCGGCATGATCAACCTGCAAGAAAGCCTCGACCAACGCGACCGCGATGTACCCATCGCAAGCGTCTGGAATCCAGAGCAGATCAGTTTCGCCCGTGCCGTTGCCGACCAGGTGGGCCTGGCACTGGAAAATGCCCGTTTGCTCGAAGAATCCCAACGCCGTGCCGAGCGCGAATCCCTTGTCTCCCAAATCACCACTCGTTTGCGGGCAACCAACGATCCCCAGGCAATTCTACAAACTGCTCTGGTTGAGCTGCGTCAAGCCCTCAACGCCTCGCGTGCCCAGGTCATCCTACCAAGGGCTAGACCTGAACCTTCGCAACCCGCCCCAGCGGACGCCCCAGCGGATGATATTCCTCCAACCGACAACTCGGCTGGGTACAGCCGGGCTGGGTACAACCGTGAACAGGAGTAATGGTATGACCCATATCTTCGCCATTGCAAATGAAAAAGGCGGCGTCGCCAAGACCACCACCACCATCTCTCTTGGCGGGGCCTTAGTAGAAGCCGGTTATGAAGTTCTTTTGGTCGACCTCGATACCCAGGCCAACCTGACCCTTGGCTTGGGTATTCTTCCATCCAAGGTCCGTCGCTCCATTGCCGACGTATTGATGAACTCTGCCGCCATTGTCAGCGTGAGCCGCGAGACCAGCATTCCCGGGCTAGACCTGGTTCCTTCCAATACCGGCATGGGCCTGGCAGAACGTTTCTTGCCCATGCGCCAAAATTACGAAAATATCTTGAAGAATGCTCTGGAAACCTTACCCGCTTATGATTACATCCTGCTAGATTGCCCACCTTCTCTAGGCGCCGTTACCCTCAATGCTCTGACGGCTGCCAACAGCATCATTGCCCCCACCCAGCCCGAATATTTTTCAGCTTACGGCCTGCGCAGTGTCATGGCGTTGATCCGCCGGGTGCGCGGCCAGGGCGCTCCTGCCACCAATCCATCCCTCGCCTATCATATCCTGATTACCATGATGGACCGCCGTAACCGCATCCATCGCACCCTTAGCGAGCAATTGAGCGCCACCTTTGGTGATGGTTTACTGCAAACCGTGATCGAAACCGACACCAAATTGCGCGAAGCCACCGTTGCCGGCGTGCCCATTACCCATTATCATTCTCAAAGCCGCAGCGCGACCCAATATCGTGCCCTGGCCCAGGAGTTGATCCAGAATGTCAAGCAAAAGCAGCAAGAAAAAGTCAGTATCCAATCGGATTGATGATCTTTTCGCTGACCTGTCGGATGAACTTCGTGAAGTTCAAGCCCAACAGGTAGAGCCGCAAGCGGTAGGGCCGCAAGCGCCTGTAGAACCGGTCGTAGCGGATGGACTCGCACCTGCCCAACCCGCTGCGCCCCCGCCGTACTCGGCGGCAGCGCCGTACCCGGCCCCGCTGTACCCAGCGGAAGCTTCAGGCCGTGGCATTCAACTGGTCACAGGCCAGGATGAGAACAATCTTCGTTTTCTCCCCGCCGAAAACCCGCTGGGACGGGCTGCTTTGCAAAGCCTTCAAACCCAAAAACCCTCATACTTTCATGCTCCCGATGCCTCCATTGCGGTTCCTTTCCACATCGGTACGGGCGGGTCTGAGACTCGCCCAGCGCCTGAGACTGGTTTGGGTTTGTTAGAAATTCTGGATGATACTCCCAATCGTCGCTGGGCTGAAGATGAGCTTCGCCTGGTAGAGCAGGTCACCGACCAATTGGCTTTAGCCCTGGAAAATGCTCGTCTCTTCCAAGAAACCCAAACTGCTCTATCCGAAACCCAAACCCTTTATGGTATTACCCGAGCCGCTACTCGTTCATTCGAATTGGAAGAAATTCTGGATGATATGTTGTCCCAGGTGCTGATGGCGGTTGGCTTTCATACCGGCCTGATTACCATTCTGGATGATGAGAAAAACCAGCTCGAGTTGGCTGCCCACCAGAATTTACCTCCCCAAATACTGTCGGCTTTCCAAAAACAGGGTTTACAGGGTACCCTCTGCCACCTGACATTCCAACGCCAGGCCCCCATCTTCATTGAAGATTTGTCTTCAGCACCCGTTTCTATACCTCAATCCGTCTTGGAAGGTCCCCGCCGCGCAGGTTTTCGTTCATATCAAGGCATCCCGCTGATTTCCAAAGGTCTTCCCCTGGGAACCCTGTGTCTATTCAATCTGCAGCCCTCGCTTGGCCCGGCGCAAGCCTCCCTTCTCCAGGCTTCCAGCCAACAAATCAGTATTGCCATCGAAAACAGCCGCCTCTATCGCCAGGAGCAGCGCCGCCGTCAAATTGCAGACACGCTGCGCAATATCGCTCAAGTAGTTGGTTCAACCCTTGATGTGACCCAGGTAACTGAGTTAATGCTCGATCAATTGCCCAATTTGATCGAATTTAACTCTGTCTCCATTCACATGGTACAAGGCAATACCCGTACCTTGCTTGGCGGTCGTGGTTTTGATGTCGAGGCAGATCTCGCCAATCCATCCGTTCTTCACCGTCCTTTGGACGAAGATCCACTCATCCAACAAGCGGTAGATACCCGTCAACCGGTTCTCCTTTCTGACACGCACGAAGACCCTCGCTGGCAGATCCTGCCTCAAACGACAGATGTCCGCTCCTGGATTGCCGCTCCCATGGTCGCTGGCGGCGAGGTGGTTGGCCTGCTCATCATGGATCACATGTCGCCGGGTTACTACACCCAAGAAGTCGCCAGCCTGGCCATGGCATTCACTGCTCAAGCCGGTGTCGCCATCCGTAATGCCCGCCTATTTCAGGAGATCCAGGCTTCCTACGCCGAGACCGGCCGTCTTTACCAGGCGACTTCAGAATTGAACGCTGTTCAAACCTATGATCAAATTATCCAAATCTTGCGTTCGTCAACCGTTGTCGGTCATCCTGATGCTGCTGCCGTCAGCATATATCTGTTTGACCGTCCCTGGGCTGAAGAGCATCGTCCCGAATTCGCAGATGCCATTGCCCGTTGGAATGCAAACGTAGAGGCGCATGAGCTGGGTACAGCTCGGCTGGGTACAGCTCAGGAGTTGTACTCAACTCAGGCGTCTCCTGCTCCCTCCGCCCGTGTCCCATTGGATGATCTGTTCCCGCCGGATGTTTCGCACGATCGGCTAAATCCAACCCAACCCACCTTTATTGAAGGTCTCCTCTATTCTCCTCTTAATGTCGGCGGCCAGTGGATTGGTCAAATAGTCGTTTCCTATTCCCAACCCATCCTCTTCACCCCTCAAGAGTTACGCCCTCTTACCGCCCTCTCTGGACAGGCTGCCGTTGCTATTCAGAACATCCGTTTGCTTCAGGAAACGAGCCGCCGTGCTCTTCAGCTCACCACCGCTGCCGAGATCTCCCGAGATACCTCCAGCACCCTCTCCTTGGATGCCATTCTCCAGCGTGCAGTCAATGCTATCCGTGATCGCTATAACTACTACCATGCCTCTATCTTCTTGTTGGATGAAACCGGTCTCAACCTTGTCGTGCGCGAATCGACCGGTTCTGCCGGCGAAGAGATGAAACAGCGTCATCATTCTTTGCGTGTTGGTTCTCAATCCATCGTTGGCCTGGTTGCTGCCAATGGGCAGCCGCTGGTTGTGAATGATACCGGACAATCGCCCATGCATCGCCCCAATCCTTTACTCCCCGATACCCATGCCGAACTTGGCATCCCGCTTAAAAGCGCCGATCGGGTTATTGGTGTCCTAGATGTCCAGTCTAATCAGGTCGATGCCTTCAGCCAAGATGATATCACCATTCTTCAAACCCTCGCTGATCAGCTTGCCAATGCTATTCAAAATGCCCGTCTCTTCCAAGATCGCCGCCAGGCAGAAGAAGCCCTTGCAGTCGAGCGCAATACCCTGCGCACCCTCATCGATGTTATCCCCGACCTCATCTACTTCAAAGATACCGGCAGCCGCATGTTGCTCGTTAACACCGCCCAGGTGCGCCTTTTGGGCGGCTCCACTCACGAAGACCTCATTGGCAAGACCGATCTGGAGTTCTTCCCCGAGGAATTAGGCCGCAAGTATTATGATGATGAACAACAGATCATCCGCTCCGGCCAGGCCATCTATGATATGGAAGAACCCACCATCGATCCAGATGGCACCCCTCGCTGGACACTTACCACTAAGATCCCGCTGCGAGATGCGCGTGGCCAGGTCTATGGCATCGTCGGCATCGGTAGAAATATCACCGCCCTCAAGACAGCCAATATGGAACGAGAGCGCCTCTTGGGAGAAGTCGAACGCCGTGCTGTCCAGCTTCAAGCTGCTGCCCAGGTAGCCCGCGCCACCTCCTCCATTCTTGATCCCGATCAGCTCTTGCAGCAAGCCGTCAACCTGGTGCGAGACCGCTTTAACCTGTATTATGTCGGCCTCTTCCTCATCGAAGAGGTTGTAGAGCCGCAAAATCTTGCGGCTCCCGCTACGCCTCGCCGTTTTGCCGCCTTGCGCGCTGGCACCGGTGCTGCCGGGCAGGCCATGCTTGCCCGCCGCCACCGCCTCGAGATTCGCACCGAAGAAGGCGCTGTACCCAGCGCAAGCCCCGCTGTACCCGGCGCAAGCGGTGCACTCAGCGCAAGCGCCCAGACCTCCATGATCGCCTGGTGTATTGCCAACAGGCATGCTCGTATTGCCCTGGATGTAGGTCAAGACTCCGTTCGTTTTGAGAATCCACTCCTGCCAGAAACCCGTTCCGAATTGGCCTTACCCCTCCTCTCGCGTGGTCAGCCTATTGGCGCCATGACCGTCCAATCCTCCCTGCCCGAAGCTTTCTCTGATGAGGATGTTGCCGTCCTCCAAACCCTTGCCGATCAGATCGCCGTTGCCGTCGACAACGCTCGTTCCTTTGCCTTGGCTCAGCAAGCCATTGCCGAAACACGCCAGCGCGTCCAGGAAATTTCCAATTTGTATGATGTCAGCCAGGCTGTTTCAGGCGCTACCATGCAATCCGAAGAAATCGCCTCCATTGTTGCCGAGAAATTTCTTCAGATCATGCCTGTTGAGTATCATGTCGATCGCTCTACCATCTTCTTCTACGACACCGAAGGTGACCTGCTGCTTTCCATGGCCGATGTTTCTCTCCCCCCAGGCGACGACGCCGGTGCGGAGGAACGAGCACCTGTCCACACTTACGAACAACGCCAATTGGTGTTAGAGGAATATCCATCCATTGAACAGGTTATGCAGTCTCTCCAACCCTACGTCCTCAATGCCGCTTCGCCTGAGCTGTCCCCCAGCGAAGAGCAATATATGCACACCCCCGATGCATCAGGCGTTCCTGGCCTAAATGGGCGTGTCATTGCCAACCTCATCTTCATACCTCTTGCCGTAAAAGGCCAATCCATCGGTGTGATCGAATTACAATCACACTTGCCTGGCCCAACAGGTGATCTTCGCCTTCCGCCGCCCCGCTTCACCCTTTCTGAACAGCAGTCCACCTTGTTCATCACCATGGCCAATGCCGCTGCTGTCGCCCTGGAAAATGCCCGCCTTTACGAAGAGCAGATAGAAACTGCCGAGCAGTTGCGCGAATTGGATCGTCTCAAATCCCAATTCCTTGCCAATATGTCCCACGAGCTGCGCACCCCCCTCAATTCCATTATCGGATTCTCACGCGTCATCCTCAAAGGCATCGATGGGGCCATCACCGAATTGCAGCAACAAGACCTGACTGCCATTCACAATGCCGGCACCCACCTGTTGCAGCTCATTAACGATGTTCTCGATATTTCCAAGATCGAGGCTGGCAAAATGGAACTGGCCTTCGATGATCACGTCAATATAGCCGACATCATCACCAGCGCCATGTCAACTGCCGTCGGATTGACCAAAGATAAGCCCATCAAACTGGAGCGCAGCATAGAGCCAGACTTGCCCTTTGTCCGGGCGGATCCCACCCGTATCCGCCAGGTCATCATCAACTTCCTCTCCAATGCCGCTAAATTTACCGATGAAGGCGTAATCAAAGTGACTGCAGAATGCACCACTGGTCCCCACGGACGTCCGGAAATTATGGTATCCGTCACCGACTCTGGTCCAGGCATTTCTGAAGAAGACCAAAACAAACTCTTCAAAGCCTTTTCTCAGGTCGATTCCTCCCCCACCCGCAAAGTCGGTGGCACCGGCCTGGGACTTTCCATCTCTCGCCTCTTGGTCGACCTGCATAATGGGCGCATTGGTGTTCATAGCGAGGTTGGCAAGGGCAGCACCTTCTATTTCACCATACCCGTTCCTATTGTTGGCGAACCAGAGCCGCTTGCGCTGAGTACAGCGCAGGCGCGAAATGATGCGCCCGCCGTACCCGGCGGAAGCGCCGTACCTGGCGGCACCCTCGGCGTGAGTCCGGCGGAGCCAAGCCCTCTAGGCGTACTCAGTCCCGTAGAGACGCAAAATGAGGCGCCCGCTGTACCCAGCGGAAGCGCCCAGCCCAGCTCAGCCCCTAAAGAAGAACGTACCGTGCTTATCATTGATGACGATCGCCAGGTTGTAAAGCTCTACCAAAGATATTTACAAGAACATGGGTTTAAAACAGTTTCTCTCAACGAGCCGTTGCGAGCCCTGGAGGTGGTGAAAGAAATTCAGCCATACGCCATCACCCTGGATGTTATGATGCCGCGCAAAGATGGCTGGCAAGTGTTGCAGAGCCTCAAAGATGATCCTGCTACTCGTCATATACCAGTCATCGTCTGTAGTATCGTCGAAGATCAAGAAAAGGGTTTCAGCCTGGGTGCCGTCGATTATCTCACCAAACCTATCTTAGAAGATGATCTCGTCAAAGCACTCACTCGCCTGAACGGCGATGGCAACATCCGAGAAGTTCTCGTCGTTGACGATGATCCAGATGATTTACGCCTGGTTCAGAGGATTCTCGAAGAAGCTAATCCCACTGGCACCCCCTTTAAAGTTCGTATAGCACATGGAGGCGCCGAAGGCTTGGTTGAAATACAGACCAATCCCCCGCAAGCCATTGTGCTCGATCTTTTCATGCCAGATCTTGATGGCTTTACTCTGTTAGAAACAGTTCGCTCTGAACCTCATTTGCGTGATATCCCCGTCATTATCTTTACTGCCGGTGTGCTAACAGATGAACAACAGCAGCGCCTGGCTGACTTTTCTCAAATGATGCTGCATAAGGGAGAGATGGGAGAGGAAGAGCTTCTGGCAGCTATAGAAAATGTCTTGCGGCGCATTAACCCGGCCCCGCCGTACCCCTCGGAGGGAACACTCGGGGCAGGTCCGGCGGAAGTGCCCCCATCACAGGAGAGTGATGCTTGAATGATACCCCCTCCGTTGAGACGCAAAATTTTGCGTCTCCGCCGACGCGGAGTACAGCGCAGGCGCCGTACTCCGCCCCTGCTGTATCCAGCCCCGCCGTACCCGGCGGCAGCGCCTGCCTGGCGGAATGTCTTGATTGTGGACATAGTGCCCCGTTTGACCCCAGTTCAAGTGCCTGCCCTGCCTGTGGTAGTCAATGGCGCCAGGCTCGTTACGATTTCAAAACCATTGGCCCCCTTCTGCCAGACATCGTTCGCACCAGGCCGAACGATCTCTGGCGTTATTGCGAAGTATTACCTATCAAAGGTCCCAACCCCGTTATCTCCCTGGGAGAAGGTGGCACGCCGCTCATTCATGCCGTCAATCTTGGTATGATGCTTGGCTGCCCCCATATCTACATCAAAGATGAACGCCAGGGTCCCACCCATTCCTTCAAAGATCGTCAGGCCGCTCTTTCCATTGCCGCCCTCAAAGAAGCCGGCATTACCGAAGCCGTACTTGCCTCCACTGGCAATGTTGCCATAGCCTACTCCGCTTTTGCCGCTCGAGCTGGAATTAAGCTGTGGGCATTCCTTACCAGTCTCGTGCCCGCCGAAAAAATGCGAGAAGTAGCCATTTATGGCACCCAGGTTGTAAAAGTCACTGCTTCCTACGATCAAACCAAGCATATAGCCGCAGAATTTGCCCGCCAGCGTGGTCTCCACTTCGAGCGCGGTTCCTGTTCCATACCCTCTGTCGAAGCTATGAAAACCATCTCCTATGAGATTGCCGAGGGTCTTGGTCGTTACCTTCCTCCTCAACCGGGTACCTATCCCTGGCGTGCTCCCGATTGGTATATTCAGGCCGTCAGCGGAGGCTTGGGTCCCCAAGGAGTCCTCAAAGGTTTTGAAGAAATCCATACTATGGGGCTCATCGATCATATACCTGCAATCGCTGGCATCCAGACGGACGGCTGCGCCCCCATGGTGCATGCCTGGAAACAGAACCTCGCCCAGGCAGAACCCATCCGCTCGCCCCGCACCCACATCGCCACTCTCTCCACCGGCGACCCCGGTCGCACCTACACCTGGCTTCGCCAGCATATGCAAAAAGATGGCGGGGGAGGCGGAGTCTTTGAAAGCGTCACGGATGAAGAAGCCTTCCGCACCATACACATCATAGCCAAGATGGAAGGACTCTCGGTCGAGCCGGCTGCTGCGGTAGCCTTTGCAGGCCTCATCAAACTTGTTCGGGCTGGAGTGATTCACTCAACAGATGTAATCGTTATCAACTGCACCGGCCACACCATGCAGATTGAAAAAGAAATTCTTGGTGAAGGCTGGTCTCGCGCTGTCACCCTCCCAGTTGGAACGGGATTGAGCCCCGCTGTGGGCGCCGTACCTGACGCAAGCCCCGCCGTACCCGGCGCAAGCGTCGAAACTCCCGAAGAAGGCTTATTAGCCGCTCTGAGCCGTGTCACCTCAGAACGATATTCCCGAATCATCGTAGTCGATGACACCCCCGATGCGCGCCGTCTCATCATGCGCATCCTTCAATCTCAAGGAAACTACACCCTGATCGAAGCTGCCAATGGCCGCCAGGCCATCGAGCTTGCCCAGCGCGAATTGCCAGATTTGATCATTCTCGACCTGATGATGCCCGAAGTAGATGGATTTTCCGTACTTGACGCCCTGAAAGAAAACCCACAAACTGCCATCATACCTGTCATCGTAGTGACTGCCAAAGAACTCACATCCAGTGAAAAGGCACGTCTGCAAGGCCGCATCCACACCCTCATGCAAAAGGGAGAATTCATGAATGATGATCTGCTCGACGAGGTTCGCTCTCTGTTGCGCTAGCCGCCAGGTTAAGAGTATGCAATTCGATGATTATGAAATCTAAGCCGCTGTCCCGCAACCCGCGACGCACTTCGCCGCGCTCTGCGGGTATTATTGCCGCTCTCGCTTCTGCATTTTTCCTTGGTCTGGCACCTGTGTTTGGAAAACAGGCCATCAACCTGGGCTTATCTCCTTATGCGGTGGTTGCCATGCGCACCACCGCGGCTGCACTCGTCTTGCTCCTCTTCATCTGGTTTAAAAAACGAGCCTACCTGTACATCTATCCTGCCGGGTTGTTGGGCTGCATGCTCGCAGGCAGTGTCAATGGACTTGGTTCAGTTTTCTATTATGCCTCCCTTGGGCGCATCAATGCCAGCCTCGGACAATTGCTATATTCCCTTTACCCCATCTTTGTATTGTTATGGATGTGGCTGGATGGCCAGCGTCCATCCCATCTCACCATGCTGCGCGTCCTCATCCTGCTGCCAGGCATCTACCTGCTTACCCAGGCCAATTCAGGAAAGATCGACCTGATTGGCATGGGCATGATGCTCATCTCATCCATACTGTACGCCTTGCACATACCCATAAACCAGCGCGTGTTATACGATATGCCCGCACCCACCGTCACCCTTTACACCTTACTGTCCATGAGTGTCATCGTTGTGCCTGCTTTCGTCATCTCTGCCATCTTTTTCCCTGCCTCCCGAGCAGATTATTCAACTCTACCCCTGTTGGCATGGGGATCTGTGTTGGGGCTCACCATAGTAACCGTGCTCTCGCGCCTCACCCTCTTTTTTGGAATAAAAAACTTAGGAGGCATGCAGGCCACACTGCTAGGCCTGGGAGAACTACTGATTGCCATCTTGTTTTCCCATTGGTGGCTTGGAGAGAAACTTACCCTGCTGCAGTGGATAGGCGCTTTTCTCCTCACCGTCAGCCTCTTCCTGGTAGCGTTCGAAAAGCGAACCTCCACTCGTCCTCATGTTAGTGTACTGCTGAGCTGGCTGCGTCCCCCTGGCCTGCCCAAAGACATACCCTGGCCTCCCAATTAGAAACCTGGCAAGTGTAAGGCAGAGATCGCCTTTTGGGTTATCAGGTTTCATCAACTTCAGAGTAATCAAATTCTGGCAGATCGAATACGTAGCCGGTGCCGCGTACATTGACAATCCAGTTCGCTGCCCCGCTGTACTCAGCGGAAGACCCTGCCGTACTTAGCGCCCCGCGCCGTACCCAGCCCCGCTGTACCCAGCGGAGCCGGCTGTTAGTTTCTCCTATTTCGATGTTCAACCGTTTTAACTTGCCGCGTAACCTGCTGATCAGCGGTCGTAAAACTTCAGCTGCATCCATTGAAGATGTATTGTATCCTTGAACCTGGCTTACCAATTCTTGATGGTTGAAAACCTTGCCGGGATATTTCAAAAAAACGCCCAGTAATTTACTTTCTGCTGGCGAAAGCAATATGCTTATTCGATGTTTTTTCTGGTCGTCGCCCTGCTCTTGCCAGATCTCACGACGGGTGATATCGACCAAGGTATTGCTCCCTAATCTGAATAGATCCTCTTTTAACCGAAAGATAAAATGAGACCTATCGTTTTGCTTGCTTTGGCCAGGCTCCATATCGTCATAGTTTACTCCCAAATCTGTTTGGCCTGGAACATGGCCTGGAACATGGGGTGGACTGGGATCAATTTGCCCCGCTCTGGCGACTGTATCGGCCTCTCGTAAGGCCAAGATAGATTCCTCCAATTGAGCTAATAATTTGCGTTTGCGGCGTTGTTCGTGAAGGGATAGTAAGCTTTTGCGCACACTTGCCAGGATCTGAGCAGGCCTGGCAGGTTTTAATAGATAATCGCTGGCTCCAAAGCGTAAAGCCTCGATCGCCGATTCCAGAGAACCATGTGCAGTCAGCAAAATAACCTGTGTCTCTGGAGCGTTTTGATTGATGAAGTGCAGTACCTCTAATCCATCAATCCCGGGCATTTTCAAATCAACCAGAGCAAGATCGAAGGCTTGTTTCTGTCCATGAGGCATTGTAGCTCGTTGAGTTACTGCAGATGGGGGCTCTGTACCCAGCGACACCAGTTCAATGGCTTCTTCTCCGCTGCCGGCAGTTTGAACCCGATATCCTTCTAGCCTGAGGATTTCGGCCAACGAGGCGCTCATTGTTCTCTCATCGTCAACGATTAAAATATTGGCGGCCTCATTTTTTTCACTTGATCTGGGAAGCTGAGATATTTTTACTTCTTCACCCATATTTTTTGTTCCACGTTACGGCTGGCAAATCATACTTGTTCGGCTTGAAAAGTGATTCTAAAGCATGCTCCGTGTAGCCTTGAGCCATCCCCTGGCGCCAACTGTTTAGCAGTATGATCATCATAATCATTTTCATCTTCGTCTACCAATTCCAGATTGCCATTATGAGCCGCAATGATTCCATAACTAACGGCCAATCCCAATCCCATTCCACCTTCCTTTGTACTCATAAATGGTTCGAAAAGATCTTTACGCCGCTCTGGTGGAATACCAGGTCCACTATCCTGGAACAATAATTCGACTACTCCCCCAATTTGTGGCCGTGGTGCGGAGCCCAGAGGTGCAGAGCAGCTCAATTGTCCCCGAATGCGGATTTTGCCACCATTGGGCATCGCCTCGCTGGCATTTAAAATCAGGTTCAAGAACACTTGTTGTATTTGATCTTTTACCACAGATATCAAAGGCAATGGTTCCAATATATTTACTTCTACAACCACATTGTGGCTTTCTAGTTGTTTCTGTACCAGCGCCAAGACTTGTTCTAATAATTCTTCCGGACGTGCCAACTTACGATCTAACGCTGTTGGACGGTAGAAGTCTAACATCCGGTGAACGGTAGTCATCAAGCGTTCTAACTCATTCTGTGCAAGTTCCAAATAATACTCTTGCTCCGCAGCCGAGAGTTCTCTGCGTCCGGCCAGGTGAAGACAGTTTTGTACTGCTTGCAGCGGATTGTTGATTTCGTGTGCAATAGATGCCGTCAACCGCCCGGCGGTGGCCAATTTCTCCGCCTGGATTAAGGCGCGTTGAGAATCTTCTAGCTGAAGGATGTAAGCCCTTCTTTCAGCGTGCAAATGGGCGTTTTCGAGCGCGGCAGCGCCCTGGCGTGCCAGGATGGTGAACATCTCAAATTCCCATTCGCGAAATGCCTGCTCATCTTGTCTGCGAGCCGCAAGCAGAATCATCTTCAATGGTTCGTGTTCAGATATCGAAACGCTGTACGCCGTGGGCGCTGCAGGCGGTGTACTCAGCGCAGGCGGTGTACTCAGCGCAGGCGGTGTACTCAGCGCAGGCGGTGTACTCAGCGCAGGCGCCGTACTCGCAGAAATGCTCAGAGGCGCACAGACCACAGAAGTAATTGCTCCAAAATGCGCATCCTCTTCAGTAGAAGCCGCAGGCGCTGTACCCCTCGGAGGGAACACTCGGGGCAGGCTCAGCGGCAGCCCCGCTGTACCCAGCGCAGGAGTCTCAACATCCTCGGCAGCCTCTTCCAACAAACTGCCATACAGTGCCAGGTGCGTGTTGGTTCGATATGACCGGAGTGCAATCTGTGAAAGCAAGCGCTGTTCACCTGAATCCAATGCCGGATTCTGCCGAGCTGCCCTCATGCGTATCAAAGGGGAATCGTTCTTCCCGCTTTGGCTGCATTCGTAAATTACTGCATATGGGCTGTGCAGGTAGCCGCACACTGCATCCAGCAGTAGGTTTTCCAACCTAGTGGGATCGGTTTCTGCAAAAAGATCTTCTGAAAGGTCAAATAGGGGACGCAATGCTTGTAGCCGCAGAGCATCTTGCTTGTGTTCATTGGCTGCCAGTGCTTGTTCCACGCTTTGCACAAGCTCAATGCCGGTGAATGGCTTGAGAGTGAGACCGTCTGCGCCTCTTCGTAAAGCTTCTATTGCCGTCTCCAAGGTCCCCAAACCTGTCATGATCACCACAGCTAACTCGGGCTGTTGCCGGCGAGCCTGGTCAATCAGCTCAAATCCATTCATTTCGGGCATACGGATATCCACTAACAGCAGATTTATTGATTGCTTTTCCAGCAGCCCTAATCCTTGGCGAGGATGCGTCGCTGCAAGCACCGTATACCCGGCCCGTTCCAATAACCGCTGGCAGAGTCGGGTTACACCCGGTTCATCATCAACTACCAGCACTGTGGACATTCATCAGACCTCCTTCAGGTTTTATTAAACCTGAGCCATCTTCATCTAACTTCGCTTCCAATGGGAGATAGATCGTAAAGCAGCTGCCTTCATCAGGTGTGCTTTCTACTTCTAGTGTACCTCCATGGCTGGTAACAATACCATAGCTAACAGAGAGACCAAGGCCAGTTCCCTTATTATCAGGCCGAGTAGTAAAAAAGGGTTCAAAAATGCGTTCCATGTTTTCAGAAGAAATACCCGTCCCGCTATCTTTGACTGCAATAAATACCCAATCCTTATTTGCCGTCGCATTGCTTTCGCTGCTTTCCCGCTTTTCTACGCCTGTTTGGATGCTCAAATCTCCACCGTGAGGCATTGCCAGGATCGCATTATGCATCAGGTTCAATAAAACCTGTTTGATTTGGTTAGGATCCACATAAATCCAGGGAAGATCGTGCCAGAATTCGAATCGCAGCGTAATCTTATTGATCCTTATCAGGTGACTTACCAGTGTAGATGCCTGGCTGATCAATTCGTTGATGTCCGTTCGTATCCATTGCGGCTCGCTTTGCCGTGCAAAATCCAAAAGCCGGCGTACCACTCCGCGCGCCCGTAAAGCCTCCTCTAGCACCAATTCCAAATCGGCTCGTTCCTTTGCGTCGCTGGGTAGGTCATTTAAAACTAATTCAACAAAGCCGGTCACCGTCGTTAGGGGGTTGTTCAACTCGTGCGCAATCCCGGCAGCCATCTCGCCTACTGCAGCCAGGCGGGCCGAACGCACCAGGCGGCTTTCTGCCAGGCGCTGGGCCTTAATACGCTCCTGAAGTTCCTGGTATAAACGTGCATTTCTGATTGAGATGGCAGCCTGAGGAGCTAACAACTCCAATATCTGCACATCTTCCTCGTGAAAAGTCTTATCAGGTCGATCGTCCATCACCGTGAGTGTGCCGATCACTTCTCCGCGCAGCCGCAAAGGAACGCCTGCCGCAGTCCGGAAAGGCGCCGCATTACGGAGCCCCGCCGTACCCGGCTCCGCTATGGGCGCTGTACCCAGCGCACGTGCCCCCTCCCCTTCAGGCTTCAAACGTCCCAACCAGGTGTTGTAATCGTTGATCACCAGCGGTTCTTTGAACGCGGCCATCAGGGGTGATTTGTGAGCTTCCAAATCTAGACTCTCAGGCTGCGTCAGGTCATGTTTATCGTCTCCCCAGTCGTATTGGCTAGACCTTTTCACCTCGTTCGTACTATCATCCCAAGGAGTGGCAGAAACCACCACTCGCACACCTGGCTGAGAGGGCCGGGAAGACAGGTGTGCTTGCCGCCCATCTTCCTGGTTAGAGAAGCCCCCAACTTGAGCTGAGATGCTTGATGTTTTAGCGCCACCACTTGGAGCAAACTCCGTGCCTTCAGCCAGGCCGAGTTCGGCGCCGCGCGCTTCCACTAGGTGACGGGCTCGTTGAACAATACGTGTTAGCAGTGTATTAAGATCAAGATCGGCAGTGATATCCAACGCAGTTTCACGCACTGCCTGCAGTTGGCGAACAGTATTTTGCAGCGTGATAGCTCTTTCCTGGGTTTCCCTGTTCAAACGCATGTTCTCGAACAGGCCTGCCAGGTGGCTGGCAATTAGAATTAACAGTTGTTCATCCTGGTTGGTGAAAGCGTTCCGCTTCGCACTCATCAAATCCATTGCCCCGATTATCTTCCCTTGATATTTAAGCGGAACCGATAAAGCTGATCCGCTGGCTGCTCCGACGGGCCTACCAGCGCCAGGCAGTATAGGAGAATTCGTCCCTGCGGAACTCGTATCTGGGGTACTCGTACCGCCCGCCCCGCTGTACCCAGCCCCGCTGTGCTCAGCCCCGCTGTGCTCAGCCCCGCTGTGCTCAGCCCCGCTGTGCTCAGCGGAAGCGTCCTGATCGCTGTGTGCAGATAGATCATTTACCATTACAGGTAAACCTGTGGCGATAGCCTGCCCAAGTGGAGTGCCTGTTGCCAATGGCCGCGGATTCCGATATTCGCTTCCACCGTATTCCCGCATGGATTGCCCATCGGCAGAGAGCAAGAAGAGTGCAGCCCAATCTGTGTCAAAAACGCGCCGCAAGCGTTTCATCACGCGTCTCGAAACCTCGTCAATATCAGTAACTGAAGACGCCGTTGTAGCCAGCTCGTTGAGCAAAGCCAGCTGTTGCAGGTAACGAGCTGCTTCTGAAAACAGGATCGCATTTTCCACCATGTAGGCTACCCGGTTAACCAATTGCGTCGCATCTTGCATCAAAGCGGGAGACAAATAACCAGGACTGTTAGAAAGAAAGGCAGCAATCCCTATAACATGTTGGCCGATCAGAATAGGGATTCCCATCCACGCCTCATATTCATCAGCAGCGGGCAAATATGAATAATGCCGGCCTGGATCATCTTGAAAAACAACTGGTGATGGAAACGATGGATTCTTTTCTAGGATGCAGCCCAGTCGAGAAGTTGTGATAGAACTTAACGCCTCATTGTCGGAAATCTGCAGCTCCCAACCCTGTAACTTGGCTGAACACTGCCACGTTGCCTGGATGCGAAAAACTTCACCGCTGCGAATAGCGAGATAGGCCGCATTTGCGCCGGCCTCTTTACTTGTGCGGCGTGAAGCAGCGCTCTGGTTCGCTGGCAGGATATTGCTGCCCAGGTATTCCAGGATGCCTTCAAGCGCTAATTGAGGCTTTTGGAGAGATTCGGGTTGAACCGTGGACCACTCATTCCAAACTGCCCGCCCTTTTGCTGCCTGTGGCTGCCGGCTGCGTTCATTCGTCTGCGCCGTAATCGGCGCACTGATCGACAAGATTCGGAATAAATTTTCAGCGTTTTTGCTGAGTTGGTTTGCGCCTACAATCAATAGCTGGCGGCTCTCCATATTAGGAAAAAGATAAACTCTTTGACAATCCAAAGGGGCGTAAGCTTGAGAACTTCTCGAGCGGCTGTGAGCGCTGGACAGGGAACCTGCCATCCAACTGGCTATTTGGGGCTGGCGGATGTATTCAGACAGAGCCTTCTGCCGGCGCTTATTCAAAGCATGGTGAAGTAAAATACCCCATTCTCCTTCGTGATGGTAGATCCATGCAGCCCAACGAGCGCTGCTTTGCCGGCAAGCTTCCTTAAGCTGTTTTTCTTCTGTAAGCAATTCTTCCGTCATCGACAACCTCAATGCATCCATTATAGCATTTACAAGCTTAGGTTAAGGGTGAGTTTTCTTGTGATATACTCGAAGCGGGCACCATGTATGTATCGGTTGTTCTGTAATTAGTTGTTTAGAAAAAAAGATGTACCTGAGTAAAATTAATGAGGAGTAACTTATGAAAGATTTTTTGGCTATCAGCGATTATGAATCACACGCAATCCAGGATCTGCTAGATCTGGCAGTTACGTTGAAAAAGGAACATTTCGCAGGCGGTAATCGGCCTTTGTTAAAAGGCAAGGTACTTGCAATGATTTTTCAGAAACCCAGTTTGCGCACTCGCGTTTCTTTTGATATGGCGATGCGTCATGTGGGCGGCGATGCTTTGTACCTTTCACCAAATGAGATTGGACTGGGCAAACGAGAATCGATTGCCGATATTGCCCGGGTGTTAGAAGGTTATGTAGATGCGATCATGGCGCGTGTTTTCGATCATGAACATGTAGTGGAATTAGCTAGATGGGCCAAAATACCTGTAATAAATGGTTTGAGTGATTACAATCATCCTTGCCAGGGAATGGCAGATGCACTGACGATACAGGAGAAGTTTGGCAGCCTGAAAGGTTTGAATGTGGCCTACGTGGGTGATGGGAATAATGTTGCTGTATCTCTGATGCATGTGTGTGCCAAATTGGGGGCGAATTTCATTTTAGCCAGTCCAGAAGGATATGATTTAAAGCCCGAGCCGGTAGCTCTGGCGAAACAAATGGCTCGCAAAAGTGGCAGTCAATTGACGATGCTGCGTGACCCGCATGAGGCCGTTAAGCGAGCGCATGTAATTTATACCGATACCTGGACAAGCATGGGCCAGGAAGAAGAAACCAGGATTCGCGAAAAAGTTTTTCCACCTTACCAGGTTAATGCCGGGTTGGTGGCAGAAGCAGACCCTGATGTGATCGTCATGCATTGTCTGCCAGCACACCGCGGGCAGGAAATCACTGATGAAGTGGCTGATGGTCCGCATTCTGCACTCTTTCCCCAGGCGCATAACCGTTTGCACGCCCAAAAGGCGATCTTGGTAAGTCTGTTTGGTGTTGCGTAAATCAAAATTTATCTGCTAGAGTTTGGGAGATACAAGTTGGTTTTATGGATACAAAAGAATATATTGCTCTGGAAGATGAGTACGGAGCACATAACTATCATCCACTGGATATAGTTATTCAACGGGGCGAAGGTGTTTGGGTTTACGATATCGAAGGTAAACGTTACCTCGATTGCCTGAGCGCCTATTCTGCACTTAATCAAGGACATGTGCACCCTCGTATCCTGAGGGCATTGCTAGAACAGGCGGGTAAGCTAACTTTAACCTCGCGAGCTTTTCGAAATGAGCAGTTACCCATGTTTTACAAAGAGCTGTCGGAGTTAACGGGCTATGAAATGGCTCTACCGATGAACAGCGGCGCAGAAGCAGTGGAGACTGCTATTAAATTAGCGCGTAAATGGGCTTATCGAGTAAAAGGCTTGCCGCGTTACCGCGCCGAGATTATCACATGTGAGGGTAACTTTCATGGGCGGACCGTTTCGATCATCTCATTTTCTTCAGAGCCTGGTTACAAAGCTGATTTCGGCCCATTTACTCCCGGTTTTGTAAATATTCCATATGGAGATTCAAATGCGCTGCTTAAGGCGATCAAATCGCAGACAGCGGCAGTTTTGATAGAGCCAATCCAGGGTGAGGCTGGTGTCAGAATACCTCCGGAAGGATATTTGCGAAAAGTGCGTCAGGTATGCAGTGAAAATAATGTGTTGATGATCGCCGATGAGATCCAAACTGGCCTAGGTAGAACCGGAAAATTGTTTGCCTGCGATCATGAAAATGTTCGTCCGGATATGCTTGTGATTGGCAAGGCTTTATCTGGCGGCTTTTATCCGGTTTCGGCTGTTCTGGCAGACAAGCCAGTGATGAGCTTATTCCGTCCGGGCGACCACGGTTCTACATTTGGCGGCAACCCACTGGGGATATCTGTGGCTCGCGCCGCATTGCAGGTTTTGATCGATGAAAATATGGTCGAAAATGCTTGCAGAATGGGAGAATATCTACAGGAGCAGTTAGCGGAGATACCCAGTCCGCATGTTCAGGAAGTGCGCGGGCGTGGATTGCTCATTGGGATAGTGCTAAAGCCCAGTGCCGGTGGTGCTCGCCGTTTCTGCGAAGCTTTGGCTCAGCGCGGTATCCTGGTGAAGGAAACACATGAAAATATACTGCGTGTAGCTCCTCCGTTGATCATAGATCGAGCCACGATTGATTGGGCAATGCCCCATTTTCGAGCGGTACTCAATATTCCATAGTTGTTCTATACTTTTAGAAGATGAGTCTTATTCTGCGTGCTTGTTCGCCATCGGCTACCTGTGGTACCGTACACCGAGAAAGTCAAGTTCTAAGGAGGAATGAATGAATATAGGCGTTCCCAAAGAAAGAAGAACACTTGAATTTCGGGTAGGAATGGCTCCGGCCGGCGTGCAAATGCTTACTCAGGCAGGCCATACTTGTTATGTTGAGCACGAGGCTGGACTGGAGGCTGGTTTTAGTGATCAGGAATATGAGCAGGCCGGTGCTCGGATTGTTTATTCGGGTCACGAGGTATTTGGCCGAGCGGATCTCCTGGTGAAAATCGCTCGTCCGTTGGATGAAGAAATGGAATGGCTGCGTCCTGGCACGATTATAAGTTGTTTCTTCCATCCGGCTGCAGTTCGCCAGGAAAAGATAAAATTGCTGCAGGAAATGGGCCTCACGATTTTCCCTTACGAGCAGATTCGGCGCAGCGACGGAACCGCACCTGTGCGAAAACCGTTTAGCCAGATTGGAGCAACCTTAGCCGCCCAAATTGGTGCCAGGTTGTTACAAAATAATTCGGGTGGTAAAGGTATTCTGCTGGGAGGTATCGCCAGTGTTCCGCCAGCCGAAGTTGTGATCATCGGTGCGGGTACGGCCGGACAGACTGCTACCAAGGCGTTTGTAGGTATGGGCGCCAAGGTCACTGTGCTTGATATCAGTATGGAAGCACTGCAGCGTATTTACGAGCGTTTCCCCAACGTAGTCACCATGTTGTCATATCCTCATACAATTGCGCGAGCCTGTGCTTATGCGGATCTGGTGGTAGGAGCTATCCTGGTACCGGGAGAAAGGCCTCCGATCGTAGTGACGAATGAAATGGTGCGTTCGATGAAACCTCGCTCGGTGATTATGGATATCTGTATCGATGAAGGGGGATGTGTGGAAACATCTCGGCCGACCACCCATGAGCAGCCCACATTCCTTAAGGAAGGCATTATTCATTACTGTGTACCGAATATTGGTAGTGTTGTGGCGCGCACATCTACTCACATGTTGTTGAACGCAGCTTTTTCCTATATCCTCGAAGTGGCAAACAAGGGAGCCGAGGCTGCTGTCTGCGATAATCCAGATCTTGAACGAGGGGTGGCTATTTTGAACGGAGAATGCCGCCATATGCCTTATTACCCTATTCATGCAACCGAACCTTGTCCACCGGAGACTGAATAGCCCATGGACCTAAAAAAGTATGAATCTCGTGTTGTGACCGCGGACGAGGCCGTTCAAAAGATCCAATCTGGAGATCGTATCTTCCTGACGGGTAATTGTTCCACGCCTCACCGACTATTAGAGGCGCTTACCCGTTATGCACCCAATCTAGAAAATGTTGAGATATGCCAGGCGCTGACGGTTGGGCCGGCTGAGTATGTCAATCCAGAGTTGGCAGGTCACCTGAAGGTGAACACGATGTTCATCAGCGCAAATGTTCGCAAGGCAGTACAAGAAGGACGCGCAGATTTCACCCCAGTACTGCTTTCAGAATTTCCTTTATTATTTAAAAATAAGGTACTGCCTGTTGATGTAGCCCTGGCGCATATCTCACCACCAGATGAGCATGGTTTTTGTTCTTTTGGTATTGAGACTGGATTGATCAAGTCGCCGGCTGAGTCTGCCAAGATCATTATTGCTGAAGTTAATCAGCAGATGCCTCGTTTATTAGGAGATTCATTTATCCATGTAAGTCGTTTGAATTATATCGTGCCTGTTGATTATCCCCTCTCTGAGATGCGTATGTCCAGCAATGAGGGCCCGGATCTAGCGACTGAACAGATGGCTTCCTGGATTGCCGAGTTGATTCCTGATGGTGCAACCATGCAGATGGGAATTGGGGCCATTCCAGACGCGGTTTTGAAATACCTGATGAATAAAAAGGATCTGGGTATTCATTCTGAGTTGTTTTCCGATGGGGTAATCGATCTGGTAGAAGCCGGCGTGTTGACGAATGCTCGGAAAACTCTGCACCCAGGGAAGATCACTGCCGGTTTTATTATTGGCACACAACAATTATACAAGTGGTGTGATGATAACCCGTTGATCGAGCTGCATCCTACCGAATACGTTAATGATCCATTTGTTATTGCCCAAAATGAACGCCAGGTGGCCCTTAACTCAGCTATTGAAGTGGATCTGACCGGGCAAGTGTGCGCGGATAGTATAGGCCCCAAAATGTTCAGCGGCGTGGGTGGGCAGCTTGACTTTATTTATGGCGCGTCTCGTTCGAAAGGAGGCGTGCCGATCATCGCTCTTCCCAGCACTGCCACGATGCGTGATGGCACGGTGATTAGCCGGATTGTACCTATGTTGAAACAAGGAGCTGGGGTGGTGACCACGCGTAATCATGTACGTTATGTTGTTACGGAATTTGGCGTGGCAGAATTGTACGGAAAATCTATCCGTCAAAGAACTCTTGCTTTGATCAATATCTCTCATCCTGATTTCCGCGCCGATTTAAAACGCCAGGCACACGAATTAAATTACATCTGATCATTTCAATATCGCTGTTAGGAAGGTAGCTATGGATATCGTTCAATCATTGAATCGCCGCACCAAAATTGTGGCTACTATTGGTCCAGCCTGTGAGTCCCCAGAGATGATCCATCGGGTGCTTCAAGCCGGGGTAAATGTGGCTCGGTTAAATTTTTCGCATGGTACCCAGGCTGAGCATGCGACGCGAATTGAGCGGCTGCGGATGGCTGCAAGCGATCTTGGTAGGCCGGTATGCATTTTGCAGGATTTACAAGGGCCAAAGATCCGTACCGGCGAATTGGTTGAGCAAAATGTGACCATTAGAGCAGGGCAGGAATTTGTCCTTACAACGCGCAAGATGCTCGGAAGTGCGCAAGAAGTTAGCGTAGACTTTCCTGATTTGCCAAAGGCAGTTCGACCTGGAGGGCGAATCTTGCTGGATGATGGCAACCTGGAACTGGAAGTACTTTCGGTCAAGGGGCAGCGAGTTACTACTCGTGTGATCGTTGGAGGAGTGTTAAAGACTCATAAGGGAGTTAACTTGCCCGGGGCCCGGGTGAAAATTCCTGCAATAACAGAGAAAGATGTGGAAGATTTAGCATTTGGCTTACAGCAGGGGGTTGATGCTATCGCTCTTTCTTTCGTGCATACAGCATCCGATATCCACGAGCTGCGTAGTTTGATCCAAAAATCTGCGCCGGATAGCGCTTGCACGCCCATCATTGCCAAATTAGAGCGCCCCGAGGCATTAGACAACCTGGAAGGAATTGTTCAGGCTGCTGATGGAGTGATGGTGGCGCGCGGTGATTTGGGCGTGGAAATGCGCCCGGAGACAGTTCCGATTGCCCAAAAGCGTATTATTGAGTGCGCCAATCGGTATGGCAAAGTAGTCATAACTGCTACGCAGATGTTGGATTCGATGATCAATAATCCGCGCCCTACGCGCGCAGAAGCCTCGGATGTTGCCAACGCGATCCTGGATGGCACAGATGCAGTCATGTTGTCTGGTGAGACGGCGGCCGGAAAATACCCTGTTGAAACGGTTGAAATGATGGATGCGATTGCTCGACAAGCAGAAGAGCATCTGAAAAGATGGGGGCGAGATTGCTCGATTGACGAGGATCTATATGCATCGGATGATGCTTTCCACATAACCCGGGCTGCCAACGAAATGGCTCATGATCGTAATGTTTCTGCAGTGGCAGTTTTTACTCAGACTGGACGTACTGCTTTGTTGATGTCGAAGAGGAGGCCTGCTGTTCCGATATTAGCATTTACACCGCAGGCCCACGTATACCAACGCCTGCCCATGTATTGGGGTGTGCAGCCCTACCTGGTGCCTTCGGTAAATACCATTGAAGAAATGGTGCGCGTGGTGGAGAAGGCGCTGCGCGAATGCACATGGGTTACACCAGGTCAGCAGGTGGTGTTGATTTGCGGCTTCCCGATCCCAGCACAGCGGCAGACCAACCTGGCGCTGCTGCATACAGTAGGTGAATCCTTATAACATTCTTACTGTTTTATAGGTGACAACTCATTCGTAAAAGTGTATGATTAAACAACCGCGTCCGATTTGCTATTCTGGAGATCTCCTATGAAACGCTGGATTTTATTCTGCAGTTTATTCGCATTTGGTTTATCGGTTTATTTTGTTGTAATATTGATGAACCAGGCGCAAGTTGTCACGGCAGCTTCCGATCCTACTCCGGCTCCTCCGGAAAAAGTAGAAGAAATAACTGATGCCATTTTTGAGTCGCTCTCGAACCGCAGAGAAGCTCTTCCTGCTGCGGCTATCAACGATACGCGGGTTGATAATGTAGCCGTAAGCGGTAGTGATAAATGGGCTACTGCCTGGTTAGTGCCGCAGGATGCTTCGACTGGCGCCGATGTGCCTACCGAGCCGGGCCTGGCTATATTGCGTCGCCAGGGTGACAGTTGGGATGTGGCCATGCCGGGTGATTTGCGCTGGGAATCCTGGCTCGAGTCGGCGCCTGAAGATATGTTTCCGGAGGGAGAACGCGAGTATTGGATGATGATCAATGCGCGTTATGCTGCGGCTATTCCATCGGCGCCCGTCGGCGGTTATCTATTGCCTTGGGAAGGCGGCTTGCAGGGGAACCTGACCGGCAGCCTGGTGCACGACTCTTATATTCCAAGCTGTAATTCCCATTATGGATTTGATTTTACAATTACTAACCCAAGCACGGGGAGGGGAGGGCTTTTCGAGATCCATGCAGCCAAGGCTGGCACGGTTTGGAAATTCAGAGACGATTTGCCTACCGGCAGCACCACCACTCCTGGTAACTATATGGTCATCCAGGATACCACAACCACTCCCACAACGTATGTGTTATACCTCCATCTTGCCCAGAGTAGTATTCCGGCGCAATTCAAGCAGTTCGGTGTATATGTGCAGCAGGGCGATATCATCGGCGTCGCAGATGACACTGGCGCCAGCTCAGGGCACCATCTCCATTTTCATGTTCATACCGCCCCAGATTCATATTGGGGACGAGCAGTGGATATTACTTTTGACGATGTGGATATCAATGGCGGCAGACCGCGCATGCGGTTTATCCCTGGTAATCAATCCTGGGATGATTTCCTGTATTGCAACAATTGGTGTGGTTTCGATGATATCTGCCAGGGGTACCGTTCTCATTATATTTCGGGAAACACCGGGCGGACTGATTTTGGTATGCCCACGGGTGAGTTGACTGCTCCTGAAATCGGCACAGAGGCAACTGCTCATACTGTAACGTTGCAAGGCACAGCCACTGATGCTGAGAGTGGTCTGCGATCAGTGCAACTGATGGCTTCTTATTCTGGTGCCTGGCACGAGATTGGACCGGCCCTAACAGCGATGCCTTTTTCCTATGAATGGGATATGTGCCAATCCGGTACACCAGATGGGTTAATCGCTGTTGCTATGCGTATAACCGATAACCAGAATAACGTGGCAAATGAGGTAGGACAACGTTACATCAGTAAGTCATTTGCCTGTGCCAGTGAATTGCCCCCTTGTACGCCGGGACCTCAAGAGGTTGCTTTATACACAAAACCCGATTACGGTGGCAGTTGTGTTCGTTTTGGTGTAGGAGAATACCCCTTAAACCTCAACCTGGTTGGCATGGCCGAACAAACCGCCTCACTTCAGGTCGGTTCGGAAGCGATGGTTACAATGTTTGCAGATGAAAATTTTTCGGGCCGGGCAGAAACCTTTATAAGCGATGTCAGTAATTTGCAGGGCAATCTGGTAGGCACCGGGGCTTTGTCTTCTTTGAAGGTAATGCTGCGGGGAAGTCCGCCGCAAGTCCCAAATTCGTTATGGCCCAATGCAATCAATATTAACCAGTTTGACTCGTTAAGTTTATATTGGGAGAACGAAGGGGAGACGCTTGAATACCAGGCGCGCCTATCAACGCCGGCTGGTTTATATTACACATCGAGCTGGTCGACTGAGCCCTTCTGGTTATTGGGCAACGGCCTGGATGGTGTATCTTTCGTGTCTGGAGCGTATTTGTGGGATGTGCGCGCTCGTAACGCCACAGGTGTAAGCGATTGGAGTATTCCATACTTTTTTATGGTACAGGATGACAATACTTCTGCGCCTGCAACGGTTTCGGCGCCTTTTACAGACGATTTCGAAACGGAAAATGATGATTGGCGCTCCAGTGGATTGTGGCATCGTTCGACCGCGCCGGTTACCTCGCACAGCGGTTCCTACTATTGGTGGTTTGGAGCAGATGATGCGGGCAATATGAACTATTTCTCTGCTAAGTCTGGGGATCTGACATCGCAGCCCATCGTGATCCCATCTGCCCCAACGTATTACTTGCGCTTTTGGTATCGCTATCAGACAGAAGGAGACGGTACTTTCTGGGATCAACGCTGGGTTCAGATTTCTATGGATGGCGGGCCATTCCAGAACGTCCATCAGCTTTTTGGTGAGGTCATGCTGCCTTCCAACCCGCCAGAAAATTACCTGAATACCTGGTTGCAAAGTCCAGCACTCGATCTTTCTGCATACGCCGGGCACACTATTCGGGTGCGTTTTAATTTCGATACGGTCGATCCATCGGGAACGCGGTCGGATAACGATTTCGAAGGCTGGTTCATCGACGATATGTCCATCACAAGCACTGCCCCCGTGGTTTGTGCCGATGCGGGCGAGCCTAATAATTTACCTACCCAAGCGACTGAACTTGGCGTAGCGCCGGCCCAGATCAAATCTGTGATCTGTCCCAATGGCGATAAGGATTATTATAGCTTTACCGGACAGGTTGGCGATTGGGTGACGATTGATGTGACTGCCAAACCAACATCATCGCTGGACTCTTATATGTATTTGCTCGATGTCGATGGCACTTCGGTGTTGGCCGAGAATGATGATCAGGTTTTCCTGGTGAACCTGGATTCTTATATTGAGTATCGCTTGAGACGTTCTGGAACCTATTACATCAAGATCCGGCCCTGGAGCTACCCAAAAACGGGTGGGAGTAATTATTTCTATACTATTGATTTTTCCAAAGACAGCACGCCCCAGGGAATAAGCCTGCTTTCGCCAGTGGATAACGGTTACCTGGACTTGGGAACTGCTCGCTTGCAGGCTTCAGTCGATGAATCAGCAAGCGGTATCCAAAAAGTTGAATTCTTTTGGCACTCAGACGACTGGTCGATCCTGGAATGGACTTCGTTGGGAATGGGTGTGCGAGACGGCAGTCAGTGGGTGCTGGATATCAACCCGGCGATGTTCGTGGGGATGCAAAAAATGGCGTTTTACGTGGAAATGACTGATAATAGCGGCAATGTAGTGGGAGATGTTTCCTGGAATGTGTCGCTTGACCAGGTCGCGCCTACGACCGCCCTGAGTCCATTAGATGCGCAGCAAGACAGCACTGCGTTTTTGCTTACCTGGACGGCTGCGGATATGGGGGTCGGTTTGAGCAGTTATGAGATTCAGCATTCTATTGACAGCCAGGCCTGGGCAGACTGGCAGACTCTAACCACTCCGGCAATAACTCAGCTTTGGTATGTCGGGGAGCCGGGCTCAGTGGTTAGCTTCCGCATGCGCGGCAACGATCTTGCCGGGAATGTGGAAGATTACCCATTTGATCCAGAGGTTACTACCACGATTCCTGCGGTAGAGATACTGTGCGCGACCCTGGATGCGGCTGACCTGGTTGGTTCAGACAACACGTTTGCGTTGGCTCAACCGCTGGCCCTGGGCACATCACCCCAAGAACATAATTTCTGTAATCCGCTCAAAATCGATTTCAAGGATGATGAGGATTGGGTTTGGTTTGATGTTGAGGCTGGACAGACCTACTTGATCCAGGCTTTACCCAAAACACCAGATACTTCGATTGCGCTGTATTTATATGCTGAGGATAGCAGCACACTCCTGACACAAAATGCTAACGGGCATTATGGACAAACATCGGCGTTGTGGTGGACGGCACAGAATAGCGGGAAGGTTTATTTGCAAGCACGTCACCCAAATGGGTCTGTGTTAGGCAGCAGCGTTAGCTATTCTTTGCAAGCGATGACCGCAATCGTTAATAACGTTTATCTGCCTTTACTCCAACGATAACCATCATACGTAATCTGGAAATGAGATTAAACTATCATAGACGGATCTTTCCCCAGGAACTTTTTTGATCGTGAGTTCGTTAATAATGTGATCGTTGTGTTGGATCAGATAATTTGCAGTGTTATAATCTTTTTGGTGCAGCGATGATCGACTGGTTTCATCTCCTGACAAATGCTTTGTGGATCCTGGCTTGTGCGTTGGCCTTGGCCGCGATCAGCTATGCCTCCTGGCAGGCCTCGTCTCAGCAAAAGCGCCTGCGAGAAATTTTGAATGGGACGGGATATCAACTTCTTTTCAACCTGGCCGGTTTGTTGTTTTGCCTGGGTTTAGCCGGGTCGGATACTCAAGTTTGGAAGATCATATTGTGGTTGGTTTTGGCAGCGGCATTTGGCATGTTTTCTATAGCCAGTGCTTGCCTGGTGTTTTCTGCTTCCAAAGCAGATCAAAGAAAGTGAAAGGCATATATGAAAAGAATATTTCGCAACTGGTGGGCGTTGTTTCTTTTTTTTGCAGCAATCCTGAGCCTGTGGGGGTGTGAACCTGGGCCTAAGCGGTCCGCGGATCTCCCGCTTCCTTCAACTACTGCTGCTGTTACCGTCCCCACTTCCTCACCGCTGCAGCCTACTTCTGCACCTACCCAACCTGCTTATACGTTAAATGTAGTGGATGATGGCGCGCCACTTGCGCCGCGTGTGATTGCTCGATCTCCTGCCGGAGGTGGGCAGGCGCAGATTAACGGCAGCTTGCAGGTTTCATTTGACCAACCCATGGATGCCTCTAAAACGAGTGGGGCCTTGCAAGTGACAGATGACAAAGGTAACGTTATCACTGGTGAAATAACCTGGCCTTCTGAGCGCTTGATGAGTTTTAAGCCAGGCCGGCCGTTACAATCGGGCGTTACTTATTTTGCTAGCCTGGGCAGCGATGCAACCAGCAGCCAGGGATTAGCTCTGCAAGAGCCGTTTGAGTTTTCATTTACTACAGTTGAAGCATTGAAGGTTAGCCAGGTTTTCCCGGCAGCTACAACTATGGATGTGGCAAGTGATGCAAAGATCACCGTTATCTTCAACCGTCCGGTGGCACCATTGTTGATCGCTGAACAACAGGCGGACCTGCCGCAGCCTGTACAGATTGACCCACAGGTGGCTGGAAAGGGACACTGGGTCAGCACCTCTGTTTATACCTTTGAACCGGAAGGCTATTGGGCGGGAGGAACGACTTACCAGGTAAGCATTGCCGCCGGCTTAAAAGATGCCGTTGGCGAAACCCAACTGGATGAAACTTACAGTTGGTATTTCTCCACGGCCAATCCCGATATCGAATCTTTCTGGCTGGTTTCGCATCCCTGGGACACGAACCCGGCCGATAACCGTGCGAACATACTCCTTGACCCGGCTTTTTCTATTCGTTTCTTGCAGAAAATGGATCGCGCCAGCGTAGAAGCGGCCGTTTCGGTTACTTCCCAGGCCGGCGAGCGAGCGCCGTTAGCCTTTACCTGGAGCGAACAAGATACCCAGGTAGTCATCTCAACTACCCGGCGCCTATCGTTGGGTACTAATTACACGCTTCATTTGGGCATGGAAGCCCAAGAGATCGGTGGAGCTTCCTTGCGGCGTGGATTGGATTGGCACTTTAGCACTGTTTTGCCGCCTGCTATTCTGTATACAACTCCGGCCGATGGTGTCACCCAAGTTGAATTCGATGCGCAATTCTGGATCACTTTTGCTTCATTGATGCGCCTCGAGTCGATCCAGAGTCACGTAAAGGTGACACCGGAACCCACTGGAGGCGTACAGTGGTATTTAGGAGGAGATGCCTATTATGCAGGTCGCTGGTATGCGTATTTTTATGGCCTAGAACCTTCTACCAATTACACGGTAGAAATCTTGCCTGGCATGGAAGATATCTATGGTAATCAGATTGCACAAGGCCAAAAGATCAATTTTCGCACGGCTTCCTCACCGCCGAGTGCTTACTTGGCGATGCCGCACTCTGACCTGGTCTTGATGCGCTCTGTTGGTCCGCAGGATTTCTATGTGAGTGCCCGCGATGCCGGACGGGCGGAAGTGAATCTGTATCGCATGCCAGCCGCCACCTATGTGGCTATGCAAGATTACAACAGCGGGATCAGCGCATGGAATTATTCTCCACCGGCTGCTGATCTGGTTTGGCGCGCCAGCGATAGCAGCTCGACCGGCGTTGAGCGGCGTGTTTTAAAGCGCTTTACTCCACAGAGCTCAAACGACCAACCGCTGGAACCGGGATTCTACTTCTTGACGCTCAACGCGCAAAAAATACCGATTACCTGGAAAAATCACCTGGATTCGCGTATTCTGCTTGTGGCTTCTGCTAATTTGACGGTGAAGAGCACTGATACCGAAGTGATGATCTGGGCAACCGATCTCACCACGGGCGATCCGCTGCCGGGTTTGCCGGTGGCGATCTATGACGCCGGATTCAACGTGCTGAAAAAAGGTGTCACTGGGGCTGATGGAACGGTCATCTTCGCTGGTCTGCGTAAGGGTCCAGATTGGTATGCGACTTTTTATGCGATGAGCGAGGGGCCGGAACATTTTGGTTTTGTTTCGGCGCGTTGGGGAAGTGGGGTGACGGCCTATGATTTTGGCCTGTGGCAAGATTATTATTCTGAGCCCAGCCGCCAAATGGCTTATGTATACACGGATCGTCCTCTATACCGTCCCGGACAGCCGGTATATTTCAAAGGTGTTGTGCGTGTAGATAAAGATGTTGCGTTCAGTTTACCTGATGTGAAAAAGGTGGAGGTGATCATAAGCAGCTATACGGAAGTAGTTTCCCAACAGCTGCTCGCGCTCACACCGTATGGTAGTTTCAGCGGGGAATTCTTACTGGATGAAAATGCTGCCCTGGGTGATTACACCATCTATGTAAAATTGGTGGGGGGTGATGAGAACATTGGGCAGGTAAATTTTGGCGTGGCGGAATATCGCAAGCCAGAGTTTCTGGTCGACGTGTCGATGCCCCTGACCGATCTTCTGGCAGGGGGAACCTTCCAGGCGAAAATTGCTGCCGATTATTATGCTGGTGGTGCGGTGTCCAATGCAGATGTTAAATGGAGTTTATTGGCTTCTCCTTTCAGCTTCAATCCGCCAGATGATTATTCTATGTTTAGCTTTGACGATTTCAGCCTGGATGCGGGTTTTTACGAAGATTATTATTACCAGAGCAGCGAATACGTTGCCAATGGTGAGGGCCAGACGGATGAAAATGGAGAATTGCTTGTCACGCTGCCCGCTGAGTTGAGTAAATCGGGCGCCAGCCAGGAACTGACACTCGAAGTGGGCGTTAC
>CAZVRZ010000013.1:0-45151 GCA_964629965.1 uncultured Anaerolineaceae bacterium
AATATACATTAGGTTTCGTTGATCTCGGGGTGGAAGCCAGGGAGTTTATATACCTTGGTTTTGAAGTTACTCAAAGCGCATCGATATGTGGTTTAGGGAGTATGTTCATGCGGTTTGCCTCTGCAAAATGTATGCTGATCACAGAGTATCTCCTGACGAGTGGGGAGCGTAAACAATGAAAAAAAATATAAACTGTATTAATATCAAGCTGCTTGGTTTTGTGATTTTCCTGGTTTCGTTTTTATCTGCATGCGAAAACGCGACGCCCGTATCGCCGTCGGATATTTCCGTAGAAGAGAAATTAGGTAAGCCGGTTATCGGTGGTGTATATCGATTTAAGGGAAAATTGCTCCAAATATACGAAAATTTTGTCTTAGAGATTCGACCAAATGCGCCCAAAGAGATGCAGCTTTCTATTTATCCCGTAGGTGAATATATAGGAAATTCTACATCACCAACTTATGGCGAGTATCCATCAGGATGGAAGTTTATCAATGGGTATCCAATTGGCAAAGAGTTTCTGGATTTTTATAATGAAAATAAGAATTTATTGGGTTCTCCCATCTCTGCTCCTTTGTATAACATGGACACCGGTCAGCAAGAACAATATTTTCTAAATGGGGGATTATATTATGATGAGAGAAGCTTGCAAGTGGGTTTCATGCCTTATGGCCTTTGGTTTTGCGCGAAGGCCGGGTGCTTGAAGGATATAATTGTTGAAACCCCAGGACCGGTTATGCCTGCTGATATTGTTTTCTATGCGGACAAGGTTTTTGGCATTCTGCATGGTCGTATTGGCACTGATGTGCTCGGCATCTCTATACAAAATTTATTCCCGGCGCCGGATGGTACTTATATGAAAGTATATGAACATCTGGTCGCTTATTTGAATCCTAACCAACTTGAAGATATCCAATATTTGAAGCTTCCCCAGATGCTGCTCAAACTTCCGCCGGCTCAATTGGAGCCCAAAATAGCCGGGATGTATTTTGTGGAGATCTCTGATGGATTGGGTTTCAATGTTCTTCCGGAGATATATGAGTATTTAGCACGAAAATCTGGTTTTGAGGTGTCTGGCTTCCCGATCACGCAACCGTTGCTGAAGGAGGACGGGGTTTCCTATTATCAGTGTTTCGAGCATATGTGTATAGATTATTCACCGAATGCCTTACCCGAAAGCCGCGTCTCTCCTCAGCACCTTGGCGAAGTTTATCTTTCCACGGCTCTGGGGGTCAACGTAAACTCTATCAGTGACATATCGAAGAATAATATTAAGATTCTCCTTTGGGAGAAATATAACATGCTGCCTAAAGGAACCGATCAGCAGTTAGGGTTGGCTGCCACAGTAGGCAACCAACCACTTATTGATGTCACGATTTACGTAGAGGTTTATCTTCCGGACGACAATCAGCTACGTTATTATAGTCTTCCTACTGATGATAAAGGTATAGCCTGGATTACCTTCCCCTCGCCGGATGTCGGAGTGGGTACGGCGATTCCTTATCGAGCTTGCCTTGTGAACTTAACCACTACTCAAAATTGCACCGGCAGCGAGTTTTACGTCTGGGAACCTTAGATTAAGTAAGTTATGGATGATCACTACTGGCTGCCCGAGATTGTTAAGGCAGCCAGTTTTGTTTCTTGGGAGAAGCATTTTTAGATTTGCAGATTGATTGCCAGATAGGGCAAGTCAATTTCGTTGTCATCGCACAAGATCATAGCGCGCTCGATGACATTACGAAGCTCACGCACGTTGCCAGGCCACGAATAGTTGAGCATGGCTTCTAAAGCGCGGGGAGTCAATCCTTCTATGTTACATCCCATGCGCGGATTATTTTGATTTATGAAGTAGCCAATCAATTGAGGAATGTCTTCTTTGCGCTCGCGCAAGGGGGGGATGTGAAGCTCAATGACTTGTAAGCGGTAGTATAAATCTTCGCGAAACTGGCCTTTCTGGATCAGGACTGGAAGGTCCTGGTTGGATGCAGCAATGATCTGCACATCCACGCGAATTTGCTTGGTGCCTCCCACGCGAAAGAAGGTGTGTTCTTCCAATGCACGTAATAGCTTCGGTTGTATATCCAAAGGCAAAGAAGATATTTCATCGAGGAATAGCGTTCCTCCATCGGCCATTTCCATTAAGCCATTCTTGCGCTTTTCTGCTCCAGTGAAAGCGCCTGCTTCATACCCAAACAACTCCGATTCGAGCATGGTACTCTGGATGGCTGCGCAATTGATTGGCACAAACGGGCGTTCTGAGTGCTGTCTGTTTTTTTCACTTAACCGATGAATAGCACGTGCCATAACTTCTTTCCCTGTGCCTGTTTCGCCTGTCAGTAGAACAGGCACATTAACATGTGCGGCACGCTGAGCCTGTTCAAGCAAAGCTTTCAATGAAGGGCTTTGGGCTACGATAAAATCCAACTCTTGGGTTTGCATAGCTCTCAAATGGTTTAATTCGCGGCGAATACACACAATTTCGTACGCACGTTGAATGGATTGTTCCAATTGGTCGAGTTGGATCGGTTTTTGGAGGAAATCGTGAGCGCCATTTCGCATAGCCGATACGGCCATTTCAACTTCGCCGAATGCTGTGATGATGATAACGGGCGGGCGAGTGGGCATTCGTTTGGTTTCCTCAAGGAGAGAGGGTCCATATCCATCAGGCAGTTCAACATCTGCGACAATAACATCAGCTTCGCCTCGGCGCAGGTATTCTCTTCCTTCTTGTAGAGTGGCCGCGCTGAGCACCTCATAGCCATGGGTAGTCAGGAATACGCTGATGTTGCGACGAGCATTTTCTACATCGTCAATGACTAATACGGTTCCACTCATTTTTGCTCTCCAATAAATATTCTATTTCCGATATGATGGGAAGTAAACTCTAAATATGGTTGCGCCGGGAATGCTGGTTACCTGAATAGATCCTTTCAACGCGGTAACTGAGCGCTTTACCAAAGCTAACCCAATCCCAGTGCCACCCGGTTTCGTAGTGTAGTAGGGAGCGAATATATGTTCTCGAATTTCTTCTGGAATACCGCTGCCGGTGTCTGATATGCTCACTTCAATTTCATCTCTGTCCAAATGATTGGATACGGCAGAGATTTTGACCCCCAGTATTTTTTTAGACGAGGGTTCGAGAGCGTTCATGGCATCTGCTGCATTATTGATTAGGTTTGTAAATATTTGTTCTACCGCTCGTACATCTGCTTCGATCATTGTTGGGTAGCCGGGCTCCTGAAAACGAGTTTCTATTCCGCCACGAACCAAACGAGCCCGCATTCCATCGAGCAGTCGAGGCAATATTTGTGATAGATCGAGCGGTTCCATATTGTACTCATAAGGTTTCACGTATAGGAGCGCTGTTTTGATCAGATCATTCAATCTATTGCAGTCTTCGATCATGCGGGTGATATCAATTTGCACTTCGTTATCTGGCGGAAGCTGAATTTGCATTAATTGCAATCCGGTGTAAATACTATTGATCGGGTTACGTACTTCATGCGCAAATGCAGCGGTTACTTCACCCAGAACAGCCCGTTGTTCCAGGACTTCCTTTTGATGTAGAATTTTTTCCACTTCACTTAGGTCGTTGATCAAAACCAACACATTATTGAGCTCTTTTTCAAATCGTATTGGAATGGCTCGCACAATTCCCGAGAAATCTTGACCATCGCGTCGATATAATCGGCAATTTATTCCAGGTAGCGCCTGATTATCGTCACGAATCCGTTTAAATATTGGTACTAAAGGTGTGTTTCCAACGAGAATACGATCAATAGGTTGGCCTCGGATTTCATCCAATCGATAACCCAGAGATACTTCTGCCGAATGATTGATATCCACGATGTTTAGATCCGTGTCTAAAATAAACATACTATCATTGATGGCATTTTTTGCAGTGTTTGCAATGGACACTAAATGCTTTTGCTCTTCTATGGCACAAGACAGATTGCTAATTAATAAGTTGTGTTGGATCGCTGTAGTTAAGGCGCTTGCGCATAGCTGCAGGATGGTTGGTGTCAAACTCTGATCTATTGAAGGCATGCTAATATTACTGGCAGCGATCAGGCCAATCCAGGCATCGTCTTGTCCGAGTGGTGCAGTTGCTAAGAATCCAATTCCTTCTTGCAAGGCAATGTGTTGCAAATCACTAATGGCGCGTTTGCGTCGATGCCAGATTTGCAACGTTCGCATTTGAACCATTGCCTGGTGATTAAGTTTGCCGGGCATCCAATTGCTTGATCCGATACAACCTATGCGATCTAAGCATAATTTAGCACCATCGATTTGGTAAATGGCAATTGTTTCACATCCGGTGAGGTTTTGTACGATCTGCAAAACAGCATCTATGATTGCCGGCAGTTTATTTTCCCGATTCGCTATGAGAAAATCATGTATGGCAAGCACTAATCGGTTTCGTTGCTCGGCCTCTTGCATATTACTATCAGGGCTTATTGCTGGTTGTATGCTGAGTAGGGCTAATTTATTCTGCTCATCCAAAAAGGAGATTTGTAGTTGAACTTGTATGCCTCGATCACCGTGGCAGTTCATAATGAAATATAAACCGGCTGTTGAAATATTTTTCTTGGTAATTTCAGCTAAACTTGCATAGCCGGCTGCCTGAGGAAATAAAAGATCCAGGCTCATACTTTCTAGGTCTGTTCGTGTATATCCGGATAATTCGATTGTCTGGCGATTACCTTGTATCACCACGTTCAAATCCAGATCTATCAGCATAGCCGCAAGTGCATTTGCATCCAAGATAGTGCGAACAGTGGTTGGACTGAAGGCTAAATATTTTTTTCTGATGGTTCTAAGAACAGCCTTATTGGTACTCATTTAACATCAGGAGAGAGAAGACATTTTTCTTGGGTGCGGATATGAACCGGCAAAATACCTTCTATAGACCGATATTTTGCCACAGTACGACGGGCGACCGTATAGCCCTGGTCTTTCAGGCGAATCACGAGTTCTGCATCGCTGAGTGGCTTTGGTTCAGAATCGATTATCTGTCTTAACACGGTGCGAACAGGAAGGCTTCGATCAAAAAAACGCGCTAAAGGCAAGATACGCCCATTGGGCATCTGTATTGCCTTATCTGCAACTGCCCGCGAGATTGTGGATTCGTGCAGGTTTAGTTCTTTCGCTACTTGCGCCCGAGTCAGTGGTTGTAGGGATGCGTCCCCGAATAAGATGTAGTTCCGTTGAATGCGAGCCACAAGCTCCATCAGCCGGATCATTGTGTGGTTCCGTTGTTGCAGGCATTTCACTAATAATTCTGCTTGATTCCAATCCGCCTTCCATTTCTCCGCCTTATCATCTGGCGCCTCACTCAATACTTGCCGGAAGAGGGGATTGATGCTCAACGCGCCACTGATTGGCATTGCTATTTCGATGACCAGGGGAGAATCTTGCTTGTGATCAAGTAGAGAGATAATGATATCGGGGAAATAGTACACACTTGTTTGTGATCTATCATTCCCAAACCGTCCAGTTGTAGTACCCCAATGACCGTGTGCAGGATAGGGGTTCAAGTTATCGGTGATAAAGTGTGCTGCCTGGCGAATGCGGTACTCTGGGCTGCCTAATAAGCGGCTTAACTCCTGGTATTGTTTACGGCCAAGGTGTTCAAAACCCTGTTGGATGATTTTGTAGGTTAATTCTGGGATTGTTTGAGTTTCACTCAGATGATCGAGTTGGATCAGTAATGCCTCTTTTGGGGTTTCTGCAGCTACCCCTGGAGGATCTGCGCGTTGAATCAGTTTTAATACTTTCTGCGCATGCGACAGAGAAACACGAAGATAGAGAGCTATTTCTACCAAGGAAACTCCAAGGAGTCCGTTATCATCCAGAGCGGAAAGTATATACGCTGCGATTGGACGATCCTCAGGCTGCAACTCGGTTGCCACTTGTCGCAATACGAATTCAGCCAGGGTTATATTTTCAGGTGTAAAATCCTCATAATTCGAATCTTCATCTTCGTTGGACTGTGATGATCTAGATTGATATAGATCATTTCGAGAAGAGACGAAGACAATAGCTTGATCGGCAGATGCAGATGCCTGCCGTGAGCATAGCGGACAAGAACCGCTTAGGAGGGGTTTCCCGCACCGAGGACAAGAGCGTTCTTCAACGAGTTCCAGCGCTGGATTGTCAGCCAGGGCTGCCTCGATTTTTTGACGCAACTCCATGACTGGCATTTCCAACAAAGACATGGTTTGAGTCAGGTGAGCTGTTGTCAGGTGACGGGTTTGCTGTGTATGTTTTTGTATTAGCATCATATCACTCAAGAGTATAGCTAGTTTTAGAGTAAGTTGCAAGATCTGTGCCAGTGTTCGCATAAAGAGAGTTATTCAATTTGCAAGTGTTAGTTTGGAATATCTGTTGGGTTTTTATGCTAGAATTAGTTGCGAAGTACAACAAGTAGATATATTCTTGTGTAGTGTTGATTACGAGGTGACTGAGAATGCTTCGATCCATTTTTATTTTTCTCTCTAAGGCGACCTGGGCCAAAAAACTGGTTACTGGATGGTCGATTGCCTGGCGCATGGCATCCCGCTTTATTGCGGGTGATAAATTAGAAGACGCTCTTCGGGTTATTAAGATCTTAAATGACAAAAAGATCAATGCTTCTTTAGATCATCTTGGCGAAAATACTACGAATGCGGGAGAAGCTCGTCAGGCCACTCAGGATATCCTGGCGGCATTGGATGCACTTCAGGAGTCTGGGGTGAGGGCCAATATTTCAATTAAGTTGACGCAGATTGGTTTGGCGATAGATCACGAATTGTGCGCTGGCAACCTTGAAATGATTCTGAAACACGCTCGCCAATTGAATCATTTTATCCGTATAGATATGGAGGATTCGTCGGTTTCGCAAATAACATTGGAGTTGTTATTCCGCATGCAAGAAAAAGGTTATCGCAATGTGGGCATTGTGATCCAGTCAGCTCTCTATCGCAGCGAAGGTGATGTTCGCAAATTAGTAGAAAGGGGCATTGCTGTTCGATTGTGTAAAGGCGCTTATAAAGAACCTGCTAATGTTGCCTATCCTAAAAAGGGTGATGTTGACGCCGCATATGATCGGTTGGCTCGTTTGTTGCTCGAAAGCGTGCAGGAGCGTGATCTGCCTCGATTAAGCCCGGATGGTAAATTTCCCCCGCTGCCTGCTTTGGCAACGCACGATCGCAGGCGTATTGAATACGTTCTTGATCTGGTAAACAAATATCAACTTCCCAAAGATGCGATTGAATTCCAGATGTTATTTGGAATTCGTCGTGATTTACAGGAGCAGTTAGCGGCACAAGGATATCCGGTACGTGTATATGTACCATATGGCACACAATGGTACCCGTACTTTATGCGCCGTTTAGCAGAACGCCCTGCAAATGTGTGGTTCTTCATATCAAACTTTTTTCGAAAATAGGTTTTTTAGCCAGATTTGCATTTGCCCTAAAGCTCGATTATTCCAGGCATAGTAAGGAATTGCCATCAGAGAGGTGGGTTGGCGTGTGATTCTCTCTTGACGGAAAACTCGATATAAGTTGTGTTCCCAGTCTGGGCTCGGTGATCGATTTTCTCCCTGGCAATGCAAACTAACTACCCCATTCAGAAGGGCAGGTTGCCATTGGTCTTGGATCATCTGTGTGATGATGCTTGCATCACGCAGATCTAAGTCGGGGTTGTCGGTACTTTCCAGGCAATATAGAAGAGGACCGCGTGCCAGGGCTACCCGGCCAACATTCTCGAGTAAACGCGGATGGCTTTCCAGAAAGCGAGCCGGCATCGGAAAGTCGATGATGATCGTATCACCTGCTTGCCAATCGCGGTGGATTTCATGATATGTGCCTGTTTTCAACTCCTCGGAAACCTGCATCCCATTGACCGAAAGCTGATCAATTCTTGTTGCCCAACCGGGTAAGCGGATGTGCAGGCTAAATTCACCATCTGTTTGTACAACTATTTCAATGTGCCCGCTCCACGGATAATCAGTTATTTGGTCGATTTTGATGATCCGATTATCTGGCAGTATCAGATTAGCCTGGTTGGCAGCATACAGATTTACCCATATCCCTCTTTCGGAAATACTATATATTAGTGAAGGAAGAGTGGCCAATGTACGGGCGATGTTCGGTGGACAACAAGCACAGGAAAACCATGGCTGCCGTTGATGATTGCCAGTAGATGCCAAAGGATTCACGTAAAAGTACGCTTTTCCGTCCAATGAAAGTCCTGGCAAGATCGCATTATACAATGTCCATTCAAGCAGGTCAGCATAACGAACATCAGCATGGAGATGTAACATGCGTTGGTTCCACATCAGGCTGGCAATAGCAGCACAGGTTTCGGTGTAGGCTCGCTGATTAGGGAGTTCATAGGGATCGCCAAAAGCTTCACCTTCATGGCGGGAGCCAATTCCACCAGTAATGTAGAGTTGGGAAGACGTCATATTACCCCAGAGCCGTTCGAGGGCCTGATACAGATCTGTATCACCTGTTTCGGCATATAAATCGGTGGCTCCCGCACATAAATATAAGGCACGCACAGCATGTCCAGCCAGTTGCACCATTTGGCGAAGAGGCAAATGGTCCTGGTGATAAGGACTACCGCCAATCAGGCCTTTGCCACGCTGATCAATAAATATCTGCGCCAATTCCAGATACTGGTCAGAGTTGGTCAGGCGATATAGATCAACGAGAGCCAATTCTACTTCGGGGTGACCTGGCGTGCCGGCTCGTTTACCAGGACCGAATGTTTCATAGATCAAATCTGCCAGGCGGCGAGCAACCAGTGTCATACGATCATCAGCCAACGCGCGCTGCATGGCAGCGGCGGCCTGGAAGAAATGGCCGGCGCAGTACAACTCATGCGTGTCGCGTAGATTGCTCCACCGGTCTTTAGCCTTTTCAAACATGAAATAGGTGTTCAGGTAGCCATCTGGTTGTTGAGCGGCCGAGATGGCGTCTATAACGGTTTCTACCATTTCCGATAATTTCGCATCATGACTCTCCGCCAACATCCAGGCTGCAGCTTCCAGCCATTTGTACACATCAGAGTCGTTAAAGTAATAGCCTTCAAATGACGATGGCGCTTTGTTGGCGGCGCGCTGAAAGTTTCTTAGTCGCCCAGTTTTTAGGATTTCTTCAAATTGACTTGGAAGAGTGGTGTGGATAAGCGCCTGGCGCCTGGGAGCCCAAAATTCATCATTTAATTGAATTGCAGATGGGGGAGGCGAAAATAAAGCTGCGTAAGGTCTAGGGCTAAAATTCATACAGCTCCTTTATAGTACTAGTACCTACGGACAAAATTCGAGTGGGATTTTATAATTGACTTCCATGATCGGAATGCCTACGACTGTTTCTATTTCGCCGGTCGCATACACACACGAACCGTTTTTGAGATCCCAGGTTCGATTGTAAGATACAAAGTAAAAAGTATTAGGTTTTTGTTCAACGAAAATATAAAAAATATCATTTTTTATTGTGGTTCCTTGAACATAACCATAAACGCATAGGTTTTTCCCTTTGTCTTCTTTCGTTATTGCATTCGAAGCGATGCATGTCTCAAGGGGAGATGTGGGCGATGGCGTTTCTGTTGGAGCACTTGAGGTGGGCGTCGCAGTATTGGTTACTGTCCGGGTTGGCTTCGGTGTGGCTGTCGCCGTAGGGCGTAATGTGGCTATCGGAGAATTCGTAGCCGTACTAGGATGAGATGGAGTTTCTGTGGGAGTAAAAGTCGATGTCGATTTCAATGCCATGCTTATTCGTTGGCTTAGAAGGCTTTCCAGTCGTGGAGCTAGTGGGCCCAAGGAACAAAGCCAGGCCAATCCAAGAAGCACTATGATGATAATAAGCGGACCGACTCTTTTCAGACGAAGCCAACCAAGCAATTTATCCAGGGGTTTTTGGCTAGGCACTAATTCACTATTAAAGGTAAAATCTGCTCGCAAATCTTTATAATCATAATCTGGTTTTTCTTGGGACCGCTTTTCGGATAGGGGAATCTGAGAGCGGGTGCGGTTATTTTTCATACGCAGATCCTAAATAGCTCACTTGAGTGCGAGGCAATACGACTACTACGAAACGATAAGTTGCCAATCCATACATGCTTAAGTATAGCGCAAGAGTAGTAAACCGTGCAAAGAATAATTGTTGTCTGGAAATGGTGAAGAATCATGAAGATTGAATATGCAACTTTGGATACTTGTGACACCGCAACAGATATGGTGGTAGTTATAGACGTATTGCGTGCTTTTACTGTATCGGTCTTTGCTTTCAAGGCAGGAGTGGAAACGATCTTGTTAACCGATACGGTAGAAAATGCGCATGTACTGCGCCAGCGTTTTCCATCCCATCTGCTTGTGGGCGAGGTTGGAGGTCTACCGATTGTTGGCTTTGATTATTGTAATTCGCCTTCTGCATTTATTGCGCAAGATTTGCGAGGAAAAAACCTTATCCATCGAACAAGTGCAGGTACGCAAGGCGTTGTGCGCAGTTATCTAGCTCGTTTTTTGTATGCGGCTAGTTTTACCTGCGCGTCAGCAACAGTGCTTGCTGTTCATCGTTTGCATCCTAAACACTTAACCTTTGTTGTTACCGGCGTGCATGATACTCAAGGTGATGAGGATGTTGCTTGCGCTGACTATATATGCGCCTTATTGCGGAACGACAATCCAGATCCTAAGCCTTATTTAGAACGAGTAAAGCACTCCCCGGCTGGAAAGAATTTTACCGATCCTGCTCGGCCTGAATACCCCGCTGCAGATCTGGATTGTGCCCTGCAGGTAAATAGTTTTTCTCGTGCGCTACGGGTCCAACGCAAATCTGATCTATTCGTGATGCAACCTGAAATCGTTGATCGGCGTCCGTTATGATATAATCGAAAGCGTCCGGGGATGATAGGTTTCGACGGGAGAAGCTGGCTCCGGGCTGCGAGTCGAGAGGCGCCGACCTCGATAAATCAGTGCAAAACACAAGTGCCAACCGCACTACCTATTCGGCTCTGCCGCTCGCTGCATAAGTGAGCTAAGGGTCGATTGGTCCCTAAACCGGACCACGTCTGCCTGCCCCGCTCTCTGACCGGAGGTAGAGCAGGCGTCACAAAGTCAGAGTGCCGTGTGTGATGTTGCTAATCACACGAAAGAGAACTTTCGGGTTCCAGCAGCTAGTGAGGCGGTTCCTTTGTCGCTCGTGGGCCGCCAAGCGATAATAAACGAGCGACTACACTCGTAGACGCTCGAGGGACGAATCTTTCGGACGCGGGTTCGATTCCCGCCATCTCCACTAGCCAGCCTCTAAATACTTGAGGCTGGTTTTTTTGGTATCAGCGCTTGATCACTGCCAGTACTTCTTGAGAGTGCCCATCTGGTTTTACATTTGGGAAAACTTTGATGATCGTGCCTTTGGCATCGAGTAGATAAGTTGTGCGCTGAACGCCTTCATACTCCTTGCCCATAAAATTTTTGGGTCCCCATACTTCATACAACTGACAGATCTTATGGTTGCTATCTGCTAATAAGGCAAAGGGTAGGTTGTATTTATTTGCAAAGCGAGCATGCGAGGCAGAGTCATCTGGGCTGATTCCCAAGATAACTATACCTGCTTGTTCATAAATACTGTAATCATTCCGGAAATTACAGGCTTCCATTGTGCAGCCTGGGGTGTCATCTTTTGGGTAGAAATACAACAAAACCGATTTACCAAGATAATCTGAGAGTTTATGTATTCTACCGTTTTCGTCAGGTAGTTCAAACTCGGGAGCAAGAATTCCTTCTGCAAGTGGCACAAAAGACTCCTATCATAAATTAGAGCATATTTGAACGGCGAAGCAGATTCTCCAGATCCTCGATTGTCACAGGTTTATTCAATATTTCGTAAACGCCCTGGCGCTTGGCTTCTGTGCAGGTTTCTAGGCTGTCATCTGATGTAATCATCACCAAAGGAACATCGCTTAAGTTCGGTTCGCGATGCAAGAAGGAAATAACTTCAAAGCCATTCATACCGGGCATCATTAAATCTAGAAAAATGATATCTGGTTTACGGTCCTGGATAATTCTCAGGGCAGAATTTGGACTATAAGCCGGAATAGGCTCAATGCCGAGCAGTATCAAGAAGTGGCAAATAATATCGGCAGCCAGGCGATTGTCGTCAAGTACAAGAGCAACAGTCATATTCTTTATCCAATTTCAGCAACAATGGTACCCATGTGACTAGTATGATATCCCGGCATACCGGCGACAGCTTTTCGGAATTGTGTTTGGCTCAAAATATCAAGCACAGGTTCAAGCAAAGCGCTGGAGTAATATTGGGTAGGAATGACCAGGTCGTACCGTTCACGGAAGAGTGGGATAAACTCTAGTTCTAGCGCTCTTGCGGCAGCAGCAATGCCCAGCCCGCAATTTGCTCTTCCGGAGGCTATTGCAGCCGCCACGGCCAAATGGGTGAATTCTTCTTGATTGTAGCCTCTAATTGACGAAGACGCAATACCTAGCCGATCTAAATGATAATCTAAAAGAACACGAGTACCGGCGCCCCTCTGGCGGTTGATGAACGATATATCTGAGCGGGCTAGATCCCTCAAGTCAACGATCCGAAGTGGATTTCCGTGGTGAACCATTAGCCCTTGTTCTCGCTCAACCAGTGTTATTAGTTTTACGGGAGTATTAGGTAAATACTTCGGGATATATGTAATATTGTAATCGCCCGTTTGAGGATCTAATAAATGACAACCAGCCAGATGAGTCTCGCCGCGCTGCAGGGCTACCAATCCACCCATACTGCCAACGTTTGCAGAAACCAAGCGGCGGTGATATTGAGCGAGATATTGAGCAAGCAAATCGAGAGTGATATCATGTGAGCCGATAGCGAATATTGTCTGGGCAATCTCTCTGGCCGAACGATACAGGCGTACTTCAACCTGGTCTCCAGCGGCTAGCCCCTGGATGCCGCGGGGTAATAATGCCAGTCCGTCCGCGTGCACTAACGAGGTGATCACTCCGGCGCCCCGAGATAGGGGAGCAGCCAACACTCGATCGTCGATCTTGCCTACGGCCACACGAACAAAATCATCGTCACCTGCTGGCGATGTGATCTTGCGCGTGAGCGTTGCTTGCAATGTGACGGGTTGACTGGATGCGCACCCTAGCCACCGTGACAAAAGAGGCTCGATGAATATTTCACCCGTCAGCGCTGCCGATACCGGATAGCCAGGAACACCGATCACAGGGGTTTGTTTACCATTGGTTTTTAGCATTCCTAGTATCACGGGATGTCCTGGACGAACAGCCACCCCATGAACGAGAACGACCCCCAGGCTGCTGATGACCTGCGCCGAAAAATCTTCGGATCCGGCGGACGATCCCGCATTAATTAAAACCAGATCACTATCAATTGCTGCTTGCTTCACAACTGCCTGGAGAGATTGAAAATTATCTAGCGTAATAGGGTACCGGAATGCAAGCCCTCCCCACTGGTTCACTTGTGCAGCCAAAACGATCGAGTTATATTCGATGATTTCTCCAGCCTTTACTTTGCTGCCAATATCAACTAGTTCACTGCCAGTGGGTAAGATTGCTACCCGGGGACATCGTGCAACTCGGACCCTGCTGTGACCTCCGGCGGCAAGGGCTCCCAAATCTACTGGGCGTAACCGGTGACCGCCAGGCAATATGAGTTGGGTAGCTACTAAGTCTTCACCCATTGGACGCACATGACTCCATGGGGCGACCGCAGCTCGGATACGTATGGCACTGGGACGACGCGGGTTGAGAGCCGCTAGTCCTGTTTCGTCGATAGGTTCTACGTTTTCTATCGGCACGACTGCATCGGACCAGCTCGGAACAGGATCACCAGTGTCAATATAAGCGCTTTGAGCCCCAGTTTCATCTACTGAAGAACACTGCAGTTCAATGGGCGAACCAGGTGTGGCTCCAATCGTGTCTTGCGAACGAACCGCAAAACCATCCATTGCCGAAGCATGATAATGAGGGGAAGAGATGATTGCCCATACAGGTTCTGCTAAAACGCGGCCCAGAGCGTTTTCGGTGAGATGAATTTCTTCGATACCAAGCGTGCCTTCCAATCCAGCCTCTTGAAGTGCTTGTTGAAGATAGGATTGGGCTTGCGGAAGAGGAATATCGTGTAGATATACAGACATTGAGCCTAATCCTTTGTTTCGTTTGTGTAAATAGTGTATCCAGCTTTTTCGAGCGTGACGAGCGCCCGGCATAAATTATCTTGTTTGATCAAAATATAATCGGTGTTAAACGTTGATAGAACAAATACGCTGATTGCAGCGGAAGCAAGATGAGTGGTTAAAGTAGACAACACGCCAATCATCTCAAAAGGCAGCGGTCCTCGCACTTTGAACGCTCGCCAATCGCTTTCTATGTTATTGTAATTTGAGATAATGGCGGTTTCGGGGGCAATCCAGGTCAACTCTTCGGGGGTATATAGGATAGCCAACAAACTGCCGGAATATTTATCCCAGCCCTGGGGTGCTTGCGAATCTGGCGCTGCCTGGGTTATGGCGTACGTTTCGGGCAGCAAATCGAGTGATAACGGTTGATCGATCATAACAGGTGCGCTTCAGTGCCAGGAAAAACGGATATTTCTTCTCCAGCGCTGAGACCAGTCGTATCAGCCGGAATGCGTATTAGACCGTCTGCCTGTGCCAGGGTAAAAATTAGGTTGCTTTTGCCAAAGATGGGTTCTGCAAGATATCCTCGATCTATCGCTCTCAAGCGTACGGGCACCCAATCTTCGCGGCCAGCTTGTGATGGTATATTTGTGGATAGATGTGCTTTCATGGTATAGGGGATATCGCTTTTCTCTCCCAAAAGATCCCTGATAACAGGTTTGAGAAATAATCCGGCAATTACCAGTGCGCTGACTGGATTTCCTGGTAAACCGATAACAGCTTTAGAGATCTGCCCTGGCGGGGTACAGGCTGCTAGAATGGTAGGCTTCCCGGGGCGTACATTAACGCCATGCACGAGCACTCCTGGTTTACCTAGTCGATTAATGACCTGCGCAGTATAGTCGCGAGCACTGGCAGATGATCCTGCAGTGATAACAATCACGTCACATTCATCCAAAGCCCGGGTAGCTATTTGTAGTAAAGTATCAGCATTGTCCGGTATGATTCCATATGGTACTGGGATGCCTCCGGCGTTTTGAATCATAGCAGCCAACGAATAAGTATTGATATCGCGCACCTGACCAGGTTTGATCTCTGCGTGGGGCGGAACCACTTCATCGCCCGAAGATATGACCGCAACCCTGGGCCTACGTGCAACCGGCAGGCGGATGATGCCTAGCGCTGCCAGTCCACCTACTTCAACAGATCGCAGGCGCTTGCCTGCCGGGATGACATCCTGTCCCTGATGAACGTCTTCTCCAACGCTTAGGGTGTTTTCACCCTTTGCCACAGCATGTAATATTTCTATCTCGGTTGGCCGTTGCGGGTCTTTAGAAGATACTATTTGGGTGTGCTCTATCATCACAACAGCGTCAGCAGATTCGGGGAGCATGCCACCGGTGTGGATCAAAACACATTCTCCAACAGAAATCGCCATATCTGCTGCAGCACCCATAAAAACCTCGCCTGCCATTTTCAAATAAGCGGGTAAGCTTTCGCTGGCGCCATAAGTATCTATCGCGCGGACAGCGTACCCATCTACCGTGCTGCGACAGAAAGATGGAAGGGGATACGGCGCCAGGATTGCAGCGTACGTAACGCGACCGAGTAAGTGTTCTAATTCGATGAATTCAGCAGTAGGGTGGGGCGTTAATCGTTGCAATAACCGCTCCATCGCCTGTTTTGGAGGAAGAAGTTCGAGAAATTCTGACATTTTATCTTATCCAGAATGTAAATATTTCCAGGTATAAAACAATGGCGATCAAGAATACTGCGGTAAACCGGAGAATAGGCCAATTCGGTTTGAATCCGGCTCGAAGGCGTTCTATATGGATGATTTGTATTGCCCCAACAGGTAATGCGAGAAATAAAGGTAATCCAATATTTAATGGTAGGCCAAAAGCAAAAGCCAATGCAATCAGCAAGAAGGCCATTACGATTAGCAGATTGTGAATCAGCATGCCTTTTTCCCACCCCAGGCGAATTAATAAGTTACATCTGTTGAACTTAAGATCAGCAGCATAAGTACTGAGTTCAAAAGCAAGAAACATTGCTATCTGGAAAAGGATCAATGGAAAAGTTGACATAGATACAAGACGATGTATATCACCGTATTGCAGCAGGAAAGCTATACCTGGTACCAGATATGCCAAGACTGCGGCCAAAACGAGTTCGCCGTACCCTGATTGCGATAGCCTAAATGGTGGAATTGCATATGCGAGCGCTCCCATGATGAACAGTGCCAACAAAATGATCACTCCCAGATTAAAACCCGTAATCCGAAGTATCAAGACACTCAGGGATGCGGCAACCGCCAAACATACAATAGCACTCCAAAAAGCAACAGGACGCGGCAGCTTGCCTGCTCCCAGGCTGTAGTTTTCGCCGGGTTGATTAGTCGGATTATCGGGTGCTGTTTCAAAATACTCATATAGGTAATGAGCGCTAAGTTGAATTAGTGTGATCCATGCTTGTCCAAGTATGTAAAGCCCTGGGTCTATTTTGGTTCCCAAGAAATCAGCGATGGCAACTCCAAGAGAGTAGAGAAAAACGACATAAACAAGCCACCCTGGTCTGGATAGTTTTAGAAAGTAGCGTGTGGTGTTTACCATAAAATCCTGATGATAATGAGCTAAGACAAGGCTATCTTGCTCGTAAAGTTATGATACGGATATCGAACAGGAACCTTACCCATGGCGATAGTGTTCCCAGTTTAGTCGTGAAACCTTGGATAATGCTTCAGGCATATTTGTTTCATCAAACCACCCAATGGCAGTGCACTTACCTGGTTCGCGGATAGAAGGCTCTCCTTCTTTTATCATGCAAATGAAGCTGGGTGAGACCCAATGTTGGCCTTCTTCTGGCAAGATGTGATCCACAACATCCAACAGTCTTACAATTTCGATCTTTATACCGTACTCTTCATAGATTTCACGTTGAAGCGCTTGTTGGAGAGTTTCTCCAAATTCGACTGAGCCGCCAGGAAATTCCCAAGCACCACGCTCGTTTTTAGCTTTAGGCCCTCGTTGAGCAAGGAAGACATGACCGAGACCGTCCTCGATAATTGCGCCTACTCCTACACCGATATAATCTATTCCACGCTGCATGTTATATCTCCAAAACAACTCGTAGGCTCCTTCAGCCAGGACTATGAATCTGCCCGGGGTCGTTTACTCGATGGCTATATAGATACGTTTGTTGATCTTGCCTTTGCTTTTATAGTCTACCACCCGGATGTTTCCAATTTCACCCGTTGTGCTAACGTGCGTGCCTCCATCTGCCTGTAAATCTAAACCTACGATTTCTACGGTGCGGACATATTCGATACCGGGAGGAAGCAGGTTGATCTTGGTGCGGATCAGATCCGGAATCTGAAAGGCTTGTTCCCGTGGCAAAATATTGACTCGGATCGGACGATTGGCGGCTATTTCTTTATTTACTGCATCTTCAATGGTTTGCACCAGTTCTTTCTGCATTGTTTCGAACTCGAAATCCATTCTACCAGACAAAGGATCCATGTCACCCCCGGTGACTGCTGCGCCATAATCTCGGAAAACAACGCCGCATAAAACGTGTAAAGCCGAGTGAGTACGCATTAGTTGATAGCGTCGTTCCCAATCGATTTGACATTGTCCGGTCGACCCTATTGTAGGCAATGGGATATTACCTTCGAGCAGGTGTAGAATTTTTTCTCCTGCTTTTTTGGCGCGGGATACGGAGTAGGTTACGCCGTTTACTACAATGACACCGCAATCTGCCGGTTGCCCACCTCCACCAGGATAAAAAGCAGAACGATCCAGAATAATTGCATGATTAGCATCATCATTATCCGTGATCGCAGCGGAAAATGTTTGTAAGTAACTGTCGGTTTGATAAAGTAGTTCGGTCATAGGATTGTGATCTTTCGATAGTCGAGAAATAGTTTCATGTAGACAGAATTCGGACTACCGATTATTATAAGACTAACTTACTGAATTATACAGCCGGGATTTACTTCATGTTGAAGGACGCTTTTTTGTTGTGTAGTACTTCCTGCTCGCCTTATTTCTAAACCATTGATCAGGTATGAAGGTTCTTACCCTTTCTGATATTGTTCTAGACCGCGTTTATAGCCCCCAAATTCGCACCTTCTTCAACGATATTGAGATGGTGATCGGTTGTGGTGATTTACCCCATTATTATTTAGAATACATTGTGAGTATGCTTGATGTGCCGGTATACCATGTGCGGGGCAACCACACACCCAAAGTCGAGTATAGTTTGACCAATGATTGTCGCGATCCTGGCGGCGCGATTGATTTACACCGGAAAGTTGTTTATGATAATGGTTTACTGTTGGCTGGTATAGAGGGCTGCCTGCGTTATCGGGCTGGCCCGTTTATGTATACCCAAAACCAGATGTGGAAGTATGCCTTTGGCCTGGTTCCACAGCTATTACGCAATAAATTGAGATATGGGCGTTTTCTAGATATTTTTGTCACACATGCCTCACCGTGGGGGATACACGATCAACCGGATCGCCCTCATTGGGGGATAAAGGCATTTTTATGGTTGGATAAGGTTTTCCAACCAGCATATCATTTTCATGGGCACATCCATATTTATCGCCAGGGAAGTACTATGATGACCTTGGTAGGCCTTACCAATGTGATCAATACTTACGGCTATCGCGTTACCGAGATTGAGAAATTTTCCTGATCTTATACGAGTTTACTATTTGCCAGGGAATTATCCGCACAACAACATTGGCTGGCGCGATTGGCGCAGCACCTGATCAACGATATCGTCTTTGAATATGTTTATCAGTGGGGCGCTGCCATAGCCTCCCACGATAATGAAGTCGCTTCGAACTTCTTCCGATGTGATCAGGATAGATGGCGCCACCGGGCCCTTAGCCTTGATGTAATCAGCTTTCACCTCGTGCTCATCCAGATACTGCAGCGCCTGTGCGATGGTTTGCTGCGCAATGTGCTCATTGTCCATCACACTGAGAACGGTCAGCGATATCTTCCAGGCGCCGTACAGGTAAGCAGCTACATAGAGCGCTTCTCGAGCTCGAGGGCTGTCATTAAAGGCCAATAAAGCGTGTTCCATTCTTGATATTTTCTGAGGCACTGCCAGGATCGGTCGCGGGGATTGTAACACCAGGTTTCGAAAACCCGAGTTCCACTTTGATAGTGGATGCGGTCCCGGGGGGCAGGCCAGGTTAACGATTACCAAATCGTTCCAGGCTGCCAATTGGGTTATCTTGCGCCAGGCGCCTCCGGTCGAGAATACCATTTTCCCTTCTATGCCAGCCTCAAGACAGCGTCTCTCGAAGCTTTCTTGAACTTTTTGAGCAGCATCCGTCTGCAACCATTCCGAATGTTTGGCCACATGCAATCCGCGTAGACGAGCATCTTCATATCGGGCAAGTAATAACGCTTGTTCGAGAGCATTCCAACCTTCAGGTCTTCCGCTAACAGGCACAAGGATATCTGTAAACAAACGACCTTCTTTATGCTGGCTTTTTTCGCGCCTCCATTCACCAGGAGGCGGTCCGGGTGTAATTGCATCTGGCAGCAATATCGTCAAAATGCGTTTGTGTAAACGTCCGGTCACTTTCTCAATCCGTTTGCTGAAGCGCTCCCGCATTTGGCTGGCGACTGCTTCTGGCTTTAATTCCATCCCCACTTCATTTTCTACTTCAGAGCGATAGTCTGCCATCCACAAGTACAGATCTGCCTCCGACCGCTCAGGATATTCGTGCAGCAAGCCATAATCACACAACACGGAGACAACCGGCAGATACACTTGCTCGTACCAATGTTTGACTGCGTCTTCGTGTGCAATTTCATGCTTGCGTTCCAAGCCCATGTAGTATTGGTGTGTGGAAATATGCTCAAGCAGTTTTTGGTAAGCGCCGGGCACAGTCACGCTCATATCAGCGTCGGGATAAAAAGTATCTAATTGCGTATTTTCTAAAAATACCACATATTCTGCTTTGATGATCAAATCATCTGGGCTGTCGTCAGGCGAGAGTGGTACTCGCGTGTTAATTTCCGTGACATAGCCCTGAATGGTATCGGCTCCTAGTTGTCGCGCAACAGAGACGCGATGGTTTCCATCGCTGACGAAGTAAACATCGCCAATCTGATATGCCACAATCGGTGGCAATCCTTGCATATTGATGGTTCCCATCTGAACATTAGCCCAGCGACCACCATCAATTGATTTCTTCGGCAAAAATTCGCGAGTGAAATCTTGGTAGCGATTGACACTACCCACGATTGAATCCAAGGGAATATTTTTGAGAACTTTTTTGCCAATTGTATGGGCTTTGAGCTTAGTTTTCACATCATAGAAGGAGAGGAGTTCGCGTGGTTCGCCCTTTAACCACCCGATCACATTCTGAATAACTGCCTTACGTCGCGCTTGCTGAAAATCATCCAGCGCGGAGGCGCGATTTTGTAATGGGGCTTCTTGATCGGTCACTTGGAATTACCTTTCGTTTGAGCACGATCTATTTGTGTATCGACTACCCCGCACGAATCTAAAATGGTTGTGTTACTCATAAAACGATTTTGCAAGATTACATGGTGATGAGGGGCAGGTGCAGGCAACCCACATTCACCACTTGCGGGTAATGGGCGAATGCCATGATCCTGGTTGGCAGCGATCCGTATGGCTTTCGTGTTGCTATTGAATAGGTTACCCTTGATTTGCCAATTGCGGCTGGTATCATTCTGCGGAACAGCGGTTTCAAAGGCCGGGATACGCTTGCTCCATAACAAGATGCCGTGCCCGTTGTTTTGAAAAGTATTGCCTGCCACCATGAAATCACAGCCATTTTCAACTGCGATCCCTGCCTGATAGTTGCCTGCCATTTGATTCCCTTCCAGGCGGATATCTTGCGAAAAGCCTAACCAAAAGCCATAATTGCAGTGGCTGGCAATATTGTTGCGATAGATATTCCCTTTGCTAAAGGTACCTTCAAAGGCAATATTGGGACTATAGGAACCATCGTTCTCGATGAATAAGTTATCATTACAACCGACCAGTTCCAATTGAGGCGTTAGTCCTGCAAGAAAGAAGCCATCACCACACAAGCGAGCCCTATTTTGCTGGAAGGTATTATTGCAGGAGTTCGTCGTGATCAAAAAGCCTGCTGCATCGGCTCCTAAATGTCCATGAGTTTCGCTGCGGGGTTGATAGCGACAGCAATAATCTGCCCAATTTCTTTCGAATACACTGTCGCTTGTTTCGCATAGATGAAAGCCCCAGCCGGAACAGTAACTGGCATTGTTTTCTTGTACTTTCAAACGGTGGCTGTTATAACATAATAAACCATTCATCTGGTGCTGGAGATCACAATGTATCAAAATGCTGTCCGTAACACTGCGCAGCAGGATGCCGCTGCCGTAACATTCGTCAACTGATTTCCAGACATCCAGAAAATGAGTATTGGCGGGAATCTCTGCTGTGTTATGTACCTGGCAAGCCTCTATCACTATTTCATGGCAGCCAGATATATAAAGGCCATGATAGAACGATTGCACATGGAGATTACGAATCGTTACCCCCTGACGGTTATTGATCCTGAGCCCAGTACCGCGTTGGTCTTGGCCAACGAGAAGAGCACCATTACCATCAATAGTAATACCGTTAGCACCAACAGCCAGGCCATCGGGTAGAAAATACACACCGGGTTCAAATGATGTGTCTTCGCTTAAAATTTGACCATTTTCAGGAATGATCGATGATTTTTTCATTGCATCATTTATCCAACGGTTTTCTCTAATGCTGGCCATCCCTGATTTATTTTGTCAGGAATTTCAGCCAATCCCAATTGTACAGCAAAACAGCGACTTAGAGGAATTAATACGGGTAGAATGGCCCTTTGATGGGCTAAATTCTTTGAAATTAGGAATTCGCCGGTCTGGCTTCCTGGTAATTCAAATCAGTGTATACTTGAAAGAAAAATTATTTAAGTGAATGGAACTGATATGTATCCCAATTTGGTATTTTTCACTGAGTTAGAGATTGACGATTTACAAAAGCTCTTTGCTGATGAACAGGTGATACGCGATTTGCAACATCTGAAGGCGGGCGTTGGCCTGGGAATACTTGATCTGAGTCCTGAAAGAGCCGCCATAGCTCGCAGGTTGAATCAGGCGGGTATTCCAGTTCATGCCTGGTTATTGCTGCCAATAGAACAAGGATACTGGTTCAATGCTGATAATGTCGAACATGCAGCCGCTTTATATGATTCATTTTGTGAATGGACCGAGAAAGAGAATTTAATCTGGACTATGATTGGATTAGATATCGAGCCCGATATACGGATTGTGCATGCTTTGCTAAGGAGCGAATGGCGCGTGTTGCCAGGTATGGTCGGCCGTGCTCTGAATCCATGTCGCTTGCGTCGCGCCCTAACTGCTTATCAGGCACTCATCGAGCGCATTCATACGGATGGCTATTGCGTCGAAAGTTATCAGATGCCATTTATTGTTGATGATCGCATTGCTCGTTCGCATTTTCTACAACGCTTGTTAGGTATTCTTGATCTTGCCACCGATCGAGAAGTATTAATGCTATATTCTAGTTTTGCTCGCCCAATTGGGGCAGGGTTGCTTTGGAGCTATGCCCCTTCTACTCGGGCTTTTGGTTTGGGTGTTACAGGTGGAGGGGTAGATTTGCAGAACAATCCCGGCCAACCTTTAGATTGGCAGGAGTTTAGTCGCGATCTCCGGTTAGCCTGGTATTGGGGCAATTACTTATATATATTTAGCCTCGAGGGATGTGTGCAGCAAAAATATCTCTCCCGATTGAAAGATTTTGTTTGGGATGCCCCTATTACTGAACCCGGACAGGTGGAACGCCGTGTTACAAACTGGCGCAGCTTCTTCCAGGGAATATTGTGGAGCCTGGCCCATCTGCCTGTGCTGCTCTTTGCTGCCTTGGGATTATTGGCTGTTCTCTCATACATCCGCCGGCGAAGATCATGACCTTGCCATTGGATCTTATTTTGCGTTTTGGCGTATCGATCTTTATAGGCTTTCTGGTAGGATTGCAGCGAGAATATTCACATGGTGGGGAAAATCGCGAATTAATTGCCGGGGCGCGAACATTTTCCTTAGTGTCGTTACTGGGGTGTATTGCCGCATATAGCGTTGATATGCTGCACTCTCCTTGGATTTTTGCTGTTCTACTGCTTATCGTAGGGGGTATGGTAATTTCTGCTTATGTAACTACAGCAACGAAGGGGGGATTGGGTCAAACCACAGAGGTTTCTATTCTCATCACGTTGATGTTAGGCGCCATATGCTACTGGGGAGAGGTCGCCCTGGCGGTGGCACTGGCTGTTGGAATGACTGTCTTGTTATCTGTCAAACAAGAAACCCAACGTTTTATCAAACATTTGACGCGTGAGGATATTTTTACTACCCTAAAATTTGCTGTCATTACTGCCATCATTCTGCCCGTATTGCCAAACCAATCCTTCGGTCCATATCCATTGAATGTATTAAATCCATACGTGATCTGGCTGATGGTGGTATTAATTTCTGGTGTAAGTTTTTTGGGTTATGTCTTGATCAAGACGATTGGACCGCGCTGGGGGATCCGGATGACAGGATTGTTGGGGGGATTGGTGTCCAGCACAGCAGTAACAGTGAGCTTTGCACAGCGCAGCCGCAGAGAACCCGACTATAGCCACGCTTTTGCGCTTGCCATCGTAATGGCCTGGACCTTTATGTATATTCGGATTGTTGTAGTGGTTGGCGCATTGAATCTTGCGCTACTGCGTGCTTTGTGGCTTCCGCTTCTTATCATGGCTATACCGGGCGTAATCTATAGCATTTATCTTTATCGAGATCGTCGCGACACACGGAGCGAGGTATTATTCTCGAATCCCTTCTCGCTTGGTATGGCGATTCGGTTTGGCATCTTCTTTGCTATTGTTCTATTGATTGTGCGGGCAGCCAGTGTATATTTTGGCGATTCTGGCGTCTATATTTCTGGTGTGTTAGCTGGCGTTGCCAATTTGGATGCGATCATGGTATCTATGGCGAATCTTAGTTTGCCTACTGGCAGCTTATCGGTCGAGACCGCCGGGAAAACGATATTGTTGGCGTCTTTATCGAACACGCTCTTCAAGGGGGCTATCGTGCTGGTGAATGGATCGCGCGATTTGCACAAGTTGATCATTCCGGGTTTGATCATTTTTGTTTTTACGGCTATTCTTGTGCTATGGTTGTGATCGTACAAGAAGATCGCTAACACTCACCTAGTTTTTGGGTAATTATTGGTGAGTAGTGCTGTATGTCAATAAGTGGAAATTATCGAATATCTGGGATAGTCGAGACAATTAATACTGCCCCACCTTGCAATTGTCCTGTATGATCGTGCCTGGTTAGATCGGCGATACTACCCGTGTCACTGGCTTCATCGAGTATCCAGTAGGCCACTAAACCAGCTTCGTTTCCTTCCAGTCTTTGCGCTCGATAGGTTTGTATTTGCCCGATCGAACGTGGTATGCTCCAGATACGAACTTCGTCAATCGTGCCGTTGAAAAAGAACGCTTGTTGACTGTTTTCTAAACTGCTACCGATCGATACGGGCAAATCATTCGCGTTGATGCGCCCATTGCCTGTATACTCTTGGATTGCGTCCACCTCACCATCAACGAAGATCACCATTGTTCTTCCATCCCAGGTAGCGGCAATATGATGCCAAACATTATCGGCCACAACTTTGCGCCCCTGGATAATATTAAATGAATCGCCAGCATTAATCTGGAAATAAACCACGCCCTCAAAGATATTCAGATAGTATGCGTCATCCAGGTTGTTCGTGAGATGATTGTACTTAGAGATGATTGAAATATTATTTTTTTTATCACTGGTCTGTATCCAGGCTTCAAGGGTCAAGGCAGGCATATCATCTAAAAAGCCGCTGTCTGTCACCTGCATGGAGCTATTGCTTCCATCCAGGCTGATTGCTTGACCGGCCCAGGAGCCTGAAGGGTGTGTGGGCGCAGGTGTGAAAGTGATTTGTGGCAGCGCAATCGGAGTAGTTATCTTGACGCCTGAGGCATCCATAGGCACCGATGAAACTATCAGGTTGGCTCCGCCATGCAATGCCCCCGAATTTCCCTTGCCGGACTGATCCGTTATGATCGCATCGCTGGGCGAATCATTCATATTCCAATATGCTTTTAATCCAAATTCTTGCTCTCGTAACGGTTGAAACCGGTAGGTATTCAGGTCGCGTTCGGTACGGGGAATTGACCATATTCGAATTTCATCTAATTCTCCCGAAAAGAACCGAAAAGGTTGTCCATCATTCAGTGTTCGGCCGATCGTGACAGGCAAATTGGTGGGGTTGATTTGCCCTGCGCCGCGGTACTCGTGGGATGAATCCAGTAATCCATCGATGTAGATGTACATCAAGCTACCATCCCATACCGCTGCAATATGATGCCAGGAACCATCTGCAACTACGCGCTCGCTGGTCAATTCTGCGTATGAAGCTCCAGATGCCAGTTGGAAATGGACACGCCCCATGGCCAGGTTTAAATGAAAAGCCGCATCAAGGTTGTCGACAAAATGATTGTATTTCGAAATGATGGTGAGGTCATTTACACTATCTGTAGTACGTAACCAGGCTTCCAGTGTAATGGCAGTCAGAGCATCCAGGCTATCATTGTCCTCGATTTGAGCAAAGGCCTGATTACTCTCCAGGCGCAAGGCGTAACCAGTCCATGGCAGCGTCGGACTGGGGGTAATGGTCGGGGTATCTGTTGGGATTGATGCTAACTTTGCTGATGTTGTCGCCTGCATTACCACGGCAGAAGTTTGCTCAACTTGCTTGGTGGCACTGGCGTTTTCAACTTGATTAGCCTTAATGTTTGTATAAATTATATAGCCTATCACGACCCAAGACGCAATCAATATGATGGAAAAACAACCCAGCAGAGCAGATTGTCCTCGGGAAAAACTCTTGCGAGTCGACTTGTTCTTGGGTGGCATAGTATTCACTCCTGAATACTATGATTATACCAACATACTATCCTTTGCATTGACGAACACAAAGGAAAATGGCTGTGATCTGGCTAAGGCCTCTGGACAACATCGCCTTCTTTCAATCCGTCCAGTATCTCAACACGATCTTCGGCTTCGATGCCCAGCTTGACATCCACTCTGCGTTGAATGTCTCCCTCTTGGACGACCACAAAATTACGCCCTTCATAAACTCGAATCGCCTGGGGAGGCAGCCATAGAGTATCTTCGTGGAGTTTTAAAATGACTTCGACCGATAGTATAGTGCCTAATCCCATTCCGTTTGTGTCGGATGGCACGGTAAAGGACACGCGGGTTTCGGTTTTTTCAGATGTGCTCGTTGCGGCACTGCTGCTAGCGCCATATGGATACGGCAAGCGCCGGATGGAGGCAGGAAATTCTTTATCTTTACCAGAAATGGTTTTGATGGTGGCCTCCATCCCTTCTTCAAGCTTGCCCATTTCTTCTGCTAACAACTCGGCGCTTATTTCTAATATACTGAGATCTGCCACCAGGGCTACTTCTTTGTGATCTTGGACCTCACGCCCTTCCAGTAATTTCAAAGAGATTAATTTCCCGTCAATTGGGGCTGTGATCCGTGAATCGCTCAAGCTTTTTTCGAGGCTTTGGCTGTATAATTTTGTTTCCTCGACCGCAATTTCTGCCATCTCGACATCAAGTTCTTTCATCTTCAGCAGTTCATCATATCCCTCGGCCCAGGGCTGGGTAGTTTTCTTAAAGAGATCCAAGCTGAGCTGCGCCGTTTCCAGGCGTATCTCGACTTTACGTAGATCCAATTCGTTCAACCGCTGCTGTCTTTCCATATCATCGATGCCTTCCAGATCGGCAAGAATCTGGCCGGCAGTGACCATATCGCCCTCTTCCGCATAGAGTTTATTTACTCTTCCCGAAGTCCGGAAGAATAACGCCTCTTGTGCAGCAGGAGTAACGCGACCGTTAAATTTTAATAGCTCAATCACCTCGCCTTTTTCAACTTTATAGGTTGGTTTTACCAAGGTGGCTACCGTTGGTAGAGGCGTAGGAGTGGGAGGTTCATTGGTGGATGATACACTCCCCTGGCAGGCCACCAGGTTCAACAACAAGGTAACTAGAACAAGAATGGTCGGCCAGGTCAATACCTGGTTGGAATTACTTCTATTATTCAACATAGTACTTTATCGTTCTCCCTTTTCTAATGATGCCAGGTATTTCTGGCGGAGCAAGGTACCACGCTCGCCGGCCAGCAGCGAGAAAAATTATGTACTTCCCAACTGATAATTTTTTCACCTACTTGATTGGCATGAGATAATTGAACTGCCAGGCGGCCAAAATCGGCTGATACAAAATCCTGCGCGGTGCCGATCTTGGTTCGCTCGAATGATTCCACGTTAACCCATAACTTGCATCCAACGGCGTTGCAAACACGGGACCATTTTATTAAAGAGCGCTCTAAATTATAATACAAATAATTGTTGATAAAAGATCAATTGTAGTGGTATTATTGTATTGTAAAAATTATTTACATTCGAGGAGATGTTCATGTCTGCCCTGATAACGAACCCGGTTTCTCTCCCCAATATGCCTTGGGAAGAACCACCTGCCGGAAGTAGCGATGTGGTTTGGCGTTATAGCCAAAACCCGGTAATTCCGCGGCGACCTTTCTCGAAGGCGAACAGCACCTTCAATAGCGCAATCGTGCCCTACCAGGGAAAATATGCCGGCGTTTTTCGTATAGACGACACTCGCCGGGTGATGAACATATATACTGGCCGCAGTGAGGATGGTTTGAATTGGCGGATCGGCCCGGAGCCGATCCAGTTCATCTGCGATGAGCCAGAGATCGCTCCTTTCGTTTATCGCTACGATCCGCGCGTGTGTTGGATGGAAGACCGTTATTATGTAACCTGGTGCAATGGTTACCATGGCCCTACGATTGGGGTAGGGTATACTGAAGATTTTAAGAAGTTTTACCAGTTGGAGAACGCCTTCTTGCCGTTCAATCGCAATGGCGTCTTGTTCCCCCGTCGCATCAATGGCCGCTTTGCTATGCTAAGCCGTCCCAGCGATAACGGCCACACCCCTTTTGGCGAGATTTATTACAGCGAAAGCCCCGATATGACCTTTTGGGGACGGCATCGCCATGTAATGGGAACGGGGTCGTGGTGTTACACTAAGGTTGGTGCCGGTCCGACTCCGATCGAGACCAGCGAGGGATGGCTGCTCATTTTCCATGGTGTTCTAACCTCATGCAATGGCTATGTTTACTCCATGGGGGCTGCCTTGCTGGACCTGGATCAGCCCTGGAAAGTGATCGTCCGGGCTGCTCCTTATCTCATCTCTCCGCAAATGTTGTACGAATGTGTTGGCGATGTACCCAACGTGGTTTTCCCTTGCGCAGCTCTGGTAGATGGTGACACCGGGCGAATGGCTATATATTACGGCGCGGCCGACTCGGTGACTGCGTTAGCGTTTACACGAGTTGACGAATTAATAACCTGGATAAAAGAAAATAAAGTATAGTGTTTTCAACGATGGATTTCAAGCTGGTTTTTTTGTGATCTGCTATAGAATGATGTAGAGGGATTCGTTGGGATAAACACGAACATGATCAAGACCATTTTGGGAGAGGCGACATGACCTATTTTATTGGTGTCGATCTGGGGGGAACTCATATCCGCGCCGCTTTATTGAATCTCGATAATGGTGAGGCAATTGCCTTTCAAAAAGTGAAAACTCCTGCATTGGATGGCCCGCTGACGGTTGTCAAACATATCGCCAATCTAATCGATGAGATCGTTCTGGAGGGGAAAAAGTCTTCCGTTGAGATCGGTGGTGTGGGAATTGGCGTACCGGGATTGTTAGATATGGACGCCGGACGTGTTTTACGAGTGCCAAACCTGCCAGGCGAGTGGCAGGATATTCCAGTCGCTCAGTTGATTCACGAATCTTCCGGCTTACCCGTTTTATTGCTCAATGATGTGCGTGCCATTACTTTGGGCGAACATGTGTTTGGCGCCGGTCGTGGGGCAGACACGATGGTTTGCTATGCGATCGGAACAGGGATCGGCGGCGGCATTATTATCAATGGCCGACTGCACCTGGGTTTGAGCGGTTCGGCCGGTGAGATTGGTCACCAGGTGGTTGAAATCAATGGCATACCGTGTAATTGCGGTGGGCGTGGTTGCCTGGAGTTGTATGCAGCTGGTCCGGCGATTGCGGCTCAGGCCGTCCAGGCCGTTGTGCGCCGCCGCGCAACTATGATCGGTGATATGGTGGACAATGATCTGAATAGGATCACTACCGAAGTAGTACTGCAGGCTGCCCGCCAGGGAGACCAATTGGCTTGTGAATTATTTGAGCAGGCCGGTGCGTACCTGGGTATGTCGATTGCTAACACCATACTCACGATCAGTCCACAGAAGGTTGTCATAGGCGGTGGCGTGGCTGCCGCAGGAGAATTGCTGCTTAATCCTGTTCGCAGGATGGTGCGCGAGCGTGTTTTTATGGCGCCGGTCGAGCACGTTGAGATTGTCTTAGCAGAGTTGGGCGATCGAGCCGGGTTGTTAGGGGTGGCCTTGTGGGCTAGCCAAAACACTAAATGAGGAATATGTAGTTATGAAAACGATTGTACTCTCCCACATGCTGCAAAATATAAACGATTTCAATTTTAGCCTGGATGCATTTGGCGAAAGATCAGGGCTGACGATACAAAGGAAGCTTTTCACCTGGGCAGAGGCCTGGTCAGAACTGCTTTCGACTGCGCTCAACATGAGAGGGCCCGATGTTTCCGAGATTGGTACTACCTGGCTGGGCAGCCTGATCGGGATGCAAGCTGTGCGACCCTTTGCACCCATGGAATTACGCCGCTTGGGTGGAGCACGTGCTTTTGCAGAATCTTCGTGGCAGTCTTGTTTGCTGCCGGATGATAGCAAAGTCTGGGCAATTCCCTGGTATTTGGATGTGATGCTCCTCTTTTATCGTCGCGATTGGCTGGCGAAGGCAGGCGTGGCAGAGGCTACTGCTTTTTCATCGCCGGAACATCTTCATGACACATTGCGTTCCCTGAAAAACTGCGGCTATACCTATCCGTTATGCTTGCAAACAGTTGAGAATCGCCTTGTCCATCACCTGGCAACCTGGATTTGGTCTTGTGGTGGTGATCTACGCACACCAGATGGTAAGAAATTGGCTTTGCTTGAACCAGAGGCCAGGCGAGGTGCATTGGATTATTTCCGTCTGCACGAGTATAAAGACCCTGCGAATTACTTGCGTACGGAGATAGATGCATTTCAGGATTTTCTCGCTGGTAAAGGTGGTGTTTCGATCATGGGCGGACAGACATATTTTACAGTGTTGAAGGGGCAGATAGCTTGTCTTCCTGAGGTCAAGGAGAACTTAGGAATCGCAGCATATCTCAATGTGCCTTATGTGGGTGGGTCGAACCTGGTTGTATGGAGGCATACTCTGCATGATCATGATGCTATGGATCTGGTTAACTATTTAAGCAGCCTAGAGTTTATGCTGAAAGTCTTTGAATATACCAATTATTTCCCGGCGCGTCATTCATTCTTGCAGGAGCTTCCGATACAGAACGATCCCATTTTGCCGGTGATGCAGCAAATTCTCCAAACCGGACGCACGATCCGGGGCTTCTATCGCTGGGCGGGTGTTGAGGCTCGCCTGGTGATCATGCTGAATGAGTTGTGGCAAGACTTGAGCCGCCAGCCAGATGTGAATCTTGAAAAAGAGGTCGAGCGTCGCTTTGTCGATACGATAGAAAAACTAGAGCGCACCATTCTCGTTGATTGGAGATAATTCTCCAGGCTGGGCGAGGATAGGTTTCTCGTACCCTTCGAAATTGAAACGAGTGAAAAAAAACAGGTATAGCTCCCGCAAGACTTTTTCAAACGAACGCGAATTTCGGTGTGTTCATTGCCGGTTGCCGGTAGTTATCGATTCCCTTGCTTCGGGTGTAGTAAATCGTAATCATTGTCCATATTGTTTGTGGTCACGGCACTTGGATCATAACCGCGCTGGCGATCGCCTGGCGGTTTGCCAGGGGCCGATGCGCCCGATTGGCCTAACGGTTAAGAGAGTTTGGAAAAAGTATGGCGAGGAAGACGGTGAATTAATGATTATTCACCAATGTGAGGGGTGTGGAAAAATTTCTATCAATCGGATAGCATCTGACGATAACGAACAACTCCTGCTGGCCGTTTTTCAGGATTCGAAAAAGCTGGATGAGCAAACGCTTGGGAAACTTGATGCAGATGGTATTCGCTTTCTTCAACCTATTGATTTGGATATGGTAAAAAGACAGCTCTTTGGAAAGGCAACCTGATGGATCTCACGAAGTTGACCTTGCTCTCAAAATCACTTTCTCGTTCCATCAGCCCGGAAAATTTCACAGGCGAGAAGGGATATGGCGGAATGGCAACTGAGGGGACTGGCAGCGGTCCAGCACGTGACCTGGGTCGAGGCTGGAAAGTTTCCCCTTCGATTGTGATCCGTCCAGGCGAGACGGTTGATTTGGCAAACATTCAAGGACCTGGGACGATCCAGCATATTTGGATAACGATCACAGGAAATTGGCGCTTCGGCATCTTCCGGGCTTATTGGGATAGGCAAGAACAAGCCTCCATCGAGGTGCCTGTAGGAGATTTTTTCTTGTGCGGTTGGGGATGCTATGCCCCAGTTGCCTCGCTGCCCATTTGTGTGAATCCAGGGAGTGCTTTCAATTCATATTGGCAGATGCCATTCCGGCAGTGGGCACGCCTGACAATAGAAAATATTTCTGCTGAGCCGATCGTGTTGTATTACCAGATCGATTATGCCCTCGAGCCAGTTTCAACAGATGCTGCCTATTTTCACGCGCAATTTCGCCGTACGAACCCTTTGCTTTATGGCAGCGTTTACACGATCTTGGATAATGTGCGAGGCCGGGGACATTACGTGGGTACCTACCTGGCATGGGGCTCTAACAATAATGGCTGGTGGGGAGAAGGCGAAATAAAATTTTACCTGGATGGAGACGGCGAGTTTCCAACAATTTGTGGAACGGGGACCGAGGATTATATTTGTGGGTCTTATAATTTTGATCCATCGCCGAAACACAATGGTGGATATGTTCCGTTCACCAACCCTTACACTGGGTTGCACCAGGTGCTGCGGCCTGCTGGGGATTACCAATCACAGATGCGTTTTGGAATGTATCGTTGGCATCTGCTTGACCCGGTGCGTTTTGACAATGATCTAAGGGTCACTATACAGGCCCTGGGCTGGCGATCTGGAGGGCGTTATCTGCCACTACAAGATGATATTGCCTCGGTTGCCTATTGGTACCAAAGCTTGCCAACATCGGAGTTCCCGGTCTTACCAGATCGAGATGACCTGGAAGTTATCTGATTACCAATTCCAGCAAGGCCCAAATCCGATCTTCCATGAAGGCAAAATCGTTCCATGGTTCTTTATGATGCCGGGATATTAGGGATACACGTTTCCTGGTAATCCTCATTGGGAAAGTATTTTTGCCATTCAGTAGGTGTCAGGTTTCTGGCTGCAAGTTCACAGGCTTGTTGCTGCCATGAACGAGGATCTATATCCCACAGCACGAGCCGTCCATCGGCGCTGCCGGCTGCCAATATCGTGTTTGGCGGATTGAACGCCAGGGCAGTAACCGCTGCTCCGGGCATGGTCAAAGCTTGCCCAATGTTGTGAAAAGTTTGTAGATCCCATAAGAAAATTGCCGCGTCTGCTCCTCCTGTCGCCAGGATGCGACCGTCTGTAGAAAAGGCAACACTCAGGACTGGCCCGGCATGTCCCTTTAATGCTGCTGGCGGCAGGTTGGGTTCAGATGGCGTCCAGATGATTACGGTGCCATCATCCAATCCGGCAGCCAAATGGCGGCCATCAAGACTGTAAGCCAGACTGTTGATATCAATCCCGGATGCGTATAGCAAGCTTCCGATCTGAATCCCCTGTTCCATATCCCAAAACGAGATCGTTCCATTTGCATTGCCAACAGCTAGGATTTTCTGGCTTGGATGTAAGGCTGCGCAGGATGCCTGGAGTTGAGGAAGTGATACTCCAATGGGTTCATTGGTGATCAAGTTCTTGATAGTCAAAGCCGATATATCTGATTCGCTGGCAGTTGGCGCCGGGGCTTGCAAGGCTAGGGCTTGCAGCTCTTCTAAAGAACCGTTAAACCGCGACAAGCTAACTTTACTTTCCATGCCATCTAAAACACCTGCATCGGAATACTGCCAGAAAGACCAACTGCTCCATCCGGTTGGCAACGGAGGGTCTTGGGCGGCCGAATAATACGCTACAAACAATGGATACTCGGCGCCCAATAGTGGCGGAGGAGGTGCTGATTGGCTGGCTTGTATATAGGAATCGCCTCCGAATATTTGATTCCAGAAAACGGGGGAGGTATAAATGACAGGTTTTCGACCGGTTTCTGCCTCCACAATCTTGATCCAGGTGCGCAAGTTTTCCATCATCTGGTTAATGTCGATTTCTTCGGTAAGCTCGATATCCAATACAGGCGGCAAGCTGCCTTCCTGTTTTAGTAATTTACTTGCCTGTTCTAGGAAGTTCTTGGCTTGTTTCTCTGGATCTTGGGCAGGGTGGAAATAGTGATAAGCACCAACCAATATTCCTGCTTTTCGTGCAGCCTGCCAATATTCTTGGAAAGAATTGTCGATATTGGATTCGCCTTCGGTTGCGCGTATGTATGCGAAGCGAATGCCTTGCCTGTGAACAACTGGCCAATCTATGCTCCCCGTCCACCAGGCTACATCGATTCCCTTCACTTCACTGGCTTGTTTCTCCTGTATCTGGAGGCCGTATAAATTCTCGCTTGCTGGGATTATATTCTGTACCTGAGAAGGGTATTGGCCTGAATAACCCACCTGTTGCCAGGCCGCGCCATTGCTGGCTATCGCTTGGGCTGCATCCCAGCGAACATAACTTCGATCTGTACGACTGACTAAAAGTTGATTGCCATCTTGGGAAAATGCCAGGCCATTAACACTATTGTCTGAGTTGTCTAGTAAGAGGCCCAAAAGCAAGGGATCGTACACATACCATAAAATAACCACACCATCCCGCCCAGATGAAGCCAATTGTTTCCCATCCGGACTAAAGGCCACGCTTAGGATTGAATCGGTATGACCGGTAAGTGGAATACTGGGGGGCTGGTTTTCGAGTTTATTCTTGCTCACCAGGGATAGGTCCCACAGGATCAACATGCCATCCCGGCTTCCTGAAGCCAGATATCGTCCATCGGGGCTAAATGCTACCGAGGTGACTCCGTATGTGTGCCGTTTGAGTGGATTTGTAGCAAGAATGCCTTTTGTTGTATCCCATATCAATATCGTGCCATCCTCGGCGCCTGCTGCCAGGTAAACGCCATCTGGACTCCAGGAGAGGCTGTTGATGGAACCGGCTTGTGCACTTAATTGCATCAGAATATTTATCGGTTGAGCTAGATCTCCTGTAATAGCGCTGCGAGTATCGTGGATAATGACCAGCCCTCCCGCGTCGCCGGCTGCCAATCGATAGGACATAGGATCAAAAGCAAGGCTGAGAATATCTCCTTTATTTTCAGTGATAGACAATAATTTACTGTCGCTGACTCCAGCTATCGTGGGAGAATTCCAGATGATCACAACCCCATCTGCGCTGCCTGAAGCGACCAGCCTTCCACGTCCCCCAAACACTGCGCTAGATACCATTGCAGTGTGTTCGCGGCGCTCTTCTGCTTTACTGTTCGGTTTGTCTAGGTTCCAAAATCGCATCAAACCCTGCTCACAGTTGCCGGACCGATCTAATTTGCCACAACCACCCGCTAACAACCAATTTTCAGTAGGATGGAAGGCTATATGATACGCGCTATATGGCATTGAGTAGCTATCTTCTACGAGAGCGCCATTTTCTGCATCCCAGATGAGTATTTGGCCGTTCACGCCGATGGTCGCAATCTGATCCCCTTGTGAGTTAAATGCTACTCCGGTTACTGGGCTATTATGACCGCGCAGGTAGACCCGTAAGCGAGGATTGGCTCTAAGTACATTCAGGAGATTGCCATGGGATGCCAGGGAATATTCATCGATGCGCAATGATTCCAGGCTAAGCAGCAGTGCCAGATCAAGTTGCTTGCCGGCTAAGTTCAGTGCTTGTTCAGCTAGTTGATTGGATAGTGCTTTCTGGCTTTCTTGATCTGCGCGGATACGTTCCGATTCAACCGTGGCTTGTTGCTGGAATATTTGAGTGATGGCTGCCACGGCGGTTGCATGCTGTGCTTTTGCCAGCGAAGAAGCTGTTTCTTGGGCAGATTTCTCTTCAATGGCCTTCGTGCTGGCAGCCTCCGCAGTGCCTTGCTGTGCAATTGCATGAACTTCAGCGGTCGCACGACTATTGGATTCGGCCTGGACGGTTTTAGCTTGCTCTTGCACAACTCCTAAAGCATTGGTGACGGTAGAAGCTTGGGCGCTGACAATCATCGAACGGTTCAGTCCCCATAATCCCAAGATCATCATGATCAGAGCTGCCAAAACCATTGCAGATAGAATTCCCCAACGTAAACGTTCTCGACGCGTTCGTTCGGCATGTTCGGCCGCTTGGCTGGCATTGAGAAATTCAGCTTCTAGCGGGGATAAATCATCAAATTTTTGGTCAAGCGCGTCTTCCAATAATGCACCGCGCAGCAATGCGCCCTCATCACGTTTGTAATGTTCCCACTTTTCTGCTGAACGCGTCAGCCGCTGCCGTTCGCGAATCGCCTCGCGTTCTTGATCAAGCCAGCTAACCAACATCGGCCAATTTCGTACCAGGGCTTCATGGGCGACTTCAATTTGATCATCTTCCGGCGTGCCTCCATGCGTCAACCGTAATAAGCGGGCTTGAATGAATTTATCTAGGACGCGATCGATGCGATCGTGCGCCTCTGCCTTGACATAGAGTTCTTTGCGTCGGATGCGGCTGGATGTTATTTCCAGGCCTTCACCTGGCCGAACCAATCGTAATAGGATACGCCGGGCTGTGTTTTGTTCCTCTGGGATCAAATGATCATAGAATTCATCTGCAGAAGTCGCTAATGCCTGCCGTCCACCCCCAAGATGACGGAAGGCTTCCCAGGTTACGCGGTTGCGTTCGCGAAGATCCCATAGTTTGAGCAATGTGAATTGAAGCAAAGGCAAAGCGGCGGGCTCGCCCAAGATATCATTTAACAAAGCGTCTACGACACCTTCTTCAAGGTGCAAGCCAACACCGTTCGCCGGTTCTTCGATAGCCTGCCTGAGCTCGGCTGCATTGAGCGGCGTCACGCGTACCAGGTAGCGTTCAAATATTGGTTGAAAATCTGGCAGAAGAGCAAGTTTTGCCTCAAAATCTGTGCGTATAGTCAGTATTAGGCGATTTCTGGGGGGGGCTTCGTTACCTGGATTTTCCCGTGCTACTACATACAGGTTATTAACAAAGGCCTGGCGCGTCTGGTTGTCGTCGCATAATGTGAACAACTCTTCGAATTGGTCAATAACGATAACTACAGGAGCAGATGTTCGCTCCCGAATTAAATGCAACAGGTACTGAGAGTCTTGCAGAAAGGCGGCAGCATCTGGCGCACCAACAGGTTCTGATGGGTTTTCTTTGCCGGGAGGTAGGGCATGTAGTAATTTCAGCAATGCCTCTAATGGAGCTGAACCGGGTACGATAACAGGCAAGTAACACCAACTTTCACTGTTTTCCAGAGCCCCCCCTTTGAGTATCGGGATGAGCCCTGCCCTAACGATGGATGATTTGCCGCTTCCTGATGGACCCGTGACAACTAGGACAGTATTATTTTTAAGATGTTCGATCAGGCTCTTGATAAATTTTTGCCGGCCAAAAAATATGGCCGAATCAGCTTCGTCAAAGGCGGCCAGGCCTCGGTATGGACATAAAGAATCATCCAGCTCTGGCGCTAACATCGGGTCAAATTCTGCCAGGGCAGTTTCCGGAGCCTCTTGGTGGATGCGGATCAGATGGGTAGACCAATAATCTAATAAGCTCTGTGCTGCCTGGCGTTCATCCTCTTGATCTAATAGCTCACCTGTTTGAACCCCGCGTCGAATGAACCCGAGGATCTTGTCGATGATGAGATGAATTTCTTTTTGTTCTCTTTGCAGGCGCAGCACATCGGTGTGCGCTGCCCGCATCGAATCGAAGGATTGAAACCGATCTGTATCTTCGGTAATGTTGGTGGCATCTGCGTTCATGTGATACTCCGCACAATATCTGCCAGCGGTTCGCCTATTTTTCTCAGTTCACCGCACAGTGTTTTTAGATGGTCATCAATTTGAAAAAAACGACTTCCGGCCTCGCGTTGAAATGAAAAAAAGGCTTTGCGTACTTTTACGGGATTATTTCCTTCTAGTGAATCGTTAAGCGCTTGGCTAGATTTCTGAAGCGATTTGGCCCATTCTTCAGTGGATGGTACACACAAAGGATTGACTTTCTCTTTGACATCTTCCCAGGACATCTCTAGTTCCATCAGGTCGGTATCTATCATTGAATTGATCCTGCGCAATTCGGTATCCAGAGATTGCCACCGATCGTGTTCTCCTAGTAATGGATCGAGGGTGTGCTGTATTCGAATCAGGGCATTTAAGCCGGATTCAAATAACTCCAGTTTGGATGTTACCTCTGGCGGCAGCAGATTACTTTGGGAGCGCAACGCCTCCAATGCCTGGAGCAATACCGGTAGCTGAAGCGAGTGAGCAGAGCCGATCAAGAGAGAATTTATGCGAACGGGTTCTGTAGTTAACAAACGTTTCAATCGCCAGATAGCCTTTTTCAACAACTTAACTGCTTGTTCGGGTGAGTGTGCGGCTAATTCCAGGGAGTTCTCTATCTCGTTCTGGATTTGGTTGAGTTCATTCAACCAGGAAAGGCTATTTTCGATGATCCTCTGCCGCGAAGACACACTTGCTAATTGTATGCTGATATCCTTCAGGTTATGTCCGTATACTTCGATCACTTCAGTTGTTCGCTCGTCTGGAAAGTAAGGTATCTCGCGTTGGATCGGCTCATAGCAGTGAAATTGAATTTGATGCAACAGATCATGTAATTCTTTATAATCACTAAGGATATCTACTTGCTCACATGCCACTTGAAAAACCGCTCGAAAGGAGGCGGCGGTGTCGCGTAGAGCCTGCGACGTTTTTACGATCTCGTTGATAGCTCTTAATCCATCACCCGCCCGCAGACCGATATTCACGATAGCGCCAGAGTCAAAACTATAAATATTTCCATCGGCAATATTTACTCTGCCGCCGCTTTCCACCCCAATATCTCCAGTGGAGATGTTAGTATTTTTATCGCCGCTAAATACATCTCCTTGAATGTTGGCAGTATCGCCCAATTCGAGAGGTTGACCGGACTCTTCAAGCATAATCATTTTAGGTTAAAATTATTCTAACATAGGAGTTTCAAAAACAGTGTTGGGGATTGTATAATTGTTTTTAAGAGTTATTATTACAGCCGGACAGTGTAAACTGCAACCAATTTTTCGAGTATTTTCTGTTCATTAGGAAAACCAATGGAAACTTTTACCCTAAATTGTTCATCTTGTGGTGCTCCTTTGAATTTTGATGAAGATCCTGGCCGTATTGTTCGGTGTCCTTATTGTAGGAATGTGATATTGATCTCATCAGGACTTCAGAAAGAAATTACCGATCTAGATGAGAAAGATCGGGAAATCGAACCTAAGGCGACTGTCCGAGTCTCTCCAGTTTTCGATATTCCAACCAGAATGGGCGAAATAACAGCCTTGGCTCATGCAGGAAAAAGAATTGAAGCAATAAAACGTTTTCGTGAATCATTTGCTGTTAGCCTGAAAGAGGCAAAAACGATCGTTGAGGTGTTGGAAGTGGGTGGAACGGTCAATGTTGACAATTTACCATTGGTTCATTCGACTCATATAAAGGCTACTGTACTTGACCAGCAAACCACGAATCGAATTCGCCAATTGTTGAGTGCTGGAAATAAACTTGACGCGATCAAAGTATACCGTGGCGCTACAGGAGTGGGGCTAAAAGAAGCCAGGGATGTGATCGATGCTATGGATGCCGGTTTAAAGATGATGGATGCAATGGGAGCGAATGCTCCTGCCGAGGTGCATTGGCCTGCAATTACAGAACGTACGATCAAGACAGCCACCGTCGCCGCAGGTGGCATTGGTCTTAGCGCCGGTTGTTTGGGGATTGGATTAACGGTTCTCATTGTGCTAATTACACTTGTTCCTATCCTGGTTGTGATGACTTTTCGAGGAAACCCTTTGTACGCACCTTGGGCTAAGATCAATCCCCTTGCCCCGGCTCGTCTCTTGGATTCATTTGGCCAAGAAGGAAAAGCTCCGGGGGAATTTGATGATGCACGAACGATTGCGTTGGATAGTCAATATATTTACGTTAGTGAATATGAAGCAACTTATGTAAACGTTTTTGATCTTGAGGGGAGTTTCGTCGCTCGTTGGAAGCCGGAATTTGACAACATTTATTCATCTTATGTTTATGCCTTATCTGCAGATAATCAAGGAGGAATCTATGCCGCCTCGGTTTCTGCCTTATACCATTTCAACGGCTACGATGGTAAGCCGATCGGGAAATTAGTTCACCCTGATGGAGCTACTCCTACCGATTTGGTGATCACAGCCGATGGTATGGTTATCTCGGCATGGTATGGAAAACAAGATGATATCGTTCGTTTTCGTTCGGATGGGTCGATCGATTTGATAATCCAGAATGTGGTCAGCTCTGTTACAGGAGATATAGCCATGGATGTCAAGGTAGCCGTTGATAACCCGGGAAATATCTATGCCTTATGCTCTACGCAGGGCGTTGTTGTGAAATATTCTTCGGATGGCAAGTCGGGTTCCGTTTTTTATAAAGTTAATGATGAGGATGATGAAATTTCAGAATGGATCTATGATATTGCTGCTGATAACTGGGGATCACTTTATCTTAGCGATTGGAATGATATTAAGATCTATCGACCCGATGCCAGCTATTCTGACCAAATATCCGCCAGTGGGTTTGTGTATGATATGGCTTTTGACCCGCTGGGAAGGCTTTATATTCTGACAAATGATGCCAGGGTTTCGTGGTGGAAGATCATGACGGATAAATAGATCAAATTCCGATTTCAAACCAGGAACAAACGAATAAGTTCGAGCGTCTATATTCGAATGGATAATAATTATGCCTAAATCGAAGAATAGATCATCGCGCCCCTCACTCGTTATCTTGATGCTTTTTGCGCTTACTGTGCTCGTTGCTTGTCGCCGGTATCATGATCAAGCGTTTGTGGCTGAAGGTGATAAAATCGTTATCACTGAAATTCCATCATCGTCATTAGGCCAAAACAACCCATCCAAAACTGCACTTGTCCCAACCGCAACTCAGACTCCTCAAATTCCTGGCGCTCGTGAAATAGAGTATATGATTGTGTTGGATGGCAACTTGCTCAAGGTATTGCCGGGCGACCAGGGTTTACTGGTGAAACGGTACAGAAGCTTGCATCATTTGAGTTGGCCTCCACAAGCGGATGAAATCTCTCCCCCTTTAGAGCTTGGATTTGTAGATGGAGGTTGCCAGATTTTAGATGGCACTGTAGCTGAACTGCGAAGGATATATGATTCTGGCGATTCAAAAGTTCAGATAGAAATGTGGCAATGGCCTGCTCCGGAATTACAGATAACTCCGATTTTCTCGCGCACTCTCCACATCGATGATGTTACGCCTCAGAGCAAGATCGTTGTTAGTAATAGTGGGCATTGGCTGGTCGTTGAAACCTCCGATGTAATGATCTGGGATCTAAACGACCCACAAGATGCGCCCATCCTGCGGTTGCCCAATAATAAATTCATTGCTTTTAGTTATGCTGAGCGCTGGTTATTATTGCAAAGGCCAGATGGTTCATCTCTTGCTTTCGTGAGCCTGGAGAATAGCAAAGGGGCGATTGGATCCCATACTGTTGAGTTATCCGTATGGGGACAAGATGTCAGTGCGATAACTTCATGGGAGTTGGATGAGTCAGGTAGGTGGCTTTTTCAGTTGGATCAGGATGGGCAGAGCTGGCTTTATGACCTCACTTCTACAGAGCTTGCAACCTCAAAAAGATCGTTGGGAATAACTGCATTTGAGTTCTACGATGTTCAGTTTTCCCCTCCATGTGACTTAGAACAACCCTGTGTTCAGTGGTTTGCTGCAATTTATGGTCAAGATCAGATAACGCTCTGGGCATTGAATGATTCGGGTAGAACATTCTCGTGGCAGTCTTTTATTGCAATCTGGAAATTGTATTTTGATACCCAAGGAATGTGGTTGGCTGTGATTGAAGAAAGAGATGGTGTCCTTTTTGACCTTTCACAACCAAAAACTGGTACTATTCCTCTGGTGACGGATATGGATGTGCGGAAAATGCAAGCCGGAGTTGTGAGTCGTGATGGTCATTGGATCGCGGTGTCTGGAAAAGAAAAAGGCGTTGTTTCTAGCAGGTTAATGATATGGGATGCCAGCCAGAAGAATGCAAAGCCAATGATACTAGGAGAAATTTCGGAAGCGACGCGTGTACTTTTTTCCCAAAATGGAGCTTGGGTTCTTGTAACCGCAGTTAACGAGAGTTATATATTCCCTTTGCCGTAATGAAATAAGTCTCTAGTAATTGATTCGATCAATGTCTCTCGCAAGCTACCAGGAAGGGGTTTTGCCCGAATAGACTGATCTCCCTTTTATCTATTAAGCTCAGTTGCTGATGGATGATCAATTCAGGCAAACTGGTCAGTAACACAGCTCGCCTGTTGGGCTTAAGAATTCTTACAATTTCGTTGATCGTTTCATGGTAGAAGGAAGATAAATCGTTGTTAATTGCCACCTGACGGCCCCATGGCAGGTTGACCGCCACACCATCGATGCACTCATTTGCCAAAGGCAGGCGGCGAGCATCCCATAACTGGAAAGTTAGTTCAAGGTTCGCCTCTCGGGCATTTGCGTGAGCTGCCTGTAACGCACCCGGATCAATATCGCCACCCAAAGTGCACAGCCCTCCTGCACTTGCTTCGATGGGGATCGTGCCAGCGCCGCAACAGGGATCGCACAATATGCCTCCATAAGCCGGAAAAGCCAGGCGCACCATCGCTGCAGCTACTGGCGGCTTTAGCGATCCTGTTACGTGGGTATGCTTGTATGGCCGTTTGTATAGAGGATTGACTCCTACCCGTAAACCTATCCAGGCTAGTTCGTGTTCGATGAACAGGCGAAGATTGATATCGGTTTTATGTTCTTCTGGTAGATAATTCCATGCATAATGAGGCGCTAAACCTTGCCAGACAGCTTCTTTGATCTCTTCAGTATTGTAGTTGCGTTTTCCCACAAAGTTGGCCGTAATGGATAAGCTGGGATGTTTTGCAATCCCCCTTAGTGATGAAAGCAGTGCTATCGCAGTATCGAGATTTAGGTGCGCGCTGTTAGTTTGGATGCATTCTAGGGCGCTCCGTTGCCGTACAATGCCATCCCATCTGGCAATTTCCAGAAAAATATCATCTATTGTCTGTAGATTCTCTAGTGCAGCCAGTCCTCCAAAGTAGTCAGCAAAAATTTTACGATAAGTAACCTGTTGTATCGTCATACCTGCTAACCTGGACATTTCGTCTGCACTGATTGATTCGATCCCGCGCGTTGTCAATGCGAATATTTTTATCATGCCAAACATCCTTGTAAACCATCTATAAAAAACTGTCTTTGCATTATATAATTAACACGAGTTTAAGATCAGGATTTTGGAGGTATTTGTGGCCCCGGAACCGTCTAAAATACCTCCAGTATTCTGTTTTCAGGCAAACTGGCTTGCATGATTATATTCTGGAAGGCAATCGGATATGTTAATCACGAATGCTAATTTGATAACCTACGAGGAGCCCAATCGCATCTTGGCGGACCAGGCCCTTCTTATTGTAGATGGTTGTATTGCTGACATGGGAGCAAATTCCGAATTACTTGCACGTTATTCCGATGTTGAAAAATTGGATGCGCATGGTCAATATGTTATGCCAGGAAACATTTGTGCGCATACTCACTTTTATAGTGCGTTTGCCCGCGGTATGGCGATTGCGGGTTCTGCTCCCGAAGATTTTTCCCAAATTCTACAAAAATTGTGGTGGCCTCTTGATCTTGCTTTGGATGAAGATGCTATTCGATATTCGGCATATGTCTGCTTGATTGATGCCATCCGGCACGGCACAACCACTTTGATTGACCACCACTCTTCACCCAATGCGATTCCCGGCTCATTGGATCTGATTGCTGATGTTGTGGATCAGGCGGGCTTACGGGCTGTCTTATGTTACGAAGTAACAGATCGCAACGGATCTAAAGGCGCTCAGGATGGCATCAAGGAGAATTTACGCTTTATCGAACGGTGCTGTCGAGAAAAGATAGCTAATGGACGGGTTGCGGCTACGTTTGGATTGCACGCCAGTCTAACATTATCGGATCAAACTTTGAAAAATTGCCGGGAGTTGTGCCCGGATCATATCGGCTTTCACATCCATGTGGCCGAATCGGAAGCAGACCAATACGACTGCCTGGCGAAATCAGGAACACGGGTGGTAGATCGCCTGGCGCTTTTTGATATGTTAGGCCCACGGAGTATATTTGTCCACGCCGTGCACGTTGATGCTCGTGAAATTCAATTGTTATCCGAGAGTGGTACCTGGGTTACTCACCAACCGCGCTCCAATATGAACAATGCAGTTGGAATTGGCCAGGTGGAAGCGATGTTGCGCGCGGGTGTGCGCGTCGGGCTGGGAAATGATGGATTCTCAAATGCCATGTGGGAAGAAGCCAAAATGACTTACCTGGCGCACAAGTTGTGGAATCGCGATCCCAGGCGGATGTCGGCAAATGATGTTTTCCGTATGGCGGTTTATCATAATGCTGCCCTGGCTAGTACTTATTTTCCTTTAGCTCCAATAGGGATTTTACAGAAAGGCGCTCACGCCGATCTGATATTGGTTGATTACCATCCTTACACACCTGTTTCACCTGAAAACTTACCCTGGCATATAGTTTTTGGCTTCCATGAGAGTATGATAACGACTACCATGGTTGCGGGTAGAATATTAATGCGCGATCGGATATTGCTCCATCTCGACGAGAAAGCAATTGCGGCTCAAGCGCGTCGCTTGGCGCCTGAAATCTGGGATCGTTATCAACAGTTTACACCAAAAGAATAATATACTACGATAATTTTGATTGGAGGTAAAAAATGCCAAACGACTCTTCACAGAGACCCGTTATTGCTATTTTGGGAGGAACTGGTAAAGAAGGCCCGGGCCTTGCTATGCGTTGGGCATCAGCCGGATATTCGATATTGATTGGATCCCGCCAGGTTCAAAAAGCTCAATTGACTGCAGCGGAGTTAAATCAAAAGCTTGCCCAACTAGGCTTTTCATCTCCTGAGATCCGTGGGATGGAAAATGAACAAGCTGCTCGCCAGGCTGAAATAAGTGTTCTCACGGTTGTTCAATCTGCTCATCTGGATGCATTATATGGTCTTAAGGACGCTCTGCAAGGTAAGATCCTGGTGGACGCAACTGCCAGGGTTGATTATCTTAGTCCTCAACCACCAGAGCCTCCTTCAGCAGCGCGGCGCGCTCAAGAACTTCTGGGAGAACGCGTCCGAGTGGTGGCGGCATTTCAAAATGTACCAGCGCATGCTTTGAAAAGGCACATCGGCAAATCCCTTCAAACAGATGTTTTGGTTTGTGGAGATGATTTGGAAGCGGTTGAAAAAGTGATTCGATTAGCTCAGGATAGTGGTATGCGAGCATTTTATGCTGGAGGATTGGATAATGCAAATGTGGTTGAAGGACTAACCGCGCTACTAATTAGTATGAATAAGTATTATGACTCAAAAACAGCCAGTATCAG
>CAZVRZ010000013.1:45161-55876 GCA_964629965.1 uncultured Anaerolineaceae bacterium
AGTGTGGCTGGCTTGGAGGTTGGCAGACAAGCCTGATCATGGTTTTGACTTTGACACCCCTTGCAGGCATCCCGATGATAAAGCCAGGAGATGACCTGTCGCAACTTGTCTTACAATCGCTTGAGAAAATGAAGCTTGCCCTTCAAGATGGCGATATCCTGGTTTTGGCTCAGAAGATCGTTTCTAAATCTGAAGATCGATTGGTGAACCTGGCGCAAGTCAAGCCTTCTCTTCGTGCACAAGAATTGGCTTTGCAGGTCGAGAAAGACCCTCGGTTAATTGAGCTGATCCTAAAAGAAAGCAAGAATGTTTTACGAACCAGACCGGGTACGATCATTGTAGAGCATCGTCTTGGATTCATTTGTGCGAATGCAGGTATTGATCACTCTAATGTCTCTGGCGAGGAAGATATTGGGAGCGAAGAGTGGGTGCTATTGCTTCCCGAGTGCCCTGACGCTTCAGCATATGAATTGCGGAAACGCCTCGAAAATTTGACCGGGGTGCGGTTAGGAGTGATGATCATCGATTCGCATGGACGCGCCTGGCGTTTAGGAGTTGTTGGAGCGGTAATTGGATTATCTGGTTTGCCGGGATTGGTGGACATGAGAGGAAAACCAGATCTATTTGGATATAATCTACGGGTAACGCAAATTGCAGCTGCTGATGAATTGGCGGCCGCTGCTTCGCTCGTAATGGGACAGGCGGCCGAAGGAACACCTGTAGTGCATGTGAGAGGCTTCCCATATTCATTGAGGGAAGGTTCATTGTCAGAATTGATCCGCCCAGAAGAATACGATATGTTTCGGTAGGATTATGGATGGCATAGCTACTATTCTCGAAAACGAGCAGGAATCCGATGTGAGGGGAATATGGAAATTATTGGAAAACGAATGTAGTTTGGCTGGTATCCAAAATTACCCCATTCCACACTTCACCTGGCACCTTGCAGAGAGTTATAATGAGGAGATGTTAGTACCATTGCTAAAAGAGTTTTGTACTGCCAGCAAACCTTTTATTGTGCGCACATCTGGGCTAGGTGTATTTATAGGTGAGCATTTGGTTATCTATTTGGCTTTGGTAAAGGATAGATCTTTACTCGAATTTCACCAAAGATTATGGGAATTGATTACCCCATATGGATATAATTCCGTTAACTATTACTCGCCTGAATTTTGGGTGCCTCATATTACCTTGGCAGTGGAAGGAACAATAACAGAATTTATCTGTGCCATGAAGCTTTTGGCTGCCCAACCAGTGCTATGGGAATTTGAGATACGTAATTTGGCTGTGATTGGGCAGAATCCGTTGATCGATAAGAATGGAGAATGTTATCGGTTTGCTTTAGGATAGCATAACAGATTGATATGTTCAATATCGATAAAGGATCGGTACACCAAATCCTGCGTTCTCGCCGTTCGGTCCGTCGGTTTTGTAACAGACCCGTTCCTGACGATGTTCTTCAGCGAATATTGGAGACTGCTCTCTGGGCGCCCTCGGCGCATAATTGCCAACCCTGGCGATTTGTCATATTGAAAACATTATCATCGATGGATCTCCTGGCGAAAGGAATGTCGCAGGTCTTTGAGAAGGATTTGGCGATAGATGGTAAGTCGGAAGCGACAATTCGCGAATTGGTTGATCGATCTTATCGACGCATTTGTGATGCACCGTTAGGTATCGTAGTATGCCTGGACGTTGCGAATGCAGATACGTATCTGGATGAGCATCGCCAAAGCCTGGAGCATCATATGGCCGTTCAGAGCGTTGCTATGGCGGGGTTGTCATTAATGTTGGCGATCCATGCTGAAGGGTTAGGTGCAGTATGGATGTGTGCTCCGTTGTTTGCACCTTGTGTAGTAAGAGTAACACTTGCCTTGCCTGACAATTGGGAACCACAAGGTTTAATTTTGGCAGGCTATCCAGCGAAATTGCCAGAACCCAGACAAAGAAAATCGATATCTGATGTGGCGCTTTTTGTAGATGGAAATGAACAACCCATTAATAGAGAAGAGTAGAGGCCGTATAGTGGTTTTAGCTGGAGGGGGAGGCGGCGCTCGCCTGGCTGATGGTCTTTCCCAGGTGGTGCAATTGGAAAACCTGACCGTTATTGTTAACACAGGCGATGATTTTGAGCTTTTTGGTTTAAAAATATGCCCTGATCTGGACACTGTCTGTTACACGCTAGCGCACATGGCGAACCGGATCACCGGATGGGGGCTGGCGGAAGAAAGCTGGCATGTTTTGGGAGCACTATCAGCTCTAAATAGTCCAACCTGGTTCCGTGTAGGGGATCGGGACTTGGCAACCCACCTGGAGAGAACCCGTCGGTTACGAGCAGGGCAAACGCTCAGTGAGGTAACCCGTCATTTTTGTCAAACATGGCAGGTGAATCCGTTCGTGTTGCCAATGAGCGATAACCCTGTTCCAACAATGGTTATAAGCGATGATGGCGAACTATCTTTTCAGGAATACTTTGTGCATTACCAATGCCAACCTCGCGTCAGGGGTTTCCGCTTTGATGGAGTGGAACGGGCCAGGCCGGCTCCTGGTTTATTGCCTGCGATTATCCAGGCCGACCTGCTAATCATTGGCCCATCAAATCCTTGGGTTAGCATTGACCCAATACTGTCTGTGCCAGGAATCCGTGATGCGATCAAGGCGCGTCGAAACCAAGGGCGGAGAACGGTTGCTGTTTCACCTATCATAGGTGGAAAGACCATCAAAGGACCGGCCGCAAAAATGTATGTAGAATTAGGATTTACCCCATCGCCGTTGGTCGTAGCCGAGCATTATGCTGATCTGGTAACTGATTTTGTACTGGATAAAGTGGATAAGAGTTATATCGGTGTAGCGAGCAACTTAGGGATTAATGTGATGGCATTAGATACGATCATGAAATCTGAGCAGGATCGTTGTCGATTTGCAGATGAGATACTTACCATGATATATTCTGAGGGTGAATTGTTATGACATTGTGGGCAGTAATTCCCATTAAGCCTTTTGCGCGTGGTAAATCGCGCTTGTCTGATGCTTTGTCGGATGAAGATCGAGCGGCCCTAAATCGGTGTTTACTAGAAAATACAATTGATGTTTTAAGCACTGTACCTGAGATTGAACATGTATTAGTTACCAGCCGGGATCCGCAAGCATTGGCGTTAGCGCGCAGCCGAGGTGCGCGCACATTATTAGAAAACAGCCGTTTTGACCTAAATATGGCATTAGAACGTGCCACCGATGTTGTTAAGCGTTACAACGCATTAGGTATAATGATCGTACCAGCTGATCTACCAATGATTGATGCCCAGGATATACGAAAAATAGCAGCAGCGTATACGACCACGACCCCGCCTGTTGTAGCCATAGCCCCGGATCGGCACATAAAAGGCACAAATACTTTGTTGGTTTGTCCAGCAGGTTTAATTCGTTATTCTTTTGGTGGAGATTCATTTTCTGTGCATTGCGAGGCAGCCCGGAATGCAGGAGCGCGTTTAGAAATTTTTCAATTGCCGTCAATCGAAGTTGATATTGACACCCCAGCCGACCTAGAATATGTGGCAAAGAAAATCCGAGAGGCAGCAAACGAGCAGGAGATAATACCATATCATGTTTATAAGAATAGTATTTGATACCCACGATTGGAGGCTATATGGGGAATAGAGTCGCATTGTATTTACAAGATTCTCATGATTTGCGAGATGGATTGGAATATGTCCGTTACGCGGAAGAGCATGGTTTTGAGGCTGTTTGGCAGGCAGAATCCAGGTTGGTGCGTGATGCCATCGTGCCAATGGCGGCTTATGCCGCAGTTACAAACCAGATTAAAGTGGGCTCTGGTGTGATTAATAACTGGACTCGGAACATTGGACTTTTAGCAGCAACTTTTCTAACGCTTGATGATCTTGCGCCAAACCGTATAATCTGCGGTATTGGTGCCTGGTGGGATCCCTTAGCCAGAAATGTAGGAATTGATAGACGTAAACCATTAACAGCTATGAAAGAAACGGTTCTTATTCTTCGTCGCTTGCTGAATATGGAAAGAGTGACTTTTCATGGCGAATTTGTTCAGGTAGATGATATAGAACTGGATGTAGTCCATGGTCGTCGCGAACCTCGTCAAGTACCCATAATGATCGGAGCGACTGGCGATAAAATGATGGAATTGACCGGGGAAATTGCGGATGGAGTTGTTCTCAATTATTGTGTTCCCCCAGAATATAACGATCGAGCATTAGAACTATTGTATAGCGGTGCGAGTAAAGTCGGGCGGGTATTAGATCAGATTGATCGCCCACAATTAATTGTTTGTTCTGTTGATCATGATCACGATAAGGCTATTGACTCGACCCGGATGCTGCTTACCCAATACCTGGCGCAACAGCCACACATTGCCCAGGCTTCAGGCGTGTCACCTGATGTGGTTGCACGAATTAGATCAATTCTAGGGTGGCCTGCCACTAAAGAACAAATCCAGTGCGCCAAACACCTTGTACCTGAAGAACTAATCTATCGAATTACGGCTTCGGGCACTCCCGTAGAGGCTCGTGCAAAAGTGGACGAATACTGCAAGCGGGGTTGCACCTGCCCTATCTTGTATCCGGTGGGTGGCAATGTGAAATTGCTAATTGATACATTTGCAGTGCGGTGATTTTGGTATTTAGTCTCAGGTAACTACCTAGAGTATAATGTCGGAAATCTACCCGGAGTATAACAATGCTTACATTACAACCCAATGCTCTTCAGTGTTTTGTCTGTGGTCTGGCGAATTCCTTCGGTTTGCATTTGCGTTTTTATAATACTGAACCAGGAAAGGTAGTTGCCGAATATACCGTGCCAGAACAATACCAGGGCTATCCAGGAGTCGTGCATGGAGGGATTGTTGCTGCTATGTTGGATGAAACAGCTGGACGTTCCCACATGTATAACGGCAGTAAAGATAATGTGTCTTCGCCACGTTTTATGTATACCGCAAAGCTCGAGATACGCTATCGCCATAACGTGCCGATAGGAAGACAATTACGCCTGGTTGGAACGGCGGGCAAGAGTAAGGGTCGCATGGCGTATGCCTCTGCGCAACTCTTCGATGGAGACCAACTCTTGGCTGAGGCGGATGCTTTATTGATCGATATCCCTGCAGAAACATTGAGTGGAGTCGACTTAGATTCTTCGGGCTGGAAAGTATACCCACGGGATACCCAGGAAGCATGAAGAGGTAGTAGATATGATTCTCGAATATCATCGCCCCGAATCGATTAGTGCTGCACTGGCATTACTGACGCGCTCAGAGCCTCGCACGGTGCCAATGGGAGGTGGAACTTATTTGAATCGACCGTCGAAGGTACCTGTAGCTGTAGTAGATGTACAGAAATTGGGACTTGATCAAATACGAAGATCGATGGCAACTTGGACGATTGGATCAGCGGTCGTTTTACAGTCATTATCTGAACATCCTGATATTTCACCTGCCTTAAAGAGATCGATCTGCCATCAGGCATCCTATAATATTCGTCAAATATCTACAATAGCGGGGACGCTAATCGCTTCAGATGGTAGGTCGCCATTGGCGACCGCGATGTTGGCTTTAGATGCAGTTTTGGAATATGAGCATGTCGATAAACCCAGCGGTAGTATAACGTTGGGAAATTTGCTCCCTATACGAGATGAATATCTTCCAGGATGCCTGGTTACAAAGGTAAAATATTCATCTCGTGCACAACTGGCATACGAATACGTAGCCAGAACCCCTGCAGATTTACCTATCATTTGTGTTGCTATAGCTCGTTGGCCCTCTAGACGTACACGGGTGGTGGTTGGAGGATTTGGCAGTTACCCGACTCTGGCTATGGATGGGCCAGAAGAGTCAGGTATCCAATATGCAATTCGAGAAGCTTGTTCACAAGCCCTTGACGAATGGGCCGGCGCGGATTACCGCAGCGATGTGGCTGAGAAGCTGGCAATTCGCTGTATTCAGCAATTCAATTAATGATATCAACCGGTCATAATCGGATTGTGGTATAGGAAGAAATGGCTTTAGGGAGTTATGACGATGCAATCTTATGGGTTTGAGTTACTCAAGGAACAGAATATACCAGAATTAAATACTTGGGCTTATCTATATCACCATGTTAAGACGGGCGCTCGCCTCTTGTCTCTGGTTAATACAGATGAGAATAAGGTCTTTGGTATTACATTTCGAACGCCGCCAGCAGATTCGACTGGTTTGCCACATATTATGGAGCATTCCGTCTTATGTGGTTCACATAAGTATCCGGTCAAGGAACCTTTTGTGGAGTTAATGAAGGGTTCCTTGAATACTTTTTTAAATGCCCTTACCTTCCCGGACAAAACCACTTATCCGGTTGCCAGTCAAAATCTACAGGATTTTTATAATTTGATTGATGTTTATATGGACGCTGTTTTGCATCCTTTGATCACATCGTCTACATTCCAACAAGAGGGCTGGCATTACGAATTAGCAGACATTGACTCGCCCCTGAATTACAAGGGAGTGGTTTACAACGAGATGAAAGGCGCCTATTCGTCGCCAGAAAATTTAATGTATAAATTGGTGCAGCAATCATTGTTCTCCGACCATACTTATGGCGTCGATTCTGGCGGCGACCCGGCTTATATCCCCCAATTAACCTACCAGCAATTTATCCATTTTCATCAAACCTATTATCACCCATCGAATTCTTATATTTTCTTTTATGGCGATGACGACCCCGAAGAACGTTTACGGCGGATGGCGGCATACCTTGATGGTTATGAACGTATCAAGGTAAGTTCATCTGTTCCCTTAAGACCGAAATTCGAATCTCCCAGCAGGCTTGAATTTCCTTATGAGGTTAGTCGCGAAGAAAAGCAAGATAATCTGGCGAAAAAATATATGCAGACCACCAGTTGGATGTTATCTGAACGAAGCGATCCTGAAGAGATCCTTGGTTTGCACGTTTTGACCCATATTCTTATTGGGACACCGGCCTCGCCGCTGCGAAAAATGTTGATCGATTCTGGACTGGGTGAAGATCTGATAGGTGTTGGTTTAGAAGATGATTTGCGGCAACCTTATTTCTCTACCGGCTTGAAGGGGATTTCTATTGATGATAGTCCGCAGGTAGAGAATTTGATTATCGAAGGACTGGATCAACTTGCTCGCGATGGAATCGATCCGGGTACTGTAGCTGCTTCGATGAACACAATAGAATTCCGTTTACGTGAAAATAATGCCGGGCATTACCCACGCGGTTTATTGTTAATGTTGCGAGCTTTAACGACCTGGTTACATGATGGAGATCCGTTCATGCCGTTGGCATTTGACGCGCCATTGACAGCCATTAAAAAGCACCTTGGTGCGGGCGAGCCTTATTTTGAGAACTTGATTTCATCGAAATTACAAAATAACCCACACCGCGTTACGGTTTTGCTTAAACCCGATCCTGATCTACGTCAGCGTGAAACCCAGGCTGAACAAGATCGCCTGGCGCGCATGCGCCAATCTATGACGCCGGCTGACATAAATGGTATTTTTGAGAATATGCAGGAACTCAAAAAGCGTCAGGGAGAGCCCGATTCACCTGAAGACTTGGCAAAGATCCCGGTTCTCTCTTTAGATGATCTTGATAAAAAAGTAAAGAATATCCCTTCGGGCGAAATGGATATCGATGAGACAACACTTTTGTCTCACGATTTGTTCACAAATGGTATCGTATATCTGGATCTGGGATTAGATATCCATACTTTACCTAGTGATTTGATATCCTATGCCACCTTGTTTGGGCGAGCTTTGCTGGAAATGGGAACAGAAAAGGAGAGTTTTGTTCAACTTTCGCAACGAATTGGCCGCACTACCGGAGGTATACAACCAGCCACATTTGTTGCCGCCAGGATGGGTAATAATGATGTTTTTGCAAGACCATGTGCTGCCTGGTTGTTCTTACGCGGTAAAGCGACCATTGATCAGGCTGGAGAATTGTTGAGTATCTTAAAGGATGTTCTTCTTAGCGCGAATTTAAATAACCCCGAACGGTTCCGGCAAATCGTATTGGAGGAAAAAGCCGATATGGAGGCGTCCCTGGCTCCGGCAGGTCACCGTATGGTAAACCTTCGTTTGCGAGCACAATTTGATGAGGCCGGCTGGGCTGCCGAAAAAATTAGCGGTATTAGTTACCTTACCTTTTTACGCGAGCTTGGCGCCTTAATTGAAAAAGATTGGGCATCGGTATTAGGGCACTTAGAGAAGATACGTCAGATTCTAGTAAATCGTTCCAGCATGCTTTTGAATCTTACTGTGGACCACCAAGGACAGCACGTATTTCTACCTCAATTGATGGATTTCTTGAGAAAATTACCCGGGAAGCCATTTGAAAAGATAACCTGGCAATATCAACTGCTTCCTGATGGTGAAGGATTAACTATCCCCGCACAAGTAAATTATGTGGCGAAGGGGGCTAATTTGTACCAGATGGGCTATAAGCTGCATGGTTCAATTGATGTGATAACGAATTTCCTGGGTGCAACCTGGTTGTGGGAGCGAGTGCGCGTCCAAGGAGGTGCTTATGGGTGTTTTTGTCTCTTTGATCATCGCTCGGGTGTTCTTTCCTATCTATCTTATCGCGATCCCAACATCTCAACCACTCTGACGAATTATGATCAGACTTCAACATTCTTACAACAATTGGATGAGGGTAGATTGAGCAGCCAGGAACTGACCAAGAGTATCATAGGTGCAATAGGAAATATGGATGCTTATCAATTACCAGACGCTAAAGGATATACTGCATTGCTGCGTCGCCTGGTAGGATTTACGGATGAGTGCCGCCAGCAAATGCGAGATGAAATACTCTCAACAACCCTGGAAGATTTTCATCATTTCGGCGCAATATTAGCAAAAGTCAGCGAACACGGTCGTGTTACTGTATTGGGCTCTCACGAGGCAATCCAAGCAGCTAACATAGATTGTCAGAACCGTTTGAAACTGTTGAAAGTTTTGTAGTGCTTACCGGTTTTTACATGTAGGAGTTCTTGATCATGAGGAGGTGAATAATGTACGTTCGCCTTAATGTGAACGGAACATGGCATGAAATCGAAGTGTCGCAAGGCGAGTCGCTTTTGAATTCTTTGCGCGGTCTCGGTTACATGGGAGTAAAACATGGCTGTGAAACAGGTGAATGTGGTGCCTGTTCGGTGCTGGTGGATGGCAAGCCAGTAAACTCCTGTGTGTTGTTGGCAGCTCAAGCTGAGGGCCACCGAATCCAAACGATCGAAGAATTAGGAGAGCATCCTTCTCGGGGATGGAAAACAACGGGTGGACTTCATCCACTGCAGCAGACGTTCGCTGAAATAGGCGCTGTTCAATGTGGTTATTGTACCCCTGCACAAATCTTAGTCGCAAAACATCTATTAGAGCAGAATCCTAATCCAACCGAAATAGAAGTGCGAGAGGCTTTATCTGGCGTTTTATGTCGTTGTACAGGATACCTCAAACCTGTTCAGGCTGTGTTGCGCGCCGCAGCCCTGATGCGAGGAGAAAATGTAGAACCTTCTTTTTCCACCCAGCGCCATCCGTCTTTAAAAAGTATAGGTAAGCCTGAAATCAAGGTTGATGCAGTGAAATTGGTGCAGGGGAAGCCTGCTTTTACTGCCGATGTCGATCAGCGGAGAATGTTGGTGGCGAAAGTTTTACGTAGCCCTTATGCTCATGCTCGTATCCTCCACATTGATATCAGTCAGGCAAAGGCTTTGCCGGGTGTAGCAGCCGTGCTCACATGGGAGGATCTCCCTCGCGTGATCTATTCCACTGCGGGTCAATCCGACCCGATCCCTGGTCCATTAGATACTTTTTCACTCGATCGAAAGGTGCGTTTTGTTGGCGATAGAGTGGCATTTGTTGCAGCAGAATCTGAAGAGATTGCTCAAAGAGCACTTGATTTAATTGATGTAGAATATGAACCTCTTCCAATCTTGCTAGATCCAAAGCAAGCTATGCAGCCAGATGCTCCTATTTTGCATGATGAAGCGGAGTATAAGAACTTTGACCAGTCGGATCCTGGCAAGAACCTGGCAGCAAGAATCCTTATTGACATAGGTGATGTTGATAAAGGTTTTGCAGAAGCAGATTTCGTTGTTGAAGAAAATTATGAGGTCCCGAAAGTTCAGCAGGCCCATATTGAACCACACGTTGTGGTTACTTATTGGGATGAGGACGATCGTTTAGTAATCCGCACCAGTACTCAGGTGCCATTTCATGCTCGTCGAATGCTTGCGCCGGTGCTTGGGCTGCCAGTTAAGCGTATTCGAGTCATCAAACCGAGGATCGGCGGGGGTTTTGGGGGAAAACAAGAAGTGATGGTTGAAGATGTGGCTGCCCATTTAACCATTGCTACCGGAAAGCCGGTTATTTATGAATACACTCGTGATGAGGAGTTCATAGCTTCGCGCTCTCGACATCCCATGCATATCCATATGAAGACAGGCGTGAAGAAGGATGGCACGCTTACGGCGAATGCTATGTATGTGCTTACAGACACCGGCGCTTATGGTTGTCACGCATTAACTGTCACTGGGAATACAGGGCATAAAGCGATGGCTCTCTACGTAGGTGATGATGTTTATCGCCAGACTCCGAACATACGCTTTTATGCGGATGTTGTTTACACCAACCATCCGCCCGCAGGCGCCTATCGGGGTTATGGCGTTCCTCAAGGCTTTTGGGCGGT
>CAZVRZ010000014.1:0-53100 GCA_964629965.1 uncultured Anaerolineaceae bacterium
GGTCTCCCCGTACACGAGTATACCTGTTGGATCCAACTCAGTATAACAATGACATACCAGATCCGAAGAAGACCTATTCTTTATGAATATTACAGGTTGGCATTCAATATCATTTGCAATTATTTTTATTCCTATGATACACTTTGAAGGAGGAACTATATTTAGGAGGCGCAGGTATGTCCTACGAGGATCGGATACGTCGCGAGCGAACGGGTATGTCCAAGAGCTTTGCCAGGCTGGCCGATTTCTTACTTGACTCCTACGTGGAGTCTTCTTTCATGACCGCCAGCGAACTGGCTCACGTGCTAAACCTGGATGCAGCCACGGTGGTGCGTTTTTCTCAGCACCTGGGTTACAAGGGATTTCCAGAACTGCAGCGCGAGATCCGTTCAAAGGTCAAGAATGACTTGCTCATCCGGCCGCTCGAAGCGGAAGTATCTCAATCGATTTCGGGCGTGGCGGTAGACACGGTGCGCGAACTGGCGCGTGACCTGGAACAAACTCGCATCTCGTTGGATATCGAGGCGCTCGCCAGGCTGGTCGAATCGCTCGGCAGCGCCCGGCGTATCATCGTCCTGGCAGACGCGCCTTCTCAGCCGGCCGCTTATAACCTGGTGTACCTGCTCGAGCAGGGCGGCTTCCCCATTTTTATCGCCCGCTCTGGCGCCATCGACCTGGCGCGCACGGTGCACTCCGCTTCTACTCAGGATATGATCCTGGCAATCGACATTTCCGGGCATTCCTCTTATATTCCCAATGCATTGAGCGAAGCACGCAAAAAAGATATTCCAACGGCCGCGATCGTGGGGGCGGCTTCGCTGCCTTCTGGCCGTTCAGCCGAGATCGTCCTGGCGGCCCAATCACACCTCTCGATCATCTCTGGCATGGTGACAATCGAGGCATTGATCGTTGTCCTGGCGCAGGCGCTGCGCTGGCGTTTCCCGGAGCGCTTTGCCGGGGCAGAACAAGCCATCGATGAACTGAACAACCGCATCCAAATTAACCCTGAGATGGCCTAAAAACTGGAGAGAATGAGCATGCGTTTTATCCGATACCAAGTGAAGAACGAAGAACCCCGTTACGGCTGGGTGCACGAAGACATGGTCGGCGCACTGGATGGCGATCCATTTGGCGAATACCGCCGCCAGGAGGCGGATATACCGCTGGCCTCCGTGCGCCTGTTGGCGCCTGTGCTTCCCAGCAAGATCGTCTGCGTGGGGCGCAATTACGTGGGGCATGCCCAAGAGCACAAGGCCGAAGTACCCGATCTGCCGCTGCTCTTTCTCAAGCCGCCCTCAGCGGTCATTGGCCACCAGGCCCCCATCCTGCTGCCCCCCCAGTCCGAGAACGTTCACCATGAGGCCGAGCTGGTGGTAGTCATTGGACGCAAGACGCGCTGGATCGAACCGAACCAGGCGCCGGATCACATCTTCGGGTATACCTGCGGTAACGATGTGACTGCCCGCGATTTGCAGCTCAGAGACGGACAATGGACACGCAGCAAAAGCTTCGATACTTTTTGCGTCCTGGGACCCTGGGTAGAAACCCAATTCGATTCGGCGGATGCCATGATCACCTGCCACGTTAACGGTGAAATGCGCCAGATGAGTTCTACCCGCGACCTTGTTTTTCGCGTCAACCACCTGGTGGCCTTTACTTCGTCTGTGATGACTCTCTTACCGGGAGACGTGATCATGACCGGCACACCGGCCGGCGTTGGCCCATTAGTAGCCGGAGATACGGTGACGGTAAGCATCGAGGGGATCGGCGAACTGGTCAACCCGGTTCAAAACGAACCGGATCGATTGCGCCCGGCCTGATCTGCCATTATGAAATTACCCGACCTGGATATCCACACCGGAATCCAAACCCTGATAGCGGTACTGATCGTGGCGATCATCCTGCTGTTCTTAAACGGTGTTCGTTCGATCCGCAAGGCCAGCAAGCTGAAGTTCTTCCGCATGCGCCGCGATCGCTCGATGGCCGGCTGGCGCATGGTGCTGGTCTCTCTGCTGCTCATCCCGGTGGTGCTGATCCTGAACAGCTTCGCCGAGCCGGTAATCTACACATTTGTGCCGCCTACCATTACGCTGACATTGACGCCCACTGTAACCACAACCTTAACCATCACGACCACTCCCACCATCAGCCTGACTCCTACCATTACTACCACCCCTTCTGAAACCGACACGCCAACCATCACCCCCACGCCGCACATCCCGCTGGCGATCGAGGCGCGCTTCGAGAGCGTAGTCACGCCGAACCCCGGCACGATCTTCAGCCCGCTGGTCTTTGCCCAAGGACTGGATGAGAACTATCAACCGATCGACCCAAGCGATATCTTTACCAACCCGGTCGGGCATATGTATGCGTATTTCACCTACGACCAAATGAGCATGAACGCCCAATGGACGGCCTTGTGGTATCGCGGCGGCGAGCTGATGCACTTTGAGACGATGCCCTGGGATGGAGGCTCCGGCGGGATCGGGTACACCGATTGGAATCCCGAGGCGTATGAATGGCTGCCGGGCGAGTACGAGGTGCAGATCTTCGTTGGGCTGGATTGGAAGATCTCCGGGCGATTTATCGTGGAAGGAGAAGCGCCCACGCCCGAGCCGAGCCGCACTGCCACCGCCACCGCATCCGGCACCGCCACCGTAACCGCCACGCGCACGCCGCTGCCCACGCCGACCGTTACACCTTCTCGCACCCCCACCGCCACCGCTTCCGACACTCCCACTGTAACTGCCACGCGCACGCCGACGCCCACACCAACCGTCACACCTTCTCGCACACCGACCAACACACCGGGGCCAACCACGACGCCGACGCCCAAGCCGTCCAACACACCTTCCCGCACACCGACCGCTACACCACTTCCGACCATGACATCAACGCCCAAGCCAACATCTACGCCGACAATGACACCGACGGTGACACTGACGCGCACACCTGCGCCGCCTACTCCCACGCTTCGCCCGACCATCACCCGACTGCCAACCGAGACGGTCACGCCAACCAGGCCAACGGCGACCCGCGCCCCCACCTATACTGCGCGTCCGTAAATCAACCGCACTGAGAGCAACTTGGAGAATTTAGGGTATTGCAGGGTAGCAAAGCCACCTGCAATACCCTAAAACCATGCTTTTCTTAAAGCGGAGCTGCGCCTTAGGCAAGCCTTGCGATGTTATGCTGTTTGTGTTATCATAATGGCAATAGTGATGTAATGTCATCATCATAGGAGGCCGTTATGATCCGCACACAAATCCAAATCACCTCTGAACAGGCCCGCGCCCTTAAACGCTTGGCAGCCAGGGAAGGAAAATCGGTCGCCGAGCTGATCCGCATCAGCCTAGATGAGATGCTGCGGACCGGCGGCCTCAAAGACCAGGAAGCTTTACGGCAAAAAGCCAGCGCGGCCGCCGGTCGATTCCATGGCCCACCAGACATGGCCGAAAATCACGATGCATACTTAGCCGAGGCACTGGATAAATGACCTTTTTTGTGGACACGGCTGCCTTCCTGGCAGTACTTAATGCCAACGACCAGTATCACGCCGCCGCAAGCCAACAGTGGGACAGGCTGCTCTCTTCAAATTCGATCCTGTTCAGCAGTAATTATGTTGTCCTGGAAACGACCACGCTGCTCCAGCACAGGTTTGGCATTGAAGCAGTGAGACTGTTCGAAAGCGATGTCTTGCCGGTCATTGAAATCGCCTGGGTGGACGAGGAAATTCACAAGCAGGGAATGAGCGCTTTACTGGCGGCGAATCGACGTAATCTTTCGTTGGTGGACTGTACCAGTTTCGAGATCATCCGCCAGGTTGGCTTGGGCGCGGTCTTTACGTTTGACCCCCATTTTAGCGAACAAGGGTTCACAGTGGCGCCGGCCCTGCGCGCCAGGTGACAGCCGCTTGGAAAGCTATGCAGAGCATAATCAAGGCTGAATGAGGATCTCCGGGGCAGTTTGCCGGCGCGTTAAATATATTGAGCGATCTGGGCTGCCAGGCGAGCATTGTTGTGCAGTAACGCCAGGTTGGCCTGCAAACTGGACCCCTCGGTCAATTCGCTGACCCGCTGCAGTAAGAAAGGTGTGACGGCCTGGCCACGAATGCCTTTGGAGCGCGCTTCTGCCAGCGCCTGCTGAATAGCCTGCTCGACAAATTCGGGCTCAAGGGCGCTTTCAGCAGGAGGGGGTTGGACCACCAGCACCGCGCCGGGCATGCCCAATTCCCAGTGTGACCTGGCAAGCTGGGCAATCTCCTGCGGTGTATCCAGGCGCACGCCGACTGGCAAACCGCTCTGGCGCGAGTAAAATGCAGGAAACTCGTCCGTTTGGTAGCCGACCACAGGAATGCCGAGCGTTTCCAAAAGCTCAATGGTTGCCGGCAGATCAAGGATGGCTTTGGCTCCGGCGCAGACGACAACCAGCGGCGAGCGCTGCATCTGCTGCAAATCGGCGGACACATCAAAGGGGGCATCTCGATGAACGCCGCCGATGCCGCCGGTGGCAAAGACGTGCAGCCCGGCAGATTGGGCAGCGAACAAAGTACCAGCAACAGTGGCGCCGCCGCTGCGGCGTAATGTGATCGCCGGGGCATAATCGCGCACGCTAATCTTATAGACCGGTTGTTCAGTCGACAGACGCTCTAGTTGAGCAGCCTCCATGCCCACGTAGATCAACCCATCGAGTACAGCGATGGTAGCCGGTACCGCATCATTTTGGATTACTTCCAGCTCCATGTCACGCGCTAGTTGCAGATTTTGTGGATATGGCAATCCGTGCGTGATGACGGTGGATTCCAGGGCGACCAGAGGCTTTTGGCGTTCCAAGGCTTTTTCGACGGTTGGGCTAAGATGAATTGAAGATGGGAGAAAAGTGGCCATTAGATCACCAGGTGGTCGTAAAGCTTTTCTAGGGATAAGTCGGTTAGAACGGCGCCCGGCTTACCAATGGTAAGCGAGGCGGCTGAAACCCCTAGACGCACAGCATCGTCTATGGGGATATTGTTCAAAAGTGCAAACAGCACGGTAGCAGTCAAGGCATCACCGGCGCCGGTTGGATCAACAATGGCTGTGCGGATAGCTGGGATATGCCCGCTAGTTTCGGAGGTTCCATAAACCACACCCGATTCCGCCAATGCAATAATGACGATCCCCACACCCTGGCTTACCAACGTTTTGGCTGCCTGCAGTGCTTCGCGGCGCCGTGAGGTAGTGATTTGTTCGCCGGTCAGCACGGCGGCTTCGGCGCAATTTGGCGAGATCAATGCCAGGTGTTTTAGGTAGGGTAGAAGCCTGGGAGCAAGCAGAACAGAAGTTGGGTCGGCACAGACAGGTATGCCAGCCCGGCCAGCCAATGATATGACTGTACGCAGGGTTTGTTTCGGCAGATTGGCGTCTATAAAGACAGCCGAGGCCTCAAAAAAAAGGTTTTCGTGCTGGCGGATATACGCTGAAGTAACTTCAGTGATCACGCGCATATCATCCAAGGCAACCAGCAGCCCGCCGTTAGGATTGATAAAACCTAGATAAGAGCCGGTGGGATTGGAAGGAGAACGAGAAATATAATCAGTATTTATACCTACCTGATGAATATGCTCCAGCAATTGATCACCATAGTAATCAGTCCCAACTGCGGTGAGCAAAGTCACTGGTTGGCCAAGACGCGCAAGATTTTCGGCCACGTTCCGCCCCACGCCACCAAAAGAAATGCGGATCTGGGCGGGGTTGGATGTGCCCATATGTAGGTCGCCGGATAATTTACCCACAAGATCGGTACCGGCGGCTCCGATTACCAACACCGGCGCTTTCGGGTCTGGAGAAAAATCCTTATCCATTATATTATTCCTCAACGATGCAGTTCAGTGTATTGTAACCGAACTTGTGCAATTTCATATATACCATATCTCGGTTTTCGGGTTAAGAAAATAAAAACAAAAATACCCCTTGCCAGAACAATTGTTCTGGTATATAATTTATTTTCTAAGAAGAACATATGTACCAATACGAAGACCAGACGCCGACTTTGAGACTGCCTGAGCTTTACCAAGAGGGTCATTGGCTCAATGTGGCAGCTTTCAATCCCATGACCTATGCTTTGGGAAAAGGTTTGCGCGCCGCACTATGGGTTCAAGGCTGCCCTATTCACTGCCAGGGTTGTGTGTCCCCAGATTGGCAAGATTATAGAGAGGCCCAGATCGTACCGGTTGACGAAATGGTCGAACGCATCCTGTCAATCCCAGGCATCCAGGGTCTGACTCTATCCGGCGGCGAGCCGATGGAACAGGCTTCCGCGCTGGCAACGTTAGTGAATCATTTACGCTTGCAACGCGATCTGGATGTAATTTGCTTCAGTGGATATTCCCTGGAGCGGCTCAGAAATCACCCACCTAATCCGGGTGTTCCAAAGCTCATTGAGGAGATCGATGTTTTGATCGATGGCCCATACCTGCCCGAATTCAACAACGATTGCGGGTTACGCGGCAGCACCAACCAGACAGTTCACTATCTCAGTGATCGGCTAAAAGATTATGATTTCATAAATATTCCTCGTTCAATAGAAGTAAACATCCTGGAAGGCCAGGTATTCTTCACTGGTATTCCTTCCAAAAAAATATCAACAGCCATTGAGCAAGGGATTGAGAATGCAATGCCGGAATCCGAAAAGGATGGCTCCACAACAAATAAATTATTTACCACAGGAGGTCTCCGTGAGTGGGCATAAGCGTACAACTATCACAATTAACTCCGAAGACTACCGGCGGCTTCACGATTCCGAAAAACGGCTGCGCATGGTAGAAAAAGATTACGAAGATGTCCAGAAAAAGATCAAATCGATCCAGATTGAGAATTTGAAACGAGCCAGCGAGGATTTCGAAGCTCGCCAACAATCCTATCAAATCAGCTTACAAGGCATGGATCAAAGACTGGATGTCATTGAGGAAGTTTCAAATCTAAACCTGGCAAATCATTATCAAATCCTCCAAGAAGAAATACAGATAAACCAGGTGAATAGTGCATTAGATGTGTGGCAAGAAGTTAACCAGGCATTAGAGAATCAATCACAAGCAGTACAAACCATGCTTTTAGAACAGGATGCCAAACAATGGGAAACCTTTCGTCGCCTACGGCTTTCTATCCATCATATGGAAAACGAAGCTCAAAGTAAACAGGAGGTAGCCCTAGCTGCTATCCTTTCCGATGAGATTCTAGTGCAAGCTTTGTCAGTCAATTACCCGATGGAGAAATTCGCCCCGGGATTCCTGGATCAAGTACAGATCGAATTGACTCAGGCACATAGCAATTTAGAAAACGGTTTTAGCGAGTCGGCCTTGTCAGGAGCGCAGCAGGTTTTCCGTGAGCTAACCCGCACACGCCTGGAAATCGAAGAGAAGATCCAACAACACAACCTGTTACGAATATCACTCATTGACCAAGCTCAAAGGATCTTTGAAACTGCCCGGTTGAATCGATCAGCACCAGCGATCGATATGGAAGGGAACCAATTAGGTATATCAATCGACGTGAATCTCTGGTCTTCAGGTAAATATAATATTCTGGCCAGGGAGTGTAAAAACCTGCTTACCAGCCTACAACGCGATACAGGGCAATTAGAAATCGAAGACTTATATCATATCCATAATCAATTGCGCACCTTGGAAATTAATTTAGATGAAACGATTTTCCAGGCGCGGTTAACGGTGTTATCATCCCAACTTCGTTATAACATGGCGGAATGTGTGGTCACCGCCCTTCACCAGCAAGGTTACGAATTAGTTGAAGGTACTTACGAACAAGAAGATATGCGCAATCCTTACTTTACCATCATGCAAAACCTGGAAGGCAGCCAGGTCGTAGTACGGTTATCACCCATACCGGGTGAAGTTGAGAACCAATCGATTGATGTGTATTCGTATGATCAAGAACCACGCACACAGCATGAAATGCGCCAACGAGCAAATGAATTATCTACGTCATTAAAGAGTTACGGATTAGGCGTTGGGATTATGCAAACTGTCAATGAAAATAGTACGTATGACCGTCTCCCCAAAAACAATACCCACACCGAATCGCAAGAATTGCGAGGTCACTCATCTCGGAGTTATCATGAGAGGAATTGAAAGAATACAACGGATTTTCCCCGAAGCCAGATCTAACAGATTCTTTTTTGTGTATGGGATGGGGATTGACGATATTTATATATCGCAAGATCGCCGTGAACTCAAGTTTAGCGAAGCTTTATACGAAGAATTAAGCAGGCAAGGTTATCAACGGATCGCATTTTTTGCACCTCATCGTTCGATCTTCTTCTATGATGAATTATCATACAAATTATCACGCCCGAGTGGTCAAGAAGATCAAAATAGGGACAACTCATCTGGAGCGAATATATTAAAACCAGGACCTTTACCAGGAGTGCGTTTGTACACATCTCCCCATCAAGCAGTGATGGGGGATTCAAATCATATCATGGGGGACCTGCATGCACTGCGTATTTTGGATAAGATGTTTCAAGATGATGGAAAACCAAAGCATGACTTTCTAACTGCCAGTCAGGAAAGAATAAGGACAGCTATCATATTTCTACAAGCAGAAACAACCTTACGATATTTTGAAGACACGCGCACACTGGCAGGCTTGGTGGGGGAATGGACCCAATTATCTTCTTCAAACCAGAATGCGGTCTTTTTCATATTCTCAATCGATGATTATCAAGGATTGGTTGATATTTCTCGGCAAATACAGGTACCCGAAATTCGCAACTTGTTATTACGAAAACAACAAGGAAGCTCTGCTGAGCATAACCTGGTAGCAATCGGAGGACCAGATGCCAGAGAAATCCGGCGCCTGATCCTTTCACATACCAAATCATCAACTTTACCCCCAGCGAAAGAATTAGATCGCTTAACGAAAATGATGGCGGCAGAAGGTTGCCAAGCTCGCCTATGGTCTCAGCAAATTCAAGAATCTGCATCCATCAACCTGGCGGAAGCCCGCCGCAAAGGATGGTTTCGTTCGGTCCAAAACTGCGCTGAAAATGTTTGGGACAGAATGGATCAATTGGTTGGTTTAGAACAGGTAAAACAACGGGTTCGAGAATTATCGGCCTGGGTGGAGGTAAGCCAACAACGCCAAAAGGAGAAAGATATGCCTGACCAGCCAATGAACTTGCATATGATCTTCACCGGTAATCCAGGCACCGGTAAGACCACAGTCGCTCGCATGGTAGGTGAAATATTACATGATCTTGGTCTATTAGCACGCGGTACATTGATAGAAGTAAAAGCAGCAGACTTGGTGGCAGATCACATCGGTGGAACAGCGATAAAAACCAACCAAATTATTGACAAAGCGCTCGATGGTGTACTATTTATCGACGAAGCCTATTCTTTGACCGAAAATGAGCGCGGGCAATATGGGCAAGAAGCTGTCGAGACCTTGTTAACCCGAATGGAGAACGATAAAAATCGACTAGTTGTCATCGCAGCAGGTTACCCAGATAAAATGGTGAAATTTAGACAATCCAATCCCGGATTATCGAGACGATTTCCGGTTGAAAATGAGATTCATTTCGATGATTTTTCTGCCGAAGAACTACATCATATACTTATAACCTGCCTGGATAAACGCAACCTGGTTCTTGAAAACGAATTTATGGGAATCCTATCTGATTTGGTACGAGCCCTTCATGCTAAACGGAGTGAGTCATTCGGCAATGCAGGAGAAATGAACAATCTAGCAGAGGCGATTGACCGGCAGCATGCTATCAGGCTGGTCAAAGACCATATCCCACTTACATCACTCGTGACACAAGCAGATCTTCCAGAACGGTATCGTTCACACCTACCCTTGAAAACTACCATATCTGAGAGTCCATTCTGTGATTTTGATCAATTAGTAGGCCTGATAAATGTAAAAACGGTACTCAGGCAAACGATGCGGAAACTAGAATATGAGAATCTTCGATACCAGCATAAAATACCATGCGCAACTCGGCCCAGGTTACAACACTACGTTTTCATGGGCAACCCGGGCACTGGGAAAACAACTGTGGCGCGCTTATTAGGAAATTTTTACAGGTCGATCGGCTTACTCAGTCAAGGTCAATGCGTAGAGGTGAGCCGGGCTGATTTGGTGGCAGGATTTGTGGGACAAACTGCACTTCGCACCATGGAAAAAGTACAAGCTGCTCTAGATGGCGTCTTGTTCATTGATGAAGCTTACACACTTAACCGTGATTCCCAGGGTGGGTTTGGTCAAGAGGCCATCGATACTCTCGTAAAAGCTATGGAAGATCATCGGGATCGCCTGGTGGTGGTGGCAGCAGGTTATCCGGAAGAAATGCAATCCTTTTTATATGCCAATCCAGGATTGGTCTCTCGTTTTTCAGACCCAATTCTATTTCCTGATTATTTGAATGAAGAATTGATCATGATCCTTGAGAATCATGCGATAGCTGAGAATTACCAATTAAAAGGTGAAACCATTGAACAAGCACACGAGTATCTCAAGTATGCAAGACAACGTGATCCGGTGCATTTTGGTAATGCGCGATTAGTTCAAGAATTATTTGAGAGCATGAAAGCGCATGCTGCTGAAAGAGTCGTTCCGACAATCAAAGCGTTGGATCAAAACCAGATCAACGAGGCATTGACCCAACTTTTACCTGAAGACGTGCCTGTGTATGGAATCCCCATAAACCGTACCGATATTTCCCGCACCAGCCCAATGACCTATGATCTACCCACTCAAATACAAAACACGGGGCGGCTCCATACCAAATCTCAAGATATTACTTCCGATTCATCCATTGTGGAGTCATAGACATTACTCATCGACTCCAGGATTTGGCCTGCTTTCAACAAGAACAGGCGCGATGCAGATTCGCTTTGCATCTCGTTAGAGACACCAGCATCTTGCATCGCCGAGGTGATGGCCATTAACAACTCGGCTTGCGCCTGGGAACGAGCCAACTCGTTAGCTGACTGCCGCTGCGCCTCGCCATATGAGCGGATCAAATTAGCATCGCCGATCCAGTCAGCTCCCCATGTGCTTATATGTTCATTTTCAACAGCAGGGTCCTCATATGTTAATTGGCCTATATTGAACCAAACAACCTCGACGCCCAAAGATTTCATCTGTCTTCGAAAGGCAGGTGAAGAGTATGCTTTAGTTATTTCCTTACGAGCATCACCCTTAGAGCCATCTTCCAGAGTAGGTGAAATCACATCATCCAAGCGCCGAGTGCGGATATGTGTCAATATTTCGGTGTCGAAAGCTTTCTCGATCTGAGTATTCCATTCTTCCAAACCAGTCGTGCGCACCTTGCGAGTATAGACACTATTACGAACAGCCTGCGATGAATACGGGTAAGGACGGATAGGGCTACGGCCTCCGGCACCAACCTGGCGGTGGCCAGAATAAATCCGGTAACGGAAATGAACATCCTTGACTGTTACAACAATACCATCCTTTGTCATCGGAGTCAGCTTTTCAATATACCCCTGCTGGTCGTTCAGATTGATGATTTCCTTGATCGTCTCAAATCGGTTAATAAAATGGATTCCAGCCCCTTTGACACTGGAAGGATATCGCAAGCTCTCAAATAATACTACGCTTTCGGGGCTGATCATGACATATCCCGGCCCGCCTATTTTTGCTAAAGTATTCACTTCGCCTGGTTTGACCTGTTTCTTGCCTTGCTCAATACGCAGGTATGGATAATCAATTCCGAACAGGCAGTTCATGATGTAATCCAGCCCAAGGCGGTAGCTATCCAACTCGTAAATATCCTGGATGTAATGAGCGCCGATGAACAGTCCAACCACCAGGCCAAAAAGCGGCACCAGGAAGAAACGAAAAGACTGAAGAATGAAGCCAGCAATGTGGAGTACTTCCGGTGGATACCTGGTGTTGAACAGCGGAGAAGTTTCTAGCCAGGTCACCGCGCCATCATACTGCCAAAACTGGATCAGGGCGGTGAATGCCTGGAATCCAAACATACCAGCTACCACGATCAAGAATCGCATATTCGCCCAATCGCCGTCCCCCTCCAGGAAACCATTGGCCCAATGACCTAACCGCCAAAAGTATCTTTTCAACACGTTCTTGATCGCATCCATGATCGACCTGACCAGTCCATTAAAACGGTAATAAGCTGTTGTCTTGTTCCGGCGCAGTTGCTGAGCTTTGCTCACCGCTGCTCATCCATTGGCGCATATCGGTCAATAGATTGACCACTTCGTGCGGCACGAGGAGATTCGTGGTTTTTTCACTGGCAAAGGATTCCAGGGATGCCAGCAGACGCAGCGCGACAGCATCCTGGGAAACGGATTGATCATCCAGGATGAAAGATAAAGACTGCGCGATTTGCTTTTGTATCTTGATACGAGCATCTGCCCGCACCCGGATCTGCTCATAGTCGTAAACAGCCAGGGTTTTCTCGGTATCTTTTTGCCAGGGGGCACGCCAGTGCTCGAACAACACCTTACGCACCAGGGGATTGGCAGGCCGCAGTTCGGGAAAAGATCCTGCGATCACCCGAATGCCCCGATCTCGCAAGACTTTCGATGTGCGCAGAGCAGTGACCGGCAAAATCTCCAACTGCTCTTCGTTCCACATCTGCCCGACTGCCAAGCGCCGTTCTCCCCAGGGACGCGCAAAGCGGTACGAAAGCACTCCCTGGTTGCGCACTTTCTTAGAAAAAGCCGGCTTTAGGCGCTGCAAAAGGGGGAAATCTTTCGGATCCTTTGGCTTATACAGATCGGCATAATTTTCAAGCGCCACCATGTTGCGAAAAGTTTCCACGGCAACCTTGGACGGCAGATCCAGCCAGCTCTCTATTTTATTTTCTTTGGCCAGGCGCGTATCCGCATACACGGCGCGGAACACACGATCTGGGTCAAAGGGGTACGGCACAGAATATGAAGGTTCTTTCTTCTTTTTGCTTTTCTTATTCTTGTTATCTTCTTCTGCGACCGGCTCGACCGGTTGGCGATAGCGGCGCGCAAACTGGTGAATCTCTTGCTTATCGTCGTCATCCAGCTCATCCGAAAAACCGGTGATCTTCCCCTGGGCATCCACATTGACCACCCGCAGTTGGCTGGCCTGCAGATCACCGCTAAACTCAATGGGATAGCCCACCTTGAGCACATCGGGCGGCTCGGACAAAGAAAAGATACAAATGACATGCCCGAATACTTCAAAACCATCGCGCGACATGGCAGTCGTAAAAGGCTGCACGCGGAACTGGCGACGCAGGCTGACCACCCCGCGCACCTTTTCTCCATACTGGGTAAAGACAATACCCGGGCCAGATGCCCGAGCAATCTCTTGCTCCTTGCCTTTCTCGCGTTCGATGACGCCACCAACCATCCCATAAATAGAACGGCGGAAAATACCGCGCTGTTGATATGCAAAATAAGAGGGGCGAGATTCGCTATCCGGATTGCCATCGTCTTCAGCCATATCGGAGATGAAGGGCTGTCTTTCCAGCACAATAGCCGAAGTCAGATCGACCAGGGCTACGCCAGGACGAGAATTTTTCAATTCTTCGGGATTGGCGACTTCCTTTCCCTCCTGGATAAAAACAGCCGGTCCGTGGCTGTTGAAAAAGTACATGAACAAACGAGCAAAAACATTGCGGCGCTCTTCCCAGGTACGTACAGGCAAAACAAACTGTGAAACCAGCGCCACCCCCAGGATAAAGAATAATGGCAGGCCGATACAATTGATAAAAGTAACCAATACTCCCCGGCGAATCTCCATATTCCGCAGAGCATCGCCTGTCATCGGGTTAGCCCCAAGAAACCAGAGTACGGCTTGCCTCAGGTCTGGCAACAACCAGATAAACCAGAAAAACAAAATGGCCATCGGGATGAGCCTACGCCAGAAACGGGCTTTCTTATAAACGGGTGTGGGTTTAAGCACGTTGATTTAACTCCCAAAATTCAGTATATCCTTGCACGCATTAATTTGTCAAGCGAAGGACGAAATTCGTGCGCCCAACAATCGCTGCACATTGGCCTAACGCACGAAAATTATTTGTTACAATACAGTTCTAAAAAATACTTCGTATCAGGAGGCTATATGTCGCAATACCCCGGTAAAGGGAAAGTGGCAGTTCTAAAAACATCGCCCGAGACGGTTTTAGAAGACATTCAAAAAGTGATGAGGATGGCAGGCTTGGAAGAGGCGCTGCCGAAAGAGAATCGCACCGGCCTGAAGATCAACATCTCATGGCAGACCTGGTACCCGGCCTGCTCGTCAACCCCCTGGCAGATCGAAGGCGCTATACAGGCCTTGCAGAACGCCGGCTACACCGACCTGGTGGGCGTACACAATGATACTGTAGTTGTCAATACTGCCGATGGAGAACGCAACAACAAGCATCGCCACGTTACAGACAAGTATGACATCCCTTGCCTGTATCTATACAATGAAGATTTTGAATGGATGGAATATGTTCCCAAGAAACGCCCGTTCCTGGTGTTAGACAAAGTGTACCCGCAGGGAGTATTTATCCCAAAATCACTGGTGGGGATAAATATGATCCACTTGCCCACGGTTAAAACGCATGTCTTCACCACCATCACCGGTGCGATGAAGAACGCCTTTGGCGGGCTGCTGCACCGCAACCGCCACTGGACGCACTCCGTGATCCACGATACGCTGATCGATCTATTGAGCATTCAACAAGAAATACATCCCGGATTGTTTGCCTTGATGGATGGTACCTTTGCGGGCGACGGTCCTGGACCGCGCGCCATGCGTTGGCATGAGAAAAACATCATCTTGGCCTCAGCCGACCAGGTGGCGATCGATGCCGTGTCCGCGAAGTTGCAAGGCTTCGACCCGCTGAGCATTCGCTTCCTGCGCGGCGCGCACGAGCTTGGGCTGGGCGTGGCTGACCCGCGCCAGATCGATATCGTAGGCTACGATATCGATCTGGAAGAACCGTGGAATTTCGTGCAGGAAGATACCTTTGCCAGCCGCGGCCAGAAGATGATCTATCACGGCCCGCTAAAGCCTTTTGAGAAGCTGCTGCTGCAAAGCCCGCTGGTGCCGTGGTCCTATTTTGCCAGTAACTTCTACCACAACGTGTACTGGTATCCCTTCTTGGGCCGGCCGCGTGTGGAAGCTGCCCTGCAAACACGCTGGGGACAGTTATTCCAAAAATACGGTGACGGCGAAGTGGTAATGCCAGGCATGGAGCCGAAGACGATTGCCCAGGCAGCTCTCGGGTTGGGACTGGCCGCGGCCGGGCTGGTGGGATTGGCGCTGCTCCTGAAACGGATGCACAGGTAACTGCGTGGAAAAAGCTGCTTCACTCCCGCGCCGCCTGGCGCCCGGCTTGGTTTTTGGGTTCATCGTTTTCATCATCCTGGCACTGATCGGTGATCTGAAACAGGTGGGCGCCCAGGTGATGCACTTCCGGTGGGCTTATTACCCGTTCGTGCTGCTGCTCACGTTATTCAATTACGCCCTGCGCTTTATAAAATTTCACTACTACCTGGGACAGGTAGGCGTGCACAACTTTGCCTGGCAAGAAAGCGCCCGGCTGTTCGTGGCCGGCTTCCCGCTGGCAATGACGCCCGGCAAAGTGGGCGAGGTGCTGAAAGGGGTGTGGATTGAGCAAAAGACGGGACTGCCGGTGGCACGCGGCGTGGCAGTGGTGGTAGCAGAGCGCATCAGCGATGGGTTGGCGGTATTAATGCTGTCGCTGCTGGGCGTGATCGCCTATCCGCGTTATTGGCCGGCTTTCGCGCTGCTCTTCGGCATCCTGGCGGGCGTGGTGATCGTCTCGCAGATCCGGCCGCTGGCGCTGAAACTGCTGAGCCTGGGCGAACGGCTGCCGCTGCTGCAAAAAACCGTGCACACACTGCGCGAGTTCTACGAGGGATCGTTCAGCCTGTTCCGCCCACGTGCAACCCTGACCGGCGTCGGGTTGGGCACCATCTCCTGGCTCGGCGAAGGATTGGGCATGTACCTGATCCTGCTCGGGCTGGGTGTGACTCCCAGCTGGAAAGCGTTGTTGATCGCGGTGTTTGCATTGTCCTTTGCGACTGCGGTGGGCGGCGCGTCGGCGCTGCCCGGTGGACTGGGCGCAGCAGAGGCCTCCATCGCCGGGATACTGGCGCTGCTGCTCGGCCTGGGGGCAGATACGGCCGCGACTGCAACCCTGTTGATCCGTTTTGCCACTCTGTGGTTTGGCGTTTCGCTGGGCTTGATCGTTTGGACTTTTTCCCACGACCTGTTAGGAGCAAAACCTGCATGAGCACTTCCACAACGTCTCCCGCCCGCCTGCAAGTGGATTTTCACTGCCACACCATCTATTCCAAAGACAGCCTGACGCGGCCCGAGCAGCTTTTGACAACCTGCCAACGTAAGGGGATCGATCGGGTGGTGATCACCGATCACAATACCATTGCCGGCGCACTACAGGCCCAGAAGTTGGACCCGGTGCGCTTTATTGTGGGCGAAGAGATCAAGACCAGCAACGGCAGCGAGATTCTGGCGGCTTACGTAAAAGAAGAAATACCCAAAGGCCTGGCACCTATGGAAGCGATCGAGCGCCTGCGCCAGCAAGATGCGTTCATCAGCGTTTCGCATCCCTTCGACAGGCTGCGCAAGGGGCATTGGGAGTTGGAGGCGCTGCTGGAGATTCTTCCGTACGTAGACGCTCTAGAGACCTTCAATGCGCGCTGCCTGGACGCCGGGTTCAACTCACAGGCGCAGGAGTTTGCCCGCCAGCACAACCTACCCGGCACAGCCGGATCCGACGCGCATACGGTGATGGAGGTAGGCAGCGCCGCGCTGCTGCTGCCAGGTTTTAACGATGCGGCCTCGCTGCGCCAGGCAGTGCGGGTGGGGGAGGTTACGGGGAAGCTGATGCCTTTCTGGGTGCACTTCCTATCGCGCTATGCGGTGTGGTATAAAGAGAGCAGAAGAAAACAGAGCGTTTAAGAAGAATCAAATAATAAGTAAGGGATCCTATCTTAGGATTCGAACCGAAGAACTCCGGTCTTGATCGCGAAAAAAAACACCGACAAAATCCCCTTGTCTGTTTACGGGATTGGTTTTATACTAATGACGCTGGCTGAAACGGCCTAGCCATCGCGGGGCGGTGGCGGAACTGGCAGACGCAGGGGACTTAAAATCCTCCGGAGGTGATACTCCTTGTGGGTTCGATTCCCACCCGCCCCACTATCATCCCGTGCGCGCCGGCGTGCGGGATTTTCTTATCTTAGCATTCTTTCTAAAGGAAACGCAGATGTTTAAAAACAATTTTTACATCCCAGCAAGCGCCATGGTGATCGTGGCCCACCCAGACGATATTGAATTCACCTGCGCGGGGACGATGGCGCGCTGGGCAAAGGCCGGCACGCGCATCGGTTATGTGTTGTGTACCAGCGGCGATGTGGGCATTGATGAACCGGGAATGACCCGCTCCCAGGCAGCAGAGATACGAGAAGCCGAGGCACGCACCGCAGCCGAAATCACCGGCGTCAAAGAGATCGTGTTCTTGCGCGAACCTGACGGCCTGCTGCAGCCAACGCTCGAGCTGCGCAAGAAGCTGGTCCGCGAGATCCGCCGCTTTAAACCGGAAGTGGTGGTATGCGGCGACCCAACCATCGTATGGTCTGGCGCCGATTACATCAACCACCCTGACCACCGGGCAGCGGCGATGGCTGCTCTCGATGCGACCTTTCCCGCAGCCGGGCAGCCCAACCTGTTCGAAGAACTGTCTGAAGAGGGCTTGAGCGCACACAAACCGCGCAAGGTATACGCTACCATGGGGGAAAACGCCGACCTGTTCGTCAATATCAGCGAGACGATCGATATCAAGATCGAGGCCTTGCACGCGCACAAAAGCCAGATGAAAGATTGGGATCCGAGCTCAATGATCCGCGAATGGGCAGCTAGCACAGCCAAGGGTAAAGAAATGACCTACGCGGAAAGTTACCGCGTGGTGACTCTGATCGATGATGCTACCTGGGAAAAGCAAAAAGGCAAGAACTGATTATACTTCTTCGCCAATACGGGTCACGTATTTACGCGCCAGCCAGAGCGGCAGGATGGCTACAGTCAAGCAGAAAGCTCCACCCACTGACAGGCCCAAAAGCCAGCCGACCCAATCCGGCAGACGCAGGATGGCAAACAGCAACGGCAGCAAGAAGAAGATGGACAACGCCAGGGCCATATAAGCCAATCCCACAATGCTGGACAGGCAGCCGGATGTTTTGCTTTGCATCTGCTGAGGCGAGGTCCAATCTAGTTTTACATTGCGAGCGCCAAACCCCAGGTCAATACCGATAATACCTGCAATCGTGAGGGCTACCACCAACACCCCATACAGCAGCACCCCCAGACCTCCTTTTTGGATCAATGTGATGATCAGAAGAAAAGTCCAACCCAGGAGCAACGGCGGCAGATAAGCCACCAAGAATTTGGCCGCTAACAACCGTTCTGGGCTGATAGGCGCCACTTTTAACATCCAGTAGCTGCGCCCTTCTTGCACAAAACCTACGCTCGCCAGGCGGGAGGCCACCCCCCAGGTCACAAATAGGGAAATGCCGATGTTGGCATAGACCCACATATTTTCCATGATGGTCATGAACCATTCGGGAGCTTCACCCCGGCCGGTGGGAGGAGCATTGCTATCGCCGTTGAACAGCATGATGGCATAGATGATGCCAAAGATCATGGGAGTGATTACCTGCGACAGGTTGCGCAAATCTCGGCGCAGCATCAGGAAATCTTTCAATATAATCCCGCGCACTGGTTGAATGATCAGGCTCTCGGCAACGGCGACCAGGCCAGAGGTAAAACGCGCCCAACCGCGCCAGGATGGGCGCTCACCTGCCAGGCGCGGCTGGCGTTTCTTCTGAACGCTGATCTGGATGCTCGCCCAGCCGGTGTAATACAAGCGTTCGGCAGTCGCTAAAGAGAAATAGAAGATTGCCAGGGTCATCGCCAGGGTGAGGGCTACGAAGAAGACACCGCTCAACCAATTCCCAGCGCCAATATCTGCTAAACCCCTCCCCGGCCAACTCAGGGGTAACCAGGGTGTGTTCAAGCCTGCCAGCCGTCCCAAAGGCTGAGAAACCTGTTCCAATTCGAACTCGGACTTCTGCGAGAAGTTCATAATATTGGCCGACTGCGAACAAACCAGCGACAAAATGGCCCCCAGGAAGCCCAACACTTCTGCCACGCGGCGGGCCGGGAAGACGCGCACCACTGCCATGACCAGCAAGCCAGATATGCCGGCGGCCGCCAACGCCAGGCAAGCCATCAGCACAACCAACAGAGGGTAGTAAATAAAATTGTACCCACGCGCAATGCCCAAACCTACCAGGATCGGAAGCCCCAAGATGGCGACCAGGCTGAAATTCGGCAGGATGGCCTCGATCAGCTTGGTGACGAACACGGCTCGAAGCGGGACGGGCGTACTGAGGAGGAAATCCATATCCCTGGCAAGGTAGAGAGCCTGCAAGAGCACGCCGAAACTGGTCAGTAAAATACCCAGGAAAGCACCTGCCAGGATAATAGCCGGCAGGCTGTCCATGAAGGTGCTCATATCGCCCACGTACTTGACCCCCTCAGGCGATTCGAGCACGCGCAGGATTTGCCAGGAGGCATAAAAGACGCCTGCCATAACCGCTATCAGGAAAATATAGAGGATGACCTGCCCGATCTTGCGGATCAACCTGGCATGTTTGAAGATACTGACGGCAATCTGCCAGCGCAGGCGCAACAGCCGCCAGACATAAAACCCCAGTCCCCGGTGCGACGGAGCTATGAACTCGCCTGATCGGTCAAGGTTCATTCCAATACCTCGGCAATGGCGGCAATTTCTGCGCCGCCCGTTAAGCTCAAGAAGATATCTTCCAAGCTGGTCTTACCTTCGCTCATCGAACGCAGTTCCGCCATGGCGCCCACTGCAATCAACTCGCCTTTGTTAATAATGCCGATGCGGTCGCACATTCGCTCGGCAATCTCAAGGATATGGGTGGAAAGGAAGATGGCCGCGCCACGTTCGGCAAGCTGGCGCAGGATATCTTTGATCAGGCGGGCAGACTTGGGATCCAGCCCAACGGTCGGTTCATCCAGGACAAGTACATGGGGATCATGCACCAGGGCAGTCGCCAGAGCAATCTTTTGCTGCATGCCGTGGCTATAAGAGTCGATCAGGTCATCAGCCACCTGCGCCAGGTCGAACAAACGCAGCAGCTCGTCCGAACGATGAGCCACCTGCTGTGCGGGCAGTTCGTACAGGTCACCCACGAAACGCAGCAGTTCGCGCCCAGAGAGCTTGGCATACAAGTTCGGGGTATCAGGCACATAGCCAATGGCTGCCTTGGCCTGCAGCGGCTGGGCGTGCACATCGTAACCTGCCACCTTGACGCTTCCACCGCTAGGCTGGAGCAGCCCAACGATCATTTTGATCGTAGTTGTCTTGCCGGCACCGTTAGGGCCTAAGAAGCCAAAAACCTCGCCTGCCTTCACTTGAAAACTGACATTGTTGACGGCAACCTTTTCTCCATACCGCTTGAGCAAGTTTTGCGCGCTGATCAATTCGCCATTGTTATCCACAATTTATGCCTCCGTGCCAGGATGAGCGTTCCACAGGTGGGAACATCTCCCCGTGCAGCCACTTACGATTTTCGAGCCTGGGTTATCCTGAATTATATGCTAAAATCGTACGCATGGACATACGCACCGTCTTTATGGGCTCTCCCGATTTTGCACTGCCGGTGTTGTCTGCGTTGGATCAGCACTACCATGTGGTGGGCGTGGTCACTCAGCCAGACCGGCCTGCAGGGCGCGGCCGTACACTGACACCGCCACCCATCAAGCGGCTTGCCGAACAGTTGGGCCTGCCTTGCATCCAACCCCAACGGCTGCGCGAGCCAACGGCGTGGGAACAACTGCAGGCCTGGGCGCCCGAGCTGATCGTGGTAGCCGCATTCGGCCAGATCTTGCGCGCCAATGTGTTGGACCTGCCGCGTTTCGGCTGTATCAACATCCATGGATCCTTGCTACCGCGTTGGCGGGGTGCGGCGCCGATCCAGGCAGCCATCCTGCACGGCGACGAGCAAAGCGGCATCACGATCATGAAGATGGATCAGGGTGTGGATACCGGGGCGGTGCTAGCCCAGCGCGCCATTGCCATCCAGTGCAATGATACCGCCGAGACGCTCGGCGAACGATTGGCGCTGCTCGGGGCAGAGATGCTGCTGGAAACGCTGCCGACTTACCTGAGCGGCGAGTTATGGCCCCAAGCGCAGCCGGAAAACGGCGTTACTTATGCGACCCTGCTCAAGAAAGAAGATGGGCAGCTCGACTTTACAAAACCGGCCGGCGACCTAGCACGGCAGGTGCGGGCATTTAACCCCTGGCCCGGCGCTTTCACTTATTGGCAAGATAATCTGCTGAAGATCCACGTTGCTCATGCCCGGCCCGACCTGGCTGCCCCCCCGGGCGCCACCTCGATCGTACAGGGCATGCCCGCTCTCGGCACGATCCAGGGTGTGCTGGTGTTGGATGAGATCCAGCCGGCCGGGAAGAAACCCATGCCGGGGAAAGTTTTCCTGGCAGGGGCACGCGGCTGGGGAAAATAGACCTGAGGTGGAGGCGCTATGTTTGTCTCAGGAGACTCATCAACCGATTACATTGTGACTTTGCTGCGACACGGCGAGTCGGAGGGCAACGCGGCCGGTTTCCACCAGGGCCAAAGCGATTTCCCGCTCAACACGACCGGCAAAGAGCAATCCCAGGCGCTTGCCAGGCGCTGGCAAAAAGAAGAAGCCCACTTTGACCTGGTGATATCTTCCCCCCTGGCGCGGGCGCGGGAAACAGCCGAGATCATAATAGCAGCTTTGGAAATCCCATTGGAATTCGATCCCAACTGGATGGAGCGCAATAACGGTCTGCTGGCGGGGCTGCACCCAGATGAGGCTGCCCAACGTTACCCGCGCCCGGCTTTCATGCACCCCTACCAGGCAATCGGCGAGACCGGTGAAAGCCAGTGGGAACTGTACCTGCGGGCCGGGCTGGCCGTGCAAACACTGCTAAATCACCCGCCGGGCCGTTTCCTGATCGTTTCACACGGCGGCATCCTGAACATGGCAATGTACGCCATCCTGGGCATCATTCCCCAGGCCAATTTCAGCGGGCCGCGCTTCCGCTTTGGAAATACCGCCTTTGCCACCCTATCGTACCTCAAAAGCGAACACAAGTGGACGGTGCTGGGGGTCAACGACCGGCGCCACTGGGAAGGAGAATGGAAATAAGCGCCAAATATCACCTAACCTTTTTACGTCACGGCCAATCGACTGCCAATGCCGAAGAACGACTGCAAGGGCAAACTGATTTTCCGTTGACCGAGACAGGCCGCCAGCAAGCGCGCCAACTGGCTGAAAAATGGAAAGAAAGCGGCCTAGCCTTCAACTACATTTTATCAAGCCCATTGAGGCGGGCGACAGAAACTGCCCAGATCATGGCAGATGTGCTTGGCGGGCAGGTGGAAATCGACCCCATTTGGAATGAGCGCAGCTTTGGCAGGTTGGAAAACCTGACCTATACCGAAATCCGGAAGATCGAGCCGCCAGTGGATTATTTTCAGCCATACTCACCTATTGGCGAAAATGGAGAAAGCCAGGTAGACCTGTACCTGCGCGCCTGCCAGGGATTGCAAAAACTGCTGCGCCAGCCACCTGGACGAACCCTGGTGGTATCGCACGGGGCAATGTTGGGTAAAGTTCTATACGCCATTCTGGGCATCACGCCGCAAGGACACAACAACAGCCCCTTGTTCCGTTTCAAGAACCTGACGTATACCAACCTTACCTATGATCCACTTATCCGGCAATGGGCCTTGTTGTGCTTTCACCGATCCGAAGAATGGGCAGAAATGGAAGAGCAAGAGCAATGAGCGAAACTTTGCGCTGCCTGGTCTTTGGCGCGGGGGCCATCGGCACCTATATCGGCGGCAGCCTGGCATTGTTTGGCTCTCACCGGGTAGTTTTTCTGGAACGACCGGAGATTGCACAAGACATCCGGCAGCGAGGTTTACGGCTGAACCTGGACGGGCAAGAGCATACCATCGCTGAGCCGTGCCTTGCAGGCTCCCTGGAAGAAGCATTGGCCCAAGGCCCCTTCGATGTAGCCTTGTTTGCCCTCAAATCCTTCGATACCTCCCCTGCCCTGCAAACTTGTGCACCATATGCAAACCGGCTGCCACCTTTCTTGTGCCTGCAAAACGGGGTTGAGAATGAAGCCGTGCTGGAAGCAGCACTAGGGGCAGGCAAAGTGATTGCGGGCAGCGTGACCAGCGCCATCGGGCGGCGAGCGGCCGGCGATATCCGTCTGGAGAAACGGCGCGGTATGGGCATAGCCGCTGGACACCCGCTCTCGGAACGGTTGGCTGCTGCGTTGGATGCGGCCGGCTTGAACGTTCGCCTGTACAAGCGTTCTGCCGATATGAAATGGTCGAAAATGCTGACCAACCTCCTCGCGAACGCCACTTCTGCTATCGTAGATCTGACCCCTGCGGAGGTATTCGCCCACCCGGGATTGTGCCGCCTGGAAATTGCCCAACTGCGCGAGGCGCTGGCAGTGATGGACAAGCTGGACATCCGACCGGTAGATCTGCCAGGCGCGCCAGTGCGCCTGCTGGCGCTCAGCATCCGGGCACTGCCGCCCAGAATAGCACGACCTTTGTTGAGACGCGTGGTGGGAGGCGGACGCGGGGCAAAGATGCCATCATTCCATATCGATCTGCACAACGGGCACGGGGTGAGTGAAGTCGATTACCTGAATGGGGCAGTCGTACGTTTTGGCAGAAAAGCCGGCGTGCCAACGCCCATTAACCAACTGCTCAACGATACACTGCTGGCATTGACCCGCGGCGAGATTCCCCTTGAAGATTACCGGCGCCGTCCGGAGCGGTTGTTAGAGAAATAAATCAGTCTTTCTCGTTCTCGTAGATCACATCATAGAACAACGGCAGAGGCTGAACCGGCTCATCCGACCAGGTTAACGCTTCCAATAACAGGCGGTGCGCCTCTGCGCGCAGCCCGGCGTCATTCATATGCAAAGTGAACATCGTTTCACCGGCCGGCACCTTGTCTCCCACTTTATGATGCACCTGAATGCCTACGGCATGGTCGATGGGATCGCCTTTCTTGGCACGGCCGGCGCCCAGCAGCACAGCCGTTTCACCGACAATACGGGCATGCACACCGGCCAGGTAACCAGCGCGCGGCGCAGGGATGGTTTCAATGATCTGGGCAGACGGCAGCAGTTCAGGGTGATCAACATAAGCCACCAAACCTTCCTGGGCCTGCACCAACGCCCGGAAACGCTCCCAGGCGCGGCCATCTTGCAGCGCTTCGCCGGCCATGCGCAGCGCGGAGGCTTCGTTGGGGGCCAGGCCACCGAGGCGCAGCATATGGGTTGCCACCACCAGGCAATGCTCGCGAAAATCGGCCGGGCCGCCGCCATGTAACGTATCAATCGCTTCCCGCACTTCCAAGGCATTGCCCACCGCGCAACCCAATGGCTGGTTCATATCCGATAGCAGCGCCACCGCCTTGCGCCCCGCTAAACGGGCAATGAGGGTCATTGTTTCGGCCAGGACACGCGCTTCGGCCAGGTTGGGCATGAACGCCCCCAACCCTACCTTAACATCCAACACGATCGCCTGCGCTCCAGCGGCAATCTTCTTGCTCATCACCGAAGAGGCGATCAAGGGAATGGATTGCACCGTGCCGGTAACATCGCGCAGAGCATATAACTTGCCATCCGCAGGGGCCAGGTTGGCAGATTGCCCAGTGAGCACCAATCCAATGGCGCGCAACTGCTCTAAGAACTCGGCAGTGCTCAAATTCGTACGATAACCGGGGATAGATTCCATCTTGTCCAATGTGCCCCCGCTGAAGCCCAGGCCGCGCCCCGACATCTTGCCTACCGGAAGACCGCAGGCCGCTACCAGCGGCTCTACCACCAGGGTGGTCTTATCGCCCACGCCGCCGGTAGAATGCTTATCCACCGCCACCGGCACCACGGTGGACAAATCCAGAATCTCACCGGTCATGGCCATTGCCAGCGTCAGATCAGTGATTTCGCGCAGTTTCATCCCGTTCAACAAGACAGCCATCGCCCAGGCAGATGCCTGATAATCGGGGATATCGCCAGTGGCATAACCACGCACAAAGAACTCAATCTCGGCGCGGCTCAATTCCAAGCCATCCCGCTTCTTTACTATGATATCTACGGCTCGCATACGACTCCATTCTTGGCTCGTAGGGAGCAACTGTGGTGGGACGAAAGTCTTCATCTACAGTAACTTCCGATAAGCCCGGCAATTTGCTACTAAATCAGATTATAATTCATATAGTAGGAGTATTCTTATCGAGGTAACGATGGAAGCAAATTTATCCACGCAATGCCTATCAAACACGCCCGGAGACAAAAAATGAGCAGTGTATTTGATGAAAAATCTAAGGCCACTACGTTGGCAACCGATGAAAAAACCACCCTGGTGATGATTTACACCACCAATGCCTTGATTCGCGGTGAAGCAATTACTAAAGAGAATATTCGCATCAGCATCTGGCTGCGAACCCAGGGAGCACCTGAATATGTGCATCTGCTGAAAGCCCAGGTGATCCTGTTCGGCGGGGTTGGGCCAATTAAACCTCAGACTTACTCAGAACTATTCGTGCCAACATCTCAAATCCTGGGATTTCATATGGCTCCTCCAGCCAGCGATCCGGTGGATTACGATGAGTCCGAAAAGAATCGCATGATGGAGCCGGTTACGGTCTTGATCGGAACCTTCCGGTTGCAAGGACACCTGCGGATTTCATCCCAGGCCAGCGCGTCTACTGCCCTGGAAGTATCGCGCAGCGCGTTCTTATCCTTTTACGATATCCAAATCAGCTGCGACAGCCTGCCCGGGATGGGCGCGATCAAAGTCCCGATGATGCTGATACGCCCGAACAATATCTTGTTCGGGCTCCATACCTAGACAGAGCATGCTCATCTTTTCAGGCCAGCCCACAACGATGGGTTTTAACAGGTAATTACGAGATCAGCATTGCGTCGCCAAAGGAATAGAAGCGATAGCCTTCTTGGATCGCTGTGCGGTAAGCTTGCAAAGTGGACTCGCGCCCGGCAAAAGCACTCACCAACATGATGAGGGTAGAACGCGGCAGGTGAAAATTGGTGATCATGGCATCCACCAGGCGAAACGAATATCCCGGCAGGATATAAAGGCTGGTTGCACCCTCGTAAGGTAGCAAATCCCCACTCTGCATGGCAGATTCGAGCGTTCGTACGCTGGTAGTGCCGACCGCTATCACGCGCCCTCCCAGGCAGCGGGCGCGATGAATGGCTGCCACGGTCTCCACCGGCACCTGGCACCACTCGCTGTGAATCTGATGCTCCTGCGGTGTTTCTTCGGTAACCGGAGCAAAGGTATCCAGACCTACATGCAGGGTCACATTCGCAAAGGCAACGCCCTGCGACTGGAGTGCGCTCATCAGTTGAGGGGTAAAATGCAGGCCGGCGGTGGGAGCGGCTGCCGAGCCCGGCCGGCGGGCATAGACGGTCTGGTAACGCTCAGGGTCTGCCAAAGGGGTATGGATATAAGGTGGCAAGGGCACGTGCCCGGCGCTGGTCAGAAGATCATCGATCGGGCGCTCAAAGCGCAACCTGCGGCGTGCGCCGCTCAATACCTGGACAATCTCGGCCTGCAAATCAATCTCGGGAACATTCTCCAACTGGATACGGCGCCCTTCTTTCAATCCTTTGCCGCCGACCAACGCTTCCCAGGTAAGATCGTCTTCGCGCTGCAGCAGCAGAACTTCCACCCTTCCGCCCCCCGGCAGCTTGCGCGCATATAAACGGGCCGGAATGACCCGCGTTTGGTTCAATACCAGGATATCCCCCGGGCGCAAGTAGCGTCCCAAATCACGGAAATACGCATGCTCAAGCGATTGCCCCCGGCGATCCATCACCAGCAGACGAGAAGAATCGCGCGGCTCAAGGGGAGTCTGGGCAATGCGCTCCTGAGGCAGATCGTAATCAAAATCGGCAGTTGTCAGGCTCACAGGTTATTTTCGCCCCAGCAAACGCAGTAACACGTTCACAATCAAGGTCAAGATGACCGAAAGCAGCAGGCAGGTGGCCAGGGGAATATGCAGGCTAAAATTTTCTCTCTGGATGTAAATATCGCCCGGCAGGCGTCCCAGGGGCAGATTGAAACGCATCAGGAACAGAACTACCAGGCCAGCGACCAGCAAGATCGCCCCCGCCAAGATCAATGCTCGCCCAACACTGGCCATCTTCAAAACAAGTGCGGCTGCTCGCCGTTAGCAGGAACAGGAATATGCAGATGCTCGTAAGCAGACTGCGTGGCCACCCGACCTTGAGAAGTGCGTTCGAGGAAGCCTAATTGGAGCAGGTAAGGCTCGACCACATCCATAATCGTATCCGGTTCCTCGCTAATCGAGGCGGCGATGGTAGATAAGCCCACCGGTCCACCGCGATACTTTTCAATGATGGTCAGGAGCACCCGGCGGTCAATATCGTCCAGGCCCAGAGGATCAACATTGAGCAGGTCTAGAGCTAACTGAGCCACCGGCAGAGTGATCTTGCCTTCGGCGCGCACCTGAGCATAGTCGCGCACCCGCCGCAGCAAGCGCAAAGCCACGCGCGGCGTGCCGCGCCCGCGGTGGGCAATCTCATCCAAGCCTTGTTCATCGGCATTTACACCCAGCACATTGGCAGCCCGCTGAACGATGGTGAGCATGGCCTGTTGATCGTAGTAATCCAGGCGATACACGGCGCCAAAACGGGCCCGCAGCGGGGCAGTGACCAACGCCAGGCGGGTGGTTGCACCGACCACGGTGAAGCGCGGCAATTTCAGACGGATGGAGCGCGCCGAGGGACCTTTGCCGATGATGATATCCAGTGCAAAGTCTTCCATGGCCGGGTAAAGCACTTCCTCAATCGCTCGCCCGAGGCGGTGGACTTCGTCGATGAAGAGCACATCGCCGGCGCGCAGATTGGTCAGTAAAGCGGCCAGATCGCCGGCGCGTTCGATGGCCGGACCGGAGGTGATCTTAATATTGACGCCCATTTCGTTCGCCAGGATGTGGGCCAGGGTGGTCTTTCCCAAGCCAGGCGGGCCGTAAAACAAGACATGATCCAGCGGGTCGTTGCGCTGACGGGCAGCGGCAATGAGGATCGCCAGGTTCTCCTTGACGCGCTGCTGCCCGATCAGGTCGGCCAGCATGCGTGGGCGCAGAGCAGGGTCCAGGCGATCGTCCGGTTGGGAGACGGGATCGATGATTCGTTTTGGGGCTTCATCCATGTTCGTGATTATAACCTATTCTTCGATGCAGCCAGGAGATGGCTTCGGCAGGAAAGCACCACCTCGCCATGATATTTTGTACTCCGCGAGTGTTATACAAAAAATAATAAACCGGGCTATAATAGCATCATCCAAATCAGCAATAAAAAATTCTTTGTGTGTCATTTCACATCTATTCGGAGAGCCTGAGAATGTCGAACGTATTCCCTTCTGCCCACCCGCTGGTCGCGCATAAACTGAGATTGCTGCGAAGCAAAGACACTGAACCAAAGAAATTCCGCGAGCTGGTGCGCGAGATCGCCGCACTGCTGGCTTACGAGGCCACTGCCGATCTGCAGCTCATTCCATCGCCGGTTGATACGCCGTTGGAGGCTATGATCGGCCAGGAGTTGCAAGAAAAGATCGGACTGGTTCCCATTTTACGAGCCGGGCTTGGCATGGTGGAAGGCATTTGGGATCTGATGCCCTCTGCGGAAGTATGGCACATCGGCCTGTACCGCGACGAACATACCCTAAAACCGGTGCAGTATTACAACAAGCTGCCCATTGAGCCGACCGTCTCTGTGTGCTTGATCGTAGATCCCATGCTGGCGACAGGCGGATCGGCGACTGCCACGGTGGATATCTTAAAAAACTGGGGAGTTAAGAAGATCAAGTTCGTCGGCCTGATCGGCGCTCCCGAGGGTATTGCCCTGATGCAGAAAAACCACCCTGATGTGCCCATTTACCTGGCAGCGATCGACCGCGTCTTGAATGAGCGCGGGTATATCTTGCCGGGATTGGGCGATGCGGGCGACCGCCAGTTTGGCACCGGGTAACCAAGACAGATAGAGGATACTTGGCAGCACATTTGTAACTACTGGCACTTGCCAAAATAAGGCTGCCTGGCTTAAAATGGATTATCATTATCAATTATCTTAAGAAAACGCCAGAGAAGAATATCATTTATGCCCGATAAATTTGGCCGTTACGAGATCAAGAAAGAAATCGGTCGCGGGGGGATGGCAACCGTCTTTCATGCTTATGACCCGCGTTTTGAACGCGACGTTGCCATTAAGGTCTTGCCGAAAGAATTCATGCACGATCCCCAGTTCCGGGCACGCTTTGAACGCGAGGCTAAGATGATCGCGCTGCTGGAACACCCGGCTATCGTGCCGGTGTATGATTTTGGTGACGAAGAAGGCCAGCCTTATATTGTTATGCGCTACATGTCGGGCGGTTCTCTCTCTGAAAAGATCAAGGAAAGCGGCGCATTACCGGCGAGCGAGGTGGTTCAGTTTTTTAGCCGCCTGGCGCCGGCTCTGGATGCGGCACACGCCAAGAGCATCACTCACCGCGACCTAAAACCTGGCAATATTCTCTACGATCAATATGGCAATGCCTTTCTTTCCGACTTCGGCATCGCTCGCCTGGCACAAACCAGCGGTGTAACCCTGACGGGTGGCAATATCCTGGGGACGCCCGCTTATATGAGCCCCGAACAGGTACAGGGTGACCGGGAACTGGATGGACGCAGCGACATTTATGCCATGGGCGTGATCCTGTTCCAACTATTGACTGGCCAGGCGCCTTACCAGGCAGATACCCCTGCCCGGGTGATGATGATGCACATCCTTGAGCCTGTGCCGCACATCTTGAAAGCAAAGAGCGATCTGCCGCCGGCTATTCAGAACATTATAAACCAAGCCATGGCGAAGGAGCCAAACGACCGCTTCGCCACAGCCGGCGAGATGGCTGCTGCCCTCGAATCCATCTTCGCATCGGGCACCCAACCCAATCGTCCGCCTATCGCCGAGGCCGATAAGACATTTATATCTTCACAGCTCAAAACCCAGATTGGCCCACCACCGATCACACCGCCGCCAAGCACTTCACCCTACCACCCGGCAGTTGATCGAACGCCCACCCCAGCGCCTGCTATGGCTGCACCGGCTGCCCGGCGCGGCTTCCCGATCTGGGCATTGGTGATCGGCGGGCTGGCAGTCCTGGGATTGTTGGCTGCAACCGGTTTTGGCATTTATATGCTGGCGCGCCAGTCTGCAGTAGCCAAGCTGTCCACGCCTACGTGGACTTTGACCCAGCCGGCCCATCAAGAAACCACAGCGGCGCCTTCCGCAACCTTCACGCTGCCACCCCCCACCGACACAATGGCGCCACCCACCCATACACAGGCAGTGGCTATGCCGATCGATACCGACACACCGACTCCGACCATCACCTTTACCCTGGAGCCGTCTGCCACCAACCCACCGACGAATACGCCCACACCTGAGGCCGTGGTGATCGGAGGGGCAGATAAGATCGCCTTTATCCGCAGCAATGATGTCTACATAATGAACGTAGACGGCACCGACCTGCAGCGGATTACCGATGATGAAACCGAGAAAAACCGGTTGGCTTGGCTGCCGGATGGAAGCGGCTTGATTTATATTACCGGAAAATGCGTGAAAACCGTACAAATTACAGACGGACGGATGGATATCATTGCCTGTTTCGAAAATGCATCTTACCTGGATGCATTCGAAATATCGCCGGACGGCAGCCAGGTTGCCATCAGCATCAGCCATGTTCTCTTGGTGGTGCCTTATGATATTGAAAAGCTCAAAGAGGCCCGTGGCATCGACGACCTGGCACAAATTGGCACCTGCAGTTCGCTTGCGCCTTTCGATGACGAGTTGATCCGTTCCGTGCGATGGGCCAAGGATAGCAAGACACTGGCATTCGTGTTTGCTGCTCCGGTAGATGGGGTGCGCAAAGACATGGTGCGCGTGGTCGATGTTGCTACCTGTTATAGCGATCGCCCGAAGCACATGGGCGTTGATTTTCCAAGCAATTGGTTCTCCATGAGCGGATATGAGGGTGATCCACATATCAGGAACTTCAACTGGGATGGCGAAAACCTGTTCGCACTGGTTGGCACTTTGCGCAACGGCGGTTTTGGCGATCTGTACGTATTCCACATGGATCTGTACCGGGCCGATCTACGACTGAATCCCATTGATGGAAAATGCTGCTATCGCGACCCCAATTGGAGCCCAGACGGTCGATTTTTGTTGTTTGCCTACCAGGAACTCTCCGATACAAACAAGATTGACTTATATTATCTGCAGTATGGTACGATGGGCACCGGTGTCAAATACCAGCCTCTGCCCCTGCCAGATGATTTCTTCACCAACCGCTCAGAGAGCCCACAGCCAGTTGCTCGTCCGGCTAAATAGTGTCCAATCGGTTCGAGGAAAAATCAGTTATCTGGGTTGGGTGTAGGGGCCAAAGTGTGGCAAACAGTCGGCTGAGACGCGCCGCAAGCGCTCGCTGGCAGGGCTGAGCAAGTAATAACCACCGTTACGGTGCAAGATGGGAATGCGGCGCCGACACTGGGCAAATACCTGGCGCATCTGATCTGAGCGAATGGCGTAACTTTCCAGTTCTTCGATTTGGTTGGCAAACAATCTTTCAAAGAAACTCATAAATTCCTGGCGGTAATCCTGCGTTACCTGCTCCAGGTGACTGATCGCCCAGCAAACACTTTCGTATTCCCACTCGTAGGTGAAGCCAAGGAAGCAAAGATCTGAGGTGATGTAAGGGAAGAAGGGGAACTGCCGGCAACTCAGAGCCCGGTATTGGCGTTGGCATTGCCTGGCTCCCTGGCAAGCCAGCAACAGCATATTTGAGGGAGTCTCTACCAACAATTCTTCTGGCTGCTCAGGGTGAGTTAAGCACTCATCACCGCGCCAAACATGCCACAGGTCAGTATGTTGACGCAGGTACGCCCACTCTTGGTGGTATACTGCCGGCACTGCATGACAGATGTCACAGCAAAAAGGGATGTTCTGTGGATTGTGCGGGGCACACAACACGCCGCAATCTAATGGAAATATCGGCGAATTAAAATCGTCATACCACTGGCGAATGTTGTTAAAAGGGAATCCACCTGAGTCAAACATCTTACCCTTTATTTTACCGGGAAAATCATTATATACCAATCATCCATTGGTTATAATTATGGCATGATCACCATTCCAACCGAAGCACTGACAGCCTACCGGCTCAAAACCTACCGTTTACTTTCTGGCAACCGCGTGACATCTAAAGAAGAAGCCATCGAGTTCGTCAACCAACGCGGTTTTGTCTTCTTTTGGCCTATCCAGAACATTGAAATGCCCAGCCTGTGGACGGCGGTGGCAGGCAAGCGGCCCGTGGCCGATGCGCACGATGATCCCGGACACATCACCTGGGGATGGAAAGACTCGCTGCTCGGCCAGCGCGCCTGGTATTACGCCAAGGTGCTGCGCCAGCGTGCCACAATCATCTCTTGGGAACTGGCGCCTTTCTTTTATGCCCTATCTGAAAATTATGGCTCGCCCGAGGAAGATTACCTGACTCTGTACAAGCAGGGACGCCTGACCCTGGAAGCCCGCCAGATATTCGAGGCGCTACTGCAAAACGGGCCAATCGACACGATTGCACTGCGCAAGGCAGCCCACCTGACAAGCAAGGATAGCAACTCGCGATTTAGCCGCGCCCTGACCGATCTACAGGTTGATTTTAAGATTACGCCCACCGGTGTCGCCCAGGTTGGTGCCTGGAATTATGCCTTCATTTACGCGGTGACGGCGCTGCACTATCCCAACCTATCTGAACAAGCACGTTTTATTGGTGAGGAAACTGCCCGTCAAAAGCTCATCGAGTGGTATCTACGCTCGGTAGGAGCGGCAAGGCTGCGGGATATAACCAAGCTTTTTGGCTGGCAGCCTGTTCAAGTACAGAATGCGTTGAACAAGCTAGCGACGAGCGGCAAGGTGGAGACAGAAGGTTCCATCGAAGGGCTGCCAGGTGAATGGTTCCTGACCAGTGCCTTCTTAAGTGTAAATAAATAGTCCAGTGACGTTTCACAAGCGGAGTTGATATTCTATGAGCAATGTAAATTCACGTACTGCTCTGATCACCGGCGCATCCAGTGGGATCGGCGCTGAGTTTGCCCGGCAGCTAGCCGGCCAGGGTTACAACCTGGTGTTGACCGCCCGGCGCCTGGACAGGCTCCAATCGCTGGCGCAAGAGCTGGCGCACGCTCACCATATCACGGTGGAAGTATTGGTAGCCGACCTGGCTGATGAGGCGGGCATCCAGGCTGTGGAAACAAAAATCCGCACCCTGGCAGACCTGGATATCCTGGTCAACAATGCCGGTTTTGGCGTCAAAGGATTGTTCTATAACGGATCGATCGAAAAACACCTGGCTATGATCCAGGTACACATCATAGCAAGCGTACGCCTGACCCGCCAGGCTTTACCGGGGATGATCGAACGCGACCATGGCGGAATCATTAACCTGGCATCCGTGGCAGCATTCACGCCTGCACCTGGTGCCACCTACGGCTCAACCAAGGCCTACCTGGTAGCTTTCTCCAAAGGCTTGCAAATGGAACTAAACGGCAGTGATGTGAACGTCCAGGCGCTGTGCCCTGGCTTCACTTATACAGAATTTCACGATGTGGATGAAATGGACAGCTTCAAACGGTCATCCATCCCGCGCTTTTTGTGGCTTTCAGCGCCACAGGTTGTTTCCACATCACTACGTGATCTGCGGCGCGGCCGGGTGGTGTGCGTGCCCGGCTGGCAGTATAAGATCATCAGCAGCCTGGCACAGTTGGTTTCCTATCCTCTGATCGCCTTTGGCTATAGATTATTGCGCAAACGATAAGGAATGGCATGGCCCTGTTGTCTGACATTCCAGATCTTTAGGGCTTCTTTTCCGATTCAATAAAGTGTTGTACAATAAATAGTGCTGCGTAGCGGCTCTTCTTACCTGAATCGGATGGCAGATTCTCAATCTTGTGGATACAAAATAGATGTTAAAAGCCTTTTTTGAACCCCAATCCATTGCTGTTATCGGTGCGTCGACCAACCCAGTCAAGCTAGGCCATGCCGTGCTCAAGAATTTGATCGACTGTGGTTATGGCTCTTTCGGAAAGATCTATCCTATCAACCCAGGGACAGAAGAAATTCTCGGCGTTCAAACCTATAATTCTGTTTTAGAAATTGCTGATCCCATCGATACAGCAGTTATTGTTATTCCCTATAATCATGTGCCGGCCTCGCTGCGAGAGTGCGGACAAAAAGGCATCCCGACAGTGACCGTGATCACGGCGGGATTCCGGGAAGCCGGACACCTGGGCGTGGAGCGAGAACAAGAACTTATCGATATCGCCAAAGAATATAACATCCGCCTGGTAGGGCCTAACTGCCTGGGTGTTATCGATACTTACACGCCGATGAATGCATCCTTCGCCGCTGGCACTCCGCCCCAAGGACCGATGGGATTCATGTCACAATCCGGTGCGCTGGGGACAGCGGTGTTAGACATCGCCATGGCAGGCCGGATCGGCCTATCGAAATTTGTCAGCCTGGGCAATAAAGCAGATGTCAGTGAAATCGACCTGCTAAAAGAATGGGTGAACGATCCCCAAACCAAAGTGATCGCGATGTATTGTGAAGGATTGCCAAACGGCCAGGAATTCATCAAAACTGCCCGGCAGGTGACTCGCACAAAACCCGTTGTGGCTATTAAATCTGGAGTCACCCAATCGGGTTCGCGAGCGGTTTCATCGCACACCGGCTCGTTGGCCGGATCGGAACAGGCTTACCAGGCTGCTTTCCAGCAAGCCGGTATCCTGCGAGCCGAATCGATGGAAGTGCTTTTCGATATCGCCCTGGCGCTGGGATACCAGCCGCTGTTGAAAGATAACCGCATCGCCATTATCACCAACGCAGGCGGACCGGGCATCCTGGCGACTGACGCTCTGGAGCGCGCACACATGACCCTTTCCAGGCTGAATCCTGAGACTACCGAGGCCTTGAAGAAGAACTTACCCGAAGCTGCCAGCGCGGCCAACCCGGTAGATGTATTGGGAGATGCGCGCGCTGATCGTTACCGCTTCGCGTTGCAAACCGTGGCAGCAGACCCGAACGTAGATGGAATCATGGTGGTGCTAACCCCTCAATCGATGACCGAAATCGAAGCCACTGCCCAGGCCACCTGCGACCTGGCCCAACAAATCGACAAACCGGTGTTGGCCTGCTTTATGGGAGAAGCTCGCGCTTCTGCAGGGGTTGCCATTCTAACCAAGAACGGCGTTCCCAACTATCCCTTCCCCGAACGTGCTGCGCGTGCATTCCAAGCGATGGCCGATTACCGCACCATTCAGGAGCGCCCTGCACCCCAGTTCGAGACTTTCAAAGCAGATCGAACCAAGGCAAGCCAGGTTTTCGAGCGCGTACGCGATGAGGGACGGGTAAGCATTGGCGATTCGGAAGCCCGCGATATTATGGAGAGCTATGGACTGCGCATTCCGCGTTCTGCAATTGCCAGCACACCCGAAGAGGCTGCCAGAATCGCTGCTGAAATTGGTTTCCCGGTGGTATTAAAGATCGCCTCGCCAGACATTCTGCACAAAACGGATGTGGGTGGTGTTAAACTAGGGCTGGACAGTGCCAGCGATGTGCGGGATGCTTATGAATTGATGGTGTATCGCGCCACACGTTACCTCCCGGAGGCGCGTATTTGGGGATGCCTGGTACAAGAAATGGCACCGCGAGGAGGCACAGAAGTGCTGGTGGGCATGAACCGAGACCCCCAATTCGGCCCACTGGTTACTTTTGGCCTGGGCGGCATCTATGTGGAGACGCTCAAAGATGTGACTTTCCGCATTGCACCCTTCTCGGCTAAGGAGGCCGAAGAAATGCTTGCTGAGATCCGAGCACACACCCTGTTGGATGGGGTGCGCGGCCAGCCACCGCTGGATAAGCAAGCCATTGTGAGCACTTTGGTCAGAATTAACCAGATGGTGCAAGATTACCCCGAAATCGCCGAGCTGGATATCAACCCCCTGGTGGTTTACCCACAAGGACAGGGTGCAATAGCAATCGATATGCGCCTGATCTTGTCAAAAGAGACTCACCGTAAGTAAGTAAGTAAGTAAGTAAGTAAGTAAGTAAGTAAGTAAGTAAGTAAGTAGGAGCCAAGAATATGAAATCCTTGTACATCACTTCAGTTGAACGTTACTCTGGCAAAACTGCAACCTGCCTTGCCTTGGGTATGAAATTCAAAGCGGAGGGGTATAAGGTTGGTTACTTGAAACCTCTCAGTCTTCAACCCTGGCGCACAACAGATCCCGATACCGGAGAAGTGCATATTGCCGATGAGGATGCCGCTTTTGTCAGGGAAGTGTTGGAACTCGAGGTTCCATCCTGGGAACTCTCCCCGGTCGTGATCACCCCTGAATACCTGTCAAAACACCTGCTGGCCAAGAAAGCAGTCGACCTGATGGATAAAGTTCAACAGGCGTACGATAAAGCCAGTAAAAATCAGGATATCCTGCTGCTGGAGGGAGGCGGCAGTTTGCGGGAAGGATACGTGGCTGGATTGCCAACACCCGAGGTAGCTCGTAAGCTTGGCAGCAAAGTGCTGGCGGTGATCAAATATCGCGACGAAGTACGCTTGATGGATGACGCGCTGACTTCTCAAGCCCGCCTGGGAGAATCTCTGTGCGGCGTGCTATTGAACCGAGTCACCAGCGAAGCCAGCCGTTTTGTCAACCGCGTCGCCGTGCCATATCTTGAAAGGTGCGGTATACGCGTGATGGGTGTACTTCCCGAGCGCCATAACCTGGCTGCGCTTTCGGTAGGCGAATTGATCCATCTATTGGATGCCGAAGTATTGACCAAGTTCAACCGGCCCAGTATGATGGTTGAAAATTTGACTGTTGGCGCCATGACAGCAGAGGCTGCTCTCAGCCGATTCCGCAGATATCCGAACAAAGCTGTGATCACCGGAGGCGATCGCACCGATATCCAACTGGCGGCTTTGGAAACATCGACGGCCTGCCTGATCCTGACTGGCAACCTACGCCCCAGCCCATTAGTGGTCAAACAAGCCGAGGAATTCGGGGTATCGATCATGCTGGTACGCGCCAACACCATGGAGGCAATCGAGGCTATCGAACGTGTCTATGGTAGAACTCGCCTGGGTGAAGCTGCCAAGCTGAAGGAATACCAGAAATTAATGGGCGAGCATGTAAATTACACGGCTATTTTTGAAAGCCTTGGATTGAAGTAAAAACGCACGAGTTCTCTTCCGAACCATTCGCCGGGCGGCGTATCCTGGTGGTGGGCGTCACGGGGTCGGGAAAAACCACCCTGGCAGCAGACCTGGCGCGCCGGCTCAGCATGCCACATGTTGAGCTAGATGCGCTGCACTGGGAACCCGGCTGGAGCGAGGCTCCCCTGGAGACCTTCCGCAGTCGCGTCCAAAAGGCGACTGCCGGCGCGGCCTGGGTGGTGGATGGAAACTATGGCAAAGCGCACGATCTTCTCTGGCCGCTTGCAGATACGTTGATCTGGCTCGATTATCCCTTATGGTTGTGCCTGTGGCAGTTAACCCGGCGAACACTGATAAGGATCTTGAAACGTGAGACTCTGTGGAATGGAAACCGTGAAACCATTTGGGGCGCTTTCTTTGCCAAGGATTCACTCTTCGGGTGGGCAATAAAGTCTCATAAAGTATTGAGCAAACGATACCCGGCCTGGCTAGCCCAACCCGAATACGCTCATCTATCTGTTTACAGGCTGAGGAATCATAAACAAACCAAGTTTTTCCTGTCTCGATTAGGTCAGCAAGCTTTGGAATAGATTGCTGCACCCGAGAGGAAGACAAGGTCAGGCGTCTATCATGTAATAACACAAACCGGCAGTGCCTGGGCCCGAATGCACTGCCAGAGCGGGTGAGAGTTCTGCTATGAAGGACTCGATCACTGTTAAACGTTCTTCGACCATTATCTTTAGCTTTTCTACATCTTCTCGGGCGCCCGAATGCACATAAGCGATCTTTATCTTGCCCATCTTGCCGGCGACGCGCTCTACCATATCAACCATGGCCTGGTATGCTTTCTGCCGGCTGCGAGCCGTGCCCAGAGGAACGATCACCCCATTCTCCATTCCGATGAGAGGTTTGATGTTCAACAATGTTCCCATGAGGTGTTTCGCCATACCAATACGCCCACCCATGTAGAGATACTTAAGAGTGTCGCCCGTCTGGATCATGTGAGAAACAGGAATCATTTTCTTGATCAGTGCCAGGATATCATCCAGGTCTTTTCCCGCCAGGGCGGCCCGGGCAGCCTCGATCACCATCCAGCCCTGGCAAAGCGATACGGTACGGGTATCAACTACCTCAACCCTAAGCTGGGGAATTTGATCTTTGGCCATCGTTTGAGCCATCGTTGCGGCCTGGTAGGCACCGCTGCTTGTAGAAGTCATATGGATGCTGATAACCTCCGTCACCCCCGCATCCGCAAACTGTTGATAAGCAGCTATATAATCCCCTGACCCTGGGCAAGCAGTTTTTGGTAGAACCTTGGCAGCGGGTAACCATTCCAAAAATTCTTTACGCTGGATCGTCAGCAGGTCGCGCAGTACTTCCTGGCCGCGATGGATATAATAAGCCACCCAATGAATATCTAGCTCCCGGATAAAATGCTCAGGAATACTGGCGACACTATCGGTAAGAATACCAATTTTCGACATAAATGCCTCCTGCAATGTTTTCGTGAGTTCGGGTGTAAGGATATCAGGGGTAAGCATCCTTCTTCCTGACAACTCGAACCGATATTGAATATTTTATCCCAATTCAATTTTTCAGGCGAATACGATTAGGGGAATCTGTGTTTGGCCGAACGTTGTTTAGGCAAATGAATAATGTATCTGAAGTTACGTGCTACAATATACAGTGAATTCAAACAATCACCATCATACCAACAATTAAACAGGAGAGGGTCTCATGAGCCAGGCCAGTATCCTCATTGTAGAGGATGACGCAATCATCGCTCGAAGCATATCGGTCATTCTGAAAAACCGAGGATATGATGTGGTGAACTATGTAGCCAGCGGGGAAGAAGCGCTCCAGCAAGCCGAGTGCTGCCAGCCCAACCTGGTTTTGATGGATATAAAATTGGCGGGAGAACTGGATGGTATCCAAACCGCTCAACAAATGCGCAATAAGATTGAGACGGTGATCATCTACCTGACGGCACATGCTGATCCGGAGACAATGAACCGCGCTCAATCCACTCAGCCCCTGTACTTCATCGTTAAGCCGTTCGGAGTGACTCAGTTATGCGAGGCGGTCGAAATGGCGTTGAAAGAACGCCAAAGCAGCGCAGACCAGGATGAATATCCTGGCTAATCAGTAAGACCGTTCCAACCAGCCAGGCGGGCCAGCAGCCACCAGAAGGCCTGCCCCTTGAGCGTGCACTGCAAGCCATGGGTGTGAGCGCAGCCAGGCAGATTCTGGCATTCAAAGGCAGTAGACCCCGGCGAACACCAGGTATTGCACCATTGACAAGTATCCGATGCCGTGGGGTAGAAGTTGCCCGCCGGATCATAACTCTCGATATCGGCGAAGTCGAACAGGATGCCGCCCTGGCTTTTAACTTGATTGCGCACCATATCGTTATGCCGCCACAGACCGCTGCCAGGCTCCGAGCCATCAGTGTGCCCGGTGTAGAAGATGAAACCAACATCCGGGTATTCAGTTCCAAACTGCACCATTGTTTCGATATATTGCCGGATCTGATCATCGCTGTAGTATGTCATCTGCCCACACCAGGTCCACAGCGAGAAGTCAAACCAACTGGTAGCCGCCACGCTGCGGGTGTGATTTCGACCGTCTTCCGTTTCCCAATAATCTTCCGGCTCAATATAAGTATCACTCGGGTAATTGTTGCCATCATAGATACGCAAGGCGGTGGTATCGGCAGGTAATTGCACTGCCCCACTCTCTGTAATCGCCACATTGTAGCGGCTGTTTCGATTCTCTAGCCAGTTCAACCCGGTTAACACCTGGCTGCCATGCGAGGTGTGGGCATAATGTACCACAGACTTCTTGGCCTGCTCGATCCAATAAACCGGTATCTTCGATATATCGGTGTGACGGTGATCAACGATAATATAATTTTCCAGCACTGGAGCATCGCCCCCCAAAACCAGGGGAAGATATGTATCTCCATCCGCGTCTGCAGATTGAATGCCGTTGGCTGCGAATGCATTTTGCCCAAATGCACCCATAATGATAACAAAACTTATCAGAATCGCAAGCAATCGTTTGGTATACATGGCTTCTCCTGTTTATGATTTACGTTTGTCCGGTATAATTAAATGCAGGTTAGCAAGGCACATTTCTATTTTACCCCAATAAGGAGGTTCACAATGAGTGGTACACGTATTCGCGCAGGCCGGACGAAAAAAAGCTCACTTGGCGGGCGAATCTTAGGCGCCTTATTTGGCATCGGCTTATTCTTTGGTTCGTTTGCCTTGCTGTGGTTTAACGAAGGGCGGTTAGATTACGGCGAGGCTGCCAAGAGCAGCCAAGTCTTTGAAGCCAGCCAGGTTGACCCGGCTCAAGAAGGCCAATTCGTTGCGGCACATGGGGCATTGGCCTCCCAAGAACAGCTTGGCGATCCTCTTTACCTGATTCCTGGCAACTACCTGGCAATCGAACGCGTCGCTGAAATGTATGCCTGGGACGAAGATCAAGAAGAAGACGATGATGGGTATACGTATTACAAGTACAACACCACCTGGACAGCCAACCCATCCGATTCCAACCAGTTTCATCAATCTTATGGACATGAGAACCCGGCCATGCCAGTGCGAAGTGAATCTCTCCGCGTGCAGACCGCTGCGCTAGGCGCATACCAGCTTGACCCCGCCAAGCTGGAGCTTCCCACCAGCCAAGATCTAGGCTTAAATAAGGAACTATTCTACGATGAGGTGTTCAGCCAGGATGGGGGTGTGATCGATGGGAAATATGTTTTCTTCGGAACGGGCACATTACAAAATCCTGTGGTTGGTGATCTGCGCATCCATTTTCGGGTAGTAACACCATCCAATGATGTGACGCTTTTTGGACAAGCAGCAGGAGATCGCTTGGTTCCGTATACAGTGCGTGAAAGCGACACGTTATACCGGGCGTTTTATGGCGACAGAGAAAGTGCTATTGAGGCGATGCACACCGAATACCAAATAGCTCTATGGGGCACCCGTTTTGGAGGCTTTGCGATGATGTGGTGCGGGTTATTCCTGCTCCTAAATCCAATCACAATCCTGGTCGCATTCATACCAGCCCTGGAACGCTTTGGTGCGGGAGTAATTGCAGCCGCGACTATGCCAATTGCCTTTGTATTATCGGCAGTCACCATCTTGCTAGGCTTTGTATTACATAACCCCCTGGTGCTGATTGCCATCGTATGCATGTCTGTCATGTTAATTGCGGCAATCGCCGGCGGCGCCTTCCTGCTAAACCGGCAGAGGCAAAATAAATAACATCACGCGATTTAGAGTAAAAATCAAGCGCCATCCTGTTACACCGAGGATGGCGTTTTTCTTGATTGCAACTTTTTCTACTTCCTCACGTAGATTGATATGAAAGCGAAATCACAGAAGGAGGTATCTATGAACGCTTCTAATCGAACTCTACGAAGGTCTCGCCACAATCGTATTTTTGCCGGTGTATGTGGCGGACTGGGTGAATTTTTCGGCATCGCGCCGTTTTGGTTTCGAGTGGGTTTCTGTATCGCACTGATCCCCGGTGGAGTGCCTGGTTTTCTATTATATTTCCTGGCCTTGATAATCATTCCGAGCGATTAAAGATTTGGCTAGAAAGCTAGCAGCTATAATACAACTCCCGTGCTACAAGAAACGTAGTGCGGGAGTTGAGCAAAAATACTATGATCACCATCCAGTATCTTGTTTGCATCTTGCCTCCAGTTAAAAAACGCATAAATCTTGCGATAACCTGAAAGTGCAGCTGCCATAAAATAGCCTCTCTCCTGGGAAAATTAACGCAGGAGCAAAGGCAAGAAACTATTCGCCAAGACGGAGAAAACCGACGATTGAGAAGTAATCCGACCTTCGAAGGTTACCGAAAAAGTGAAAGTATATGTACCCGAACAGGCATCGATGGGGACGCGGGTGTATTCAACAATAATGGGTGTATGCGGATCACCAACAATGATAGGATAGGCGGTATCGCCAAAGATGAGAAGAGAGTCAGCAGGAATGGTGGCATCGCCACTCCATTCAAAAATGCTGCCACAAGGGCCATCTACTAACCAATCCAAGGTGAGCGTATGAGTGATCCCCGTATCGTTTTCTACATTGCCTACATAGAGGATTTCATCGCCCGGCATAAATATATCTTTCAGAGCAAAAGAGCGATCCGTAACCCAGGCATTCTTTGCCCATACTCCTGGTAATGCAGTTGAGGTAGTCGTGGGAGTAGGCGTGCTGGTGGGGTCGATTGGGCGCGGGGTGAGGGTCACTGTGGGCGTTGCAGTAACCGGAGGCGTCAAGGTGGGCGTAGGGGTTACCGTGGGCGTAAGTGAATGGCCCAAAGTAGGTGTAGGCGTAGGAGTGGAGGCGTACGGCTGATCGCACCAGGTTAAGAAGGCTTGCAGGGCATTCTTGCGATCCATCGAAGAGGGCAGCGATTCGAAGGGGAAGCCCCAAAAAGTTGTCCGGTAGGCTGTAGTCTCTTTCTGAACGGCAGCCGGCCCTTTGTTCCCCAGGAAAGCAACCTCAGAGCTTAAAGAGGGGGTGATGACATCACTATAATTGCTAAAAGGATAAGCCAGGGAAAGTACGCCCAAAGCATTAAAAACTGTCCCCGTGCCGGTGACGGTGGTTTGCGTGGCGTCATTCAACCCACCCTGGACACCCAGGTAAGTTTGGATGAACGGCGTCAGGCCGCGATCATAAACATAATCCTGGCCGGAAATTAACATACACCCGCCGCTATCCAGCCAACTTCCTAATATCGCCTCAGACGCCGAGCTTGGGCCGATCACATTACCGAGATAACCATCCCCAGTAAACCAAATGATCACATCGTAGAGCCCCAGGTTCGCGGAAGCGGGTTCATCATCGCTATTACCCGTATTCCAGACAGTGTAACCCATCCCTAATTGATCCAATGCCTGGGTATAGTAAGAACGGACATCTGGAGTATTATCATCATCGTCCACCAGCAAGACCGAAAGAGCGCCGTAATGCGGGGTGGGAGAAGCAGTCCAGGTGGGAGTGGGGGTGGCAGCAGATTGCAAGTGCACCTCATCGATCGCATACCCATCGGAAGTAATGGGATAATTATCATAAAACTGAAACTTTATTTGAAAGTGATCGTTCAACGCCAGGCTGTGTGCGGCGGCAGCAGCATCCAAATCGATCACAGCGTGTTGGTAAGTAGTAATACTGCCCGTAAAAGGATAGATCGAATACCAGTGAGCGCCATAATCGCCACTGATGAACACGCCATCTTCCGCATCATCTTCATCGCCGAAGTCGCGCCACCAAAAATCCAACTGCACATCAGATTGACCCGCCAGGTTGACAGTCAGGAACAACGATGCAAACGAAGAGGTTGTGTCTCCAACAGAGTCATCCAACAATACACTATAGCTCCCGGCATAAGGATAAGCATTGCTAACCAGGACGCGCCCTTGAGCGGTTGTCTGAGTCGACCAGCCGACTCCTAATTGGCCCGTTTCGAAGCCACCGTATATTGGGAAACTGGCAGGAGAAGGTAAGGGAGAAGGTGTGGGGGTAAGCGTGGGTGTGGCAGTTTTCAGTGGTGTGGGAGTGGATGTTAAGGCGGGTGTCAAGGTTGGCGTTCTCGTAGGAGTAGCCGTGGCACTGGAAGCACTCACCCGGAAATTAGCCACGGTATCAGCCGTATCATTTAGTACCCGGTGATTATCGGCGTCGCAGCGAGGGCCGAATACACTTGTTTGGCAAGACGAAGAAGTGCCATATGAGAAACCCATCGGGTCACCGCCATAGTACACATTGGGATTGGACCAAAATTGCAGGCGGGTGCAAGTGCGACCCTGATCGGTACATTCGGTATTGTAAGCCATGATGGTACGCCAACCATCCGCAGCATTCACATAGCCATGCGAATACGTAGAAGGAGAAACGGATGAATTGACATACCAATCGTGATGCGCACCCATATTGTGGCCCAACTCGTGCCCCAGGCTGTAATAACCGGTTGCGCAGACTCGCGCCACCACGGAAAATGCAGAACTCTGAAAATAGCTCCCTTCAAAAGACATCATATAAGACATTCCGCAGTATTGAGTACTTTCTAAGATCAAGCTGACCACATCGGCGGCATAGGTATTGCGGAGCTGATGAACCTCGTTCATGTAACTATCTGCCGTGCCGCTCAGATAACCAAGGTCGGTTTGCATATTACCCGATTCGGTGTATGCAACTTCCACCATATGCACCAGGTTCAGGCGTTGGGTAATGGCGCTGTTTTGGTAGGATTGGTTGGTTTCCTCAACGGCCAGCCTGATCAGGTTTTCCATGCCAATGGTTCCACCAGCAGCAGAGCTAGCGAGAGGAGTATATGCTACCAGCACATCGATCACCGAGCCATCATCATGAAGAGCGCCGGGCGCGGTCGTATCCATTGGGCGGTCAGTGACAAGATCGGGGGATACTTCGATTGGATCCGCTTCTGGAGGAAATAAGGCCTGGTCAATCTGGTGGATCACATGAACGCCGCCAGCGTAACGTACCTGGTAAATACCAGATGGCATGGCAATACTGGCAGACACCTGTTCCCGACCTAAAACCAAGATGAACTGGCTCAGTTGTATACCATCCAGATGGCCCACCCAGGTCTCCCCCCAGGCATCTGTTGTGCGCTCGTCAAGAACGGCAGTGAAATAAAGATCATCAAACAGGTTGAGCCCCAGGGTGTCTCCTGGCGCGCACCGGCTGAGCAAAGAAAAGTTGATATCCACATAGCATGAGCGCACGAAAGCAGCATCTGAAACGACAACCTCTAATGAGCCGTGGTGATCAGTTGCCAGAAACAGATCGTTGCCAGCCGGGTTGGCTGCATGCACACCAGCAAATACCGAGAGGCCCACAAACAGCATCCATGAAAGCAAAACTGCCATCATTCTATGTGATCTTTTCGATTTGGACGAAAACATGGTTTTTACCTCAAACCAAAAATCCAGCCAAGAAAAATATTGTAGAAAAAAACGCCAGGATGATCAACCTGACAACCAGACCATAAAACGGATCGCTTCATACAGAAGTACCTTTATCATATCAGATTAAGAATAGATTCAGTATAATTACCTGCAAACACCAGGGTTATAAGCAAACCGCTAAAAGTAAGAGGTTCATGATGGGAGGCTGTCCTATAGAGGAGCACATGTATTTTTCAAATATGAAGATCGATTGGCAAAAAGTGACCCGTTCTGTGCTGCTTTCCCGCGAACTGGACCGCCTGGAAATTGAACAATTGGCGCCACAAGGGAAAATCAAGTACCAATTCGCTGCTGGGGGGCACGAACTTTCGCAAGTACTGCTGGCGCAAGCACTGGACCATCGTCACGACTGCGCCTGTGTGTATTATCGCTGCCGTGCGCTTGCTCTTGCTAGCGGAATGACGCCGCTGGAATTATTGGTCACCGACATGGCACGCAAGGGCGGCATCAACGATGGTCGAGATGGCGGGGTAATTTTCAATAAGCCGGGAGCGGGCGGCCTGACCATTTTACCTTCATCCGGCGATGTGGGCACACAATATACACCCGCCGTTGGTTGGGCACAGGCTATCCACTACCGCCAGAATGTACTGCATGAGGCAGATTGGCAAGGAGCCGTCGCTGTAGCAATGGGAGGCGACGGCAGTGTGGCAACCAACGGGTTTTGGGCCGCGTTGAATGTTGCTACCACCACGAACCTGCCGGTGCTGTTCTTCATTGAAAATAACTCTTTCGGAATTTCAACGCCGTCAACCCTGCAAACCCCGGGTGGGAACATTGCCGCCAACCTGAGATCGTTTGGCAACTTGAAAGTGATGGATGCAGATGGTTGCCAACCTGAGACGGCCTGGAAGGCAATCTCTGAGGCAGTCGCTCACGTACGCAGCGGCGCCGGACCTTGCCTGGTGCATATGGATGTGGTGCGCCTGGCTGGCCATACGATCATCGATGACCAGGCATATAAAAGCACCGAGCTGCGCGCCCGGGAGTCTGAACGCGATCCGCTGAAGCAACTGCACCAATTCATGCTTTCTCAAGGCCTGGCACAAGCCGAATGGGACGATTTCCTGGCAGATGTAACCTCCGAGATAGACCGGGCTCGCCAACAAGCAGAGACAACTCCCGAACCAGATCCAGCGCTGGTTACTTCTCATATGTTCTATGAGGGCACGCCTCCCCAACAAGGCGGGTTACGCTCTGAAAAAAGCATGATAGAGATAAAAGCCACCGCGCCTAGAGTGGATGGCGCCCGCGTCAACATGATCGATGCCATCCGGCAAACCCTGGAAAGTGAAATGGCTATCAATCCACGCATGTTGATCTTTGGAGAAGATGTGGGCGTCAAAGGTGGTGTGCACGGCGCCACAAGAGATATGCAAATCCATTTGGGAGCCGAACGTGTATTTGACACCTCCCTATCCGAAGAAGGTATCATCGGGCGAGCGATCGGTATGGCACTGGCGGGGCTGCTGCCTGTGCCAGAGATCCAATACAGCAAGTATATCGATCCGGCTTACGAACAAATACATGATCTCGGTTGGCTGCGCTGGCGTACTGCCAACCGTTTTGCTGCCCCGGTGGTTGTGCGCATACCTGTTGGATTTGGCAAGCACACCGGCGATCCCTGGCACTGTGTGTCTGGCGAAGGGAGCTTCTCACATCTTCTTGGCTGGCAGATCGCTTATCCCAGCAACGCCCAAGATGCAGCCGGCTTACTGCGCAGTGCGCTGCGGGGCGATGACCCCACCCTGTTCCTGGAACACCGCGCCCTGTTGGATGCCAGCGACAGCCGCCGCCCTTACCCAGGCAACGATTACTGCCTGCCATTTGGGTGCGCGGCGCAAGTGACCACAGGAAATGAATTGACGATCATTACATGGGGTGCCATGGTTTCCCGCTGCCTGGAAGCAGCGAGAGATTTTCCCGGCCGGGTTGCCATCATCGACCTGCGTACGATCATCCCATGGGATCAGCCAATGGTACTGGATTCCGTCCACCAAACCGGAAAGGTATTGGTGGTGCATGAAGATACGATCACGGCAGGGTTTGCGGGCGAGATCATCTCTGTGATTGCAAACCGGGCCTTTTCAGATCTTGATGCCCCAATCGAGCGCCTGGCAATGGCAGATATTCCCATACCACACAGCATCTCCCTGATGAATTCTGTTCTTCCAGGAGCAGCAAGTATTCGTACGAAAATTCAGGATCTGCTCGACTATTAAAATTTCCGGGGATCACTCCTGATACAGTTGCTGCCAATCACTGTAAAGAATAGGCATCGTCAATCAAAACAACCGGCTTGCTGATGTTTCAGGTTTTTTAAGCTTAGAGTAAAATTATCGTATGCGGTCTAAATTCGCCTCACATAATAGATTGCTTTCCAAAAGTAAAAACGAAACCCAACGCCATCACCACTTGAGGCTGCAAGTACAGTTACTGCCTGTGTTAATGGCGGTTTTTCTGGTGATGGATATCATCAATCCATCTCGCATCTGGGTGGTTTTATTGACAGGTTTGGGTATGGCCTGGCTGATCAGTTATGTGTGGGCACGCTCGCTGGCGCACAACTTAAGCTTCAAGCGGGAAATGCGTTTTGGCTGGGCTCAGGTTGGTGATCGTTTAGAAGAACATTACATCCTGAAAACCACAGGAATATTTCCTGCCCTGTGGGTGGAAGTCACCGATAAATCTACCTTGCCTGGATACCATACCAGCCGCGTCACCGGGGTGGATGGGAAAGCGTCTACCGAATGGCGCACGGAAGGAACCTGCACACAGCGCGGTTTATATACGCTTGGCCCGACGGATCTGGTTTGCAGTGATCCTTTCGGTTTCTATTCGATTCGCATCAACGATCCGGCCTCCCGCCTGGTGATGGTTTTACCTCCGGTAGTGGCGCTGCCAGCCATTGAAATTGCTCCCGGAGGACGCAGCGGAGAAGGTCGCCCAAGAACCAATGCGCCAGAACGAACCGTGAGTTCATCGAACGTACGCGAATACTTTCCGGGTGATAGTTCGCGTTGGATCCACTGGCGGACAAGTGCGCGCCGCAATGAACTCTTTGTAAAGGTATTCGATGGAACCCCTACCGGCGATTGGCGTATCTTGCTCGACCTGGACGCCTCAGTGCAATACGGCCAGGGAGGGGATTCGACCGAGGAACATGGCGTAATCCTGGCAGCGTCGCTTACTCATCAAGGCCTGCGGCTCCGCCACCCGGTTGGCATCACCATTAACGGTCGAGAACTGCATTGGGTTCCCCCACGCTCAGGTGAAAACCAACGCTGGGAAGTGCTGCGCGCCCTGGCAATAGCCCAACCTGGTTCCACCAGCCTGGCTGAGATGTTATATCGCCTAGAAACAAACATCCGCTCGAGCACCAGCTTGGTGGTCATTACGGCTGCCGCCAAGGGAGAATGGCTGGAAGCTTTGCTGCCGCTGGCATGGCGCGGTGTGACTCCCACGATCTTAATGCTAGATCCGATCTCCTTTGCTACCCCGGGTCAACTCAACCCACCCGATCCTAAGCCTTTGCTGGATCAACTGGCCGACTATGGTATCCAACATTATCGCATCACCAAAGACCTGTTGGACCGTCCCGAGGCGCGCCCCGGAACGACCGGGCGCTGGGAATGGCGCGTGACGCCGCGCGGCCGGGCGATTGCTGTCCAAAGACCAGCCGACCTGGAATGGAAATCACTATGAGTGAATTCCTCATCAGGATTTGGGATCGCCTGGATAAAACGACCCTGCTGTTATTTTCACTGCTGGCTGGAACAATGCTCAGTATTGCCTGGGGATTCATGATTGCAATTCCATGGCTGGAACTCCCCTATACCTGGATCGTGATGCTGAGCATCGGGTCAGGTTGGCTGCTGGCGCGCACACGCTTGCGCCTACCAGCCGCCATCTTTCTGGCAGCGGCCGTGGGAGCGATCATCTTATTAGTACACTTTGGAAACCTATACCGGCCCATTTATACTCTGGTGCAAACCTGGGCTGCATCCCTTCGGCGGGTTCTGTTTTGGGACCCAAACCGCCTGCCGGATTTCAGCATGACAGCTTTGGCCCTCAATGATCTCGGGATGCGAGCTTCCATATTACTCTACCAATTTGGAAATTGGTCAGGTGAAATCATTACCGATCAAATCCACCTGATACAAATCCGAATGGGAGCAACGATCACTGTACCCCCACGCGTCACCGATAGGTTGATGGTCAACGTTTTGTGGAGCATTGTGATGTGGTTGACCTCTTTTTGGGCTACCTGGGGATTGCAACGCTGGAACAATCCACTGACTGGTGTTGCGCCGGCCCTTATATTGCTGGCTTTTACGCTGGACTACACAAAGGCTGATACTCTCTCGCTGTTATCATTATTAAGCTTGCTGCTGCCATTGATCGCCATGACCTGTTACCTGATCAATGAACAACGCTGGCGTTTGGAAAAGATCGACTTTGCCGAAGGCATCCGGATGGATATGGCAATTGCAGTGGGCCTGTTAACGGTGGGAGTTGTATTATTTGCTACTCTGGTAAAAGTATCGCCGGATATTTCAGTCGAAAATATCCGAGATTTTGTAAACCAATTTCGAGCCGAACAGGAGAGCGGCGTGCATTCGACCGCTCGTTCGTTGGGCCTGGAACAGCAATCGCAACCTACTAAGGAAGCACCCGAAGAAGCTACTCCGGTCTTGCCTCGCAGCCACCTGCTAGGCAGTGGGCCGGAGCTATCCGAACGGGTTGTGATGAACATTCGCATGACGGATCTTTCGATCTCTGCGGAAAAAGTGTCCGACCTGCCCTTGACAGCGGAAAACGCCCCGCGCTACTACTGGAAAGCTTATACATTCGATAAATATATCAACCGGGGCTGGGTGACAACATGGACGGAAAAGACGATTTACGAGCCAGATGGCAGTATCTATGCGCGCCTGCCTGACAAACACCGTCTCTACCGGCAAGAGATCATTCCTGAGGGGAACAGAGGAGGCGTCCTCTTCACAGTGGGCGACTTGCTCAAAGTTAACCTGGCTTTCGAGACCATCTGGCGCCCTGTCAATGTTTGGGAGGGAGCGCCACCTTATCTCGAAGGAGCAACAGATATCGATATTTTCGCCTCAACTGCTGAAGCAGAACCGTACATCGCTGATTCGCTCAAGCCAATCGTTAGCGAGGATCGTTTGCAGCAAGCCGGTTTTTATTATCCTACCTGGGTCCAGCAGCGCTACTTATTGCTGCCGGAACTACCCGAGCGTGTGTTGACCCTAGCGTATCGACTGACAGACGAACTAGAAACACCTTACGAAAAGGCGTTGGCTATCGAAAACTACCTACGCCAACTGCCATACACCCTGGATGTTCCCAAACCACCGCTCAATAGAGATGTCGCCGATTACTTCTTGTTCGATCTTCAACGAGGGTATTGCGATTACTACGCCACCGCAATGGTGGTGTTAACCCGCATCAACAGGATTCCCTCCCGGTTGGTGATTGGTTATACGAGCAGCAAGTACGACCCAGAAACCGGTTTCTACATATTGAGCGAGGCAGATGCTCACTCGTGGGTTGAGGTTTACTTCCCTGGCGTTGGTTGGGTAGATTTCGAACCCACTGCCGGGCGACCTTCTATTCAACGGCCAAAAGAAGCACCCGAAGTAGAACTACCCGAATATGAGGTAAAAGCTAGAGGAAAGCTGCTCAGAGACCATACCTGGCAAGAATGGGTGAAGATGTTATTCCCCTTCACCTTTTTATTGATACCGGTTATGGCTGCCGCCAGCTTGTGGGATACTCTCAGGTTGCACAGAATGCACCCACAAGATGCCATGCAACAAATTTACAAGCGCCTTTACCAGTCGGCTCGCCCATTGACCGGTGTCAAGACCAGAAACGCCACTCCCCTGGAATTTTCTAACAGACTCCAATCGCACCTGCTAACCAGGCAAAAGGGGAAACCTGTTACAGAAACCTTAAAGAGAGTTTTACAAGATATCAACAATATCACAGAACTATACACCGTAGGCATTTATAGTTCTAAAATTCCAGGACGAGTTGAGATCAGCCGATCCTTACGCCTGTGGCGGCGCCTTCGCTGGCGGCTATGGCTGATGAAATTTACCAATCGCAGCAAAGGGTAAACGAACAGATATGAAAATGACAGAAATCCATCACCAGGAAATAGCAAGCGAATTGTTCAATCAAGTGCAAGAATTACTGGAAAAAGCAGAGCGCACACCAGAAGATATTGACACGATGCTACATGCCGCTCATGCGTGCCGTTTTCACTGGGGGCAGGCAAACGCCATGGATAAATTGGCTCGGAGCGAATGGCAAATTTCGCGGGTGTATGCAGTTTTAAAACGCGCCGAACCGTCCATTTACCATGCCCGTCGCTGCCTGGAACTTTGCCAGCAAAACCAGATCAGCGCGATCGAGCGGGCCTATGCTTATGAGGCATTGGCGCGATCCTATGCGGTCGCCGGAGATTTTACAAGCTCGCGGCGCTTTCTTGATATGGCAATTGAGGCGGGGAAGAAAATAAAGATTGAAGACAAGCGCAATCTTATTGAGAAAGAGCTACGCACCATTGTGATCAATAAGCCGGCTACGCAACCCAGAGATGGCTAACGAGAGCTTTCAGTCAGCGTTCTGCACCAGGGGATTAAAACCCCTCCCTAATATTTCCTGAGCCGGAGTCACGATCACAAAGGCCTTGGCATCCAGGCGGCTTACTACAGCCTTGAGGTGAACGGTCTCTGTCACCGTCAGCGCACACATCAACACCGTGTGGGCGCTGCCAGTGTACATACCTTTGCCTGGCAAAGCCGTCACGCCGCGATGAAGCTCCTTCAAAACGCCATCCGAAACGGTTTCAGCCTGATCTGTGATTATGAATGCCAATAGCTGCTGCCTACGGTGGCTGTGGCGATACCAGGGCGAACGCCCATCCTTTTGGGATGCCTGTTCGGTATCTCTGGATACGGCTAAGGGACCTAGATCAAAGCGAGGCAGAACCTCCCCGCTGGCTTCTTGCAAACCTAACGTGAGTACTCCCACTAACACCCAAAACCCCTGGTAAATTATGCCGATTCCCAGTACCCACTCTCCTGGAATCGGGCCAATGGAGGCATGAACGAAAAACTCATCCCAGTTGGCAGCCTGCGTTGGGAACAGCCATACTCTAACAAACCAGGCTATACCAAGGATCAGAAAAATCCAAAAATAATTCCGGCGGTAGCGTCTCCCAATGGCTTCCAACAAGGAAACAGAGAAGTGGGGCTGTAACAGGTTTTCAGCCAGGCTCTCGGCCCAATCAGGAGAAGGTCCAAAGGGAGGCACTAACATGGCTGCAAAAAAATCTGTTTCCATCAGGCGAACACGTGTACTCCAGACTTCATAATAACGGTATCGCCGGGCTTCGATGAACAAGAAAAGGGTGATCAGCAACATATTTAGGATGATCACGCCATGATACCCGCTATCCTGGCCAAATGCGACCGTAATAGCGGCTCCTGTTGAAATCACAGCCCAATTGGTGGTTGTATCGAGACGTTGTCGCCAGATGTTCGCTCGCGAGATCTCGGCGCGAA
>CAZVRZ010000014.1:53110-54676 GCA_964629965.1 uncultured Anaerolineaceae bacterium
GTGATGACTGGATTGGGTGAAGGCGATGGTGATAGCCGCGCCGGTGGTGAGCACTGCCCAGTTGGTGGTGGCATCCAACCGTTGACGCCAGATATTAGCGCGTGAAATTTCCGCCCGGAAAAAATGCACCATGGCTGTGGTAAACTCGCCAGCGTGGAGCTGGTAACCCCGATAGGTCCAAACCGGTTCACGATCCGGCGCACCTGATTTGTTTTGCGAGGCATGTTGCTGGTCACTCATATCTCACCTATTCAACTATAATAATCGATATCTTGGCTTATGCCGTTATTATACATTCAGTTGGATATGATTGGCAGAAAGTTATTATATGATGAGAAACGACAAGGGTTCTTAAGGCGTGGATGAGAGAAAAGTCAGAAAACTTGACGGTTTCCCCGAAAACTGATAATATCACTCCAATTTGATCTTACCCTGGTATTTATGGTAATTCATCAATAGCATTATTACTAAAAGAGATTGAATATAGGGAGTTCTTTTCACAAATGGAAATCGCAGAACAAACAAAAAAGATTAACCTGACCCCAGCAGCAGCCCAAGCAGTTCAGGATCTTCTGCAGAAGAAAGATCTGGAAGGATATTCACTGCGCGTCTTTATCTCCGGAGGCGGATGTTCGGGGTATCAATGTGGCCTGGGACTGGATAACAATGTACATGAGACTGACCTGGTTTTTCAGGAGCACGGAGTGCAAGTGATCGTGGATGAAACCTCGATCATCTATTTAAGCGATGCAACAATCGATTACGTAGAAGAAGCCGGGGGCGGCGGGTTCAAAATCTCAAACCCCAATGCCATACCAGCGTGTGCGTGCGGACAAACATCTGAAGCATCAGAAAAGGGCTGCGCCGGCTGCCATTAATCCGAAACCAGCCCAGTGTAATGAATTCCAGGCTGTCCCACCAAACCGGGGCAGCCTTTTTCTATCTGCCACTCAAGAATGAGATGATCAGTCCAAATATGCCAACCACACCCAGGCCGATGATCAGAAAGCCCATCGGCACACCTACGGCTGACTTTACAGCAGGTTCAGCGGTGTAGGTTGGCACATTCAATGGCGCAGGAGCGGTAAAAGTGGGCAAGCGAGTTGGTTGAATCTCAACCACAAATTGGGCTGCTAGCGTAGGATTGATCGTGGGAGTAACTCGCGGGGTTGGCGTAGGCGGAGGTTCTACAATGGGCAAATTTCCTTTGATGGTGATCAAGTAAGAATACACCCAGCCCACACCCTCTACTGCACCGGGGTATGCAATTTGTACCCAATTTCCACCGGCAGAACGCCCCAAAGCCGGTATCTGCTGCCCAGCCACCAATACACCAATTGCCGGATAACTTGTATCAGGCCCTGATCTGACATTAATCTGATCCTGATCTGAATTCACCACGGCGGTAGAGCCTCCGGGGCTGCTGGTCACAGTGGGCATAGATACCGTTGGCTGCTGCTTCAATCCAACCGCGTGCACGGGTGAAATCCAAAAATAAAGTCCCAGGACTATCCCAAGCACCAAGCCGATCGGAATTTTTTTTATCTTATGCATCATACATACCTG
>CAZVRZ010000015.1:0-54150 GCA_964629965.1 uncultured Anaerolineaceae bacterium
TCGGCTTCTTGGCTGGGTTGATTTTAATCTCTTCTACTGCTTCGAAATCCCCTCTTCGCTAAAACTTGACAAAAGAATAACTATCACTACACTTGAATAAGGGAGTAATGATATCCTGCTTGTGTTTACAGATCAGATTCTTTCTGGGAGATGCAAATGCCATCACTCAACCGCATCCAATTGATTGGCTACCTGGGTAAAGATCCAGAAACCCGCTTTACCCCCAAGGGCAGCAAAGTTTGCCAGTTCACCATGGCCGTCGGCCGCCATTGGAGATCATCAGAAGGCGAATCAAAAGAGGTGACAGATTGGTTTAACATCGAGGCCTGGGGCAAGCTAGGAGAGATCTGCCAGAACTACCTGGGCAAAGGGCGCTTGGTTTACATCGAAGGACGTCTACAAACCGACCGCTACGAACAGGAAGGCGAAACTCGCTACTTCACGAAAGTTGTTGCCCAGCAGATGCAAATGCTTGACCACAAACCAGAAGAAGAACCTATCCCAGAAAACGCAATTGCCGAGCCAGATGCTGAATACGGAGAATGATTGACAAAGCAAGCTTCAGCACAATGGAGCGCTGAAGCCCGCCGATCTTTTACCGAACGACCGGGATTTGTTCTAGCCGATCAAGCTGCGCCGCAATCACATCAAAGCCACCCTGCCAAAAAGCCGGGTTGTGAATATCGATTCCCGCCTCTTTCAGGGTCGTTTCTGGCGAGGCAGCTCCACCGGCGGCGAGGATCTTGAGGTAACGCGGCTTGAACTCATCGCCTTCCTCTTTATACTGCTTATATAAAGAATATACTAACAGTTGTCCAAAAGCGTAGGCGTATACGTAGAAGGGTACCTGGTAGATATGGGGTATTGCGACCCATTCCCAATGAAACTCATCGCTGATCTCAAGCGCCTCCCCAAACTGTTCGGATAAATTTTCCTGGTAGGCCTGCACCAGATCGGCAACAGAAGCACCTTGCTGCACCAATTCATGCGCCTGGCGCTCAAACAGGGCAAAGAACGCCTGGCGCATAATGGTTGAATAGGCATCGTCCATCTGGCGAAACAACATATCCCGGCGGACATTTTCATCCGCCTCATCGGCCAACATGCGATCGATCAACAGCATCTCGCCGAACGTTGAAGCCGTCTCTGCCAGGGGTAAAGTTGATTCAAACGTCAGGACACTGTGCTTCCCTGCCAACAAGGAATGAATCGCATGACCCAGTTCGTGAGCCATGGTAGCCACATCATCGGCGTCTCCCTGATAATTCAACAATACCCACGGAGGCAGATCCGGCGTAACCGACCAGCAAAAAGCCCCACTGCGCTTACCGTGGCGCACTTCACTATCTAGATGCCGGGCATCAAATACCTGGCGCGCCAGCGTTTCCAGGCGCACATCAAAGTCGCGGAAAGCATCCATTACCAGTTCAACCGCGGCGTCAAACTCGAATTTTCGTTCCGATTTTGCCACCGGCGCATAAATGTCATAACGGCGCAAGCGCTCCATCCCCAGCCAACGAGCCTTCAAACAGAAAAAACGCTGGAATAGACCCGCATTTTTGCGGCATATATCTAGCAAAGTATCCACCACATCATCCGGCAAATCGTTATCCAGGTTCCGGGCTGAGATAGGAGTTGAGAACCGGCGCAAGCTGATCTGTTCGTTATACCAATCCCGCACAACGCTCTGGTACATTTGCCCTAAGATATTGCCATCCCGTTGAAAAACCTTAAAAAGCTCCTGATACGCGGCCGAACGTAACGCTGGATCATACTGCCGCACATAAGCCATGATTTCTCCACGGGTTAATTCTTTCTCTTCTTCATTCACGGTCAACTTGAAGGTATAGCGATTGGTGATCGTCTCATAAAGATCGTTCAGAGCTGTTGCGCCCGTCAGGTTCTTTAGATTGATGATCCGCTCTTCTGCCTCTGTAAGCATGTATGGTTGGTGATGACGGATCACTTCCAACCAATAGCGATAATCACCCTTGTCTGGTATTAATCGCCGGGCTGTTTCTTCTGGCAGATCTTTCCACCACAAGTTGAAAAATAAAGTGCGGTTTTTCAATTCGGCCAGGCGCTGCTGGATGCCAGCCATGAAAGTTTGGCAGCCCTGGTTCTGTGTATTGGCTGAAAAAGCCAATCCAGCAAAACTGAACAAGCGGCGGGCTAATACATCCAGTATTTCTATTTGCTGCAAAATCTTTAGAAAAGCATCCTCAGAAATATCTTGCTCAAGCTCGGCGCGCACACCCTCAAAATCAGCCGCCCTTTGTTCGAGCTCCAACAACGCTGCCTGTATCTCAGGGCTGTCACTGGCGGGATAAAGATCTGCCAGGCTCCATGAGGATGATTGGTACTTTGTCATTCAGAAACTCCTATACATTGAAACGAATATGAACGATCTCACCATCTTTGACGATATACTCTTTGCCCTCCAGCCGCAGCTTGCCTTTGCCCCGTGCTTCTGCCAGGCCTCCTAGCTCGATCAGATCTTCATAAGTGACCACTTCAGCCCGGATAAACCCTTTCTGTAGATCTGTATGGATTGCCCCGGCTGCTTCTTGGGCCGAAGCGCCGCGGCGTACCGTCCAGGCGCGCACTTCATCAGGGCCAACCGTAAAGAATGATTGCAAGCCAAGCAAATCATAAGAATGGCGAATAACCAGGTTCAACCCCAATTCCTTGATCCCATATTCATCCATAAAAACCTGGGCATCTTCGGGGCCAAGTTGCGCAATATCCATCTCGAGCCTGCCCTGTAGAGCCGCCACGGCAACCAGAGGGCGCTGATAATCCAAGGCAGGAGGCTTTTGCCCTTCGGCCAGGTTAAGCAGAAGCAGCAAAGGTTTGCGCGTCAGAAAACCAAAGCCGGCCAGTATCTTCTCCTCTTCTGCCGAGATCTCAATTTCGCGCAAAGGCTGCTCGTTGGACAGAGTCGCCTGAAAGCGCTCAAACAAAAGAATCTCGCGTTCAACGATTGCCTTCTCGCGCCCACCGCCTTTGCGCCGTTCTTCACCCAGCCTTTCCAATTTGCGTTCAATCGCAATCAAGTCGTTGATCAACAACTCCGCATCCATGGTTGAAAGATCTCGTTGCGGGTCAATGCTTCCCGATGGATGAGGGGTGGAAGGATCATCAAAACAACGCACTACGTGCAAAAAGCCATCCATTTGGGATAATTGATTGAGTAGGGCGCCAGAAATGGCATTCTTACCGCCTTCCAGCCCGGCAATATCGGCATAGGTAACCTTGGCATAGATCGTCTTTTTGGGCTTAAACATCTCCGAAAGACGATCTACACGTTGGTCGGGGACATCCACTACGCCCGTGTGCACCTCAAAACGCCCTCCGCTGGTAGTGATCGGCTGGTCGCCGCGCGTCAGAGCATTGAAGATGGTTGTTTTTCCAGATTGAGGTAATCCAATTATTCCTAAACGCATAAGCCTCTCTCGCGTGAAATTGGGTACTTGACCCTGAATGTAAGTTTGGTTATACTTGGTGTGCCTGGCCGGAGTGGCGGAACTGGCAGACGCGCACGACTCAAAATCGTGTTCCCTCGGGAGTGTGGGTTCAATTCCCACCTTCGGCACCTGAGAAACTTGATTATAGCACAGGCTCAAGATGGAAAAACAGGAGTTGGCTGATTGGCCGGCTCCTGTTTTGGTTTATTCCACACTCTTCACCATTCTTTCTCCAAGATCGCGACGCCTTCGGCCTGATAGATCACCTTATAAGCCTGCGATTGCAGTAAAGCGCGCCCCAGGTTGCTTTCCAAGCGATTGATATAAACGTGTGAAAAAACGCTATGGTTCTGTTCAGCCCAGTCCTGCAGACAATCTACATTATAAGTAACACAGTTCTGCAAGCTATGGTAAGCGTCCGTTACCGCTGCATATCTGTTATTGGCAAGCCATTCTGTTCCTTGCACCGTCGCCAGGCTGGTGCGCTGCGCCAAGGCAGGGAACCATTCGGATGCCCGGTCCACCTCCCAGTTTTGTTCACCTGTGAGCACCACAAATTGACTCCCTGGCGGGGTGCTCTCGACTGCCCAGGCCATGGCTTTCCTTTCTGCAAGAGGCAAACTGCGCAAACCGCTCTGCTCGAGGTATTGCACGGTAAAGGCTGAAATGAAAGCATAGGCCGCCATCAATCCAAAGGCCACCTGCAGAGTTCTGTTGGAAAGATAATCACCCATAATGGTTTCGTCCGGTTGTCTATGCTGGTGAATCAAGCGATGTAACCCAGGGAAAACCACCTGATCTAACCCCTGGCTGGCCAACATAGAGACCGGGATAACCAACAAGTAGGCTTCGTTACGATAAGAAATGAGCACCGCGGTTACCAGCCAGGCAATTACCAGGCGTTGGCGATTGATAAACCCAACCAGGATTCCCAGGATAGCGAAAGAAGAGATCAAAGCCGTGTAGGGCTCGCCAGTAAAATAGAACAACAGCAGGCGCAAGATGGCAGTTGCCCTTTCGTTTTCCACCTGCAAAGCAGCCAGCCAGGGTGTGATACCGTGCTGCAGCAACATGGGCGCCCACCAGAAGGCTGTTAAAAATACAACTCCGATAGACACAACCAGCGCCGCTTGCATCTTAGGCCAGGTGATACCCGAGTGGATAAAGAATAAAGCCGTGGTGCAAAAAACAAACCAGGCAATCTCAGGATGCGTCAAGATCGTTAGGGATGAAAAAAGTATCACCCGCCCGAGCGTCCACAGAGTCTGCCGCCCTATACCGGCTTGCTGGAACAACTTGACAATTTGATCCAGCGCAAGCACAGCCCACAAGACCCCCAAAGCGCGGCTTACGCCTCCGCCCATAATCAGCCAAATGAAACTCCTTGGCGCCAAGGCATAACAGAAAGCAGCCAAAGCTGCCTGCCTTTGAGATTTGCTCAGGGTATAGGCAAAAGAATATACCGCCGGGATGATCAAAATACTTATCCCTGCTGGTAGATATTGTAAAACAACCTCCACCGGAATTCGTACAACCTGGCTTATCATAGCCGCCAGGTAAAAAGCCAGGGGCGGGTAAGTGAAAGGAATCAGTCCGCCATTGTAGCTTGTATAAACCGGCAGCCGGTAATGATTCTCTACAATCTCTTTTACCAGGACAGAGATCATACCGCCGTCATTCAATGGGAAATCTGCCAGTACCACCGAGCCCAAACGCACTGCACAGCCCAAAAACACAGCCATTCCCACCAAAAGGGCTGTCAGTGATTGGGGAGAAGTTTTTCCCTTACCTGAAGTGTTCAATTTTCTCGCCTTGCTCGTGTTCTCAAACAATGTGACTTAGTTCGCCGCAACGGCGAACTAAGTCACGAAATCTAAGAGGTCGTTGGGTTTCCTATTCGAACACTAACGCTGCAGCATTGGTAGGAAGATGAAGTAATCTGTTCTAACCTCAAAAGAACGTTGTGTCGCATTGGCAGAACAACCATCCTCGTTGCAAGCTCTTACCGTCCAGGAGTGCGCCCCTTGAGCCATTCCTACCAGTGTGTAAGTGGTATCTGTAACTGTGATCACCGTTCCATCCACCACCAACTCATAATGGGTAAGCGGGCCTCCGCTCGTGGGAGCAGTCCAAGTGAAGACAACATCGGCGTCATCGAACACCTGCCCGGCTTCAGGCGAAACCAGGGTGGGAACCCCCGGCGCAGGCCAGGCAGCGATGATCTCAAGGCTCCAGGCGGTTGACCAGGCGGAGTAATAACCCTGCTTGGAAGCCCGGACACGCCAGCTATGTTCACCCACCGCCAATGAGACTACCTGGTTGCTTTGCGTGGGCGAGTAAGCCGTGGTGCCATCGATCTCCAGTTGATAGAAATCTGGAACGCCTCCTGCGCCCGCCTCCCAATCGAACGTCAGCGTTAGGGTTTTCGTGATCAATTCATTTGGTGGCGCCACGTGTACCGGCGTGCCAGGCGCCAGGATGATCTCAAAGCTGCGGGCAGCAGAATAGCTCGAAGTTCCATAAGCATTGACCGCCCGAACTTGCCAGGTGTAAGCACCAACCGGCAGGGTGACAGAACGAGTTGTTGTTGTCGAAGTGTAGATGGTGCCGTTTATCAGCAATTCGTATTTACTTGCTGCGCCACCGTCACTGGAAGCCGTCCAACTGAACCCGATCCCGGTTTCGGTCGTGACCAAATCGTCCACTGGCGCCACCGGGGCAGGTACGCCCGGCCCGCTAACCACATTGAACGTCTGAGGCATAGAGTAATCAGAGAGGATCCCGTCCACATTGATCCGAACCATCCAGGTGTGCTGGCCCAGTTCGAGCACCTTGGAATAGCTGGTCTGGCTGGTAGAATACGGAAAACCATCAATCTCGACATCGTACGTACCACCAGAAGTATCTGGAGGCGCCAACCAGGAGAAGTTGACCTGGACAGAAGTGGAGATCCCCGCAGAGGGCTGGATCGCAGCGCCCGTCAGAGGCGAGATAGGCGTAGGCGCCGGTATCGGCTCCACCGTCACCGTGCCGGTATGATTATTCCCGTCTGTATAGTTGTACATACCGGGCGTGGTAAAGCGGCGGCGATATGTATCTCCAGGCAGGAGCAAGCCGCTGTCCCACCCATTGGTATTCGTTTGAGGATCCACGGCGCTAAGCAAGCGAGTGGTGGGGTTCTCAATCTTCACCATGAACTCAGCAAGAGTAGCCAGGCCGTCGATCGGGACGACCCACTCAACCGCCTGCCCCACCCGGATGGTGGCTGAGCCGCCCGGAGCAAGAGATGTGATTTGCGTACCCTGAAGCGGCGTATAAGGAACATTGACCGTCTTGGCAGCCGTAACCGAGAAAGATGTGCCCTGATAGGGTTGGTGTCCGGCAATATCTGCCACTTGTAGGTAGTAACTCAGGCCTGACACAACATTGAAGGTGTAAGTCCCGTCTGCCCCCGTCACCTGCGGATTCACCTGGTCATACAACACGCCCGGCCAGGGTACCCAGCCGCCCCAGCCCGTCATCGATACCATCAGCGTGACCGTGACACCTTCGACCGGCGAGGCAATGCCCTGGGTTACATTGAACACTTTACCGCTGAGCGGCTTGAGCGGAGTTAAGCTTCCGGAGGACGAGCAGCTAATAGCCGTGCTGGCCGCGCTGCAGCCATTAGCCGTGCAAGCCTGGGCAGTAATACTGGCAGCAGAGCTATAGACATGCGGAACCGAGAACAAACCAGAGGCATCAACGATGTCCGTGCCGATCACAACGTTGTTTACTTTGACTGTCACGGTGACGCCCGGTTGGGCGGCGCCCATGATATCGAAATTACCAGAACAGCGGCCGCCATTGAGAGGCGAATAGATCAACGGAGTAAAGAGCGGAACATCCGTAGAGGCCAACAGCGGCTGATAGTATGTGCCAGTATCGATCTCGGCACGATTGCTTAGCGTCAAGCCTGGATCATAAACACCAGAACCAGCCACCAGGATCATATCGGTTTCACCCTTCGCCATCTGCGCGCTCCAATGCAGGTATGCAGGGGTTTCTGTAAAGACAGCCGAGAAAGTATTCGTCTCTGTCTCCAGGCCCATCCCTGCCGGCAGGGTATCTGTGATCACAAAGGAGAGTGGATCTGCGAAAGCGGGCGCATTGTGATAGAAACGCAGCAGGTATTCTTGCCACAGCAGGCCGGAGGCATTGCCGGCGCCGGCGTCGCGCACCACCCATTTCGGATCAAAGGCGCCCTTCTCGGTAGCAAAGTCCGCATCAGAGGCGAAGATATATTCGTCGGCGCCCAGGTCCGCCCGGCTGCCAGCCGGCAGCGGGCGCTGGTGGGCATCGATATCATCCACCACGGCGGTGGATGTTCCCTGGTTAAGCGCATCCGAATAGCGCGTGATGTGATAGCCATCGCCCGCAAAGGACGCAGAGCCATCAATTTCGCCAACTACGGTAACCGCTCCCTCTTTTTTGACCGTGTTGGTATCCCAAAGAACCGATGCGACCGTTGCAGAACCTCCTGCCTCTGTGCTAACACCTTTTTCGTTATTCGCAATAATGGCATTGGTTAAGGTAGCGGTTCCTGCAGCCAAAACACCACTGCCAGCATTACGCGCCAGGGTGATATGCGGGAGGTTGGCAATGACCCCCGTTTCAACCCGGATGCCGTTATTCAAATTATCCGTGATCGCCAGGTTACGCATGGTGATATTCAAGCCGCTCAAGGCCAGCCGAATGGCAGCGACTGTATGATGGTGCAGATAGCAGTTTATAATGGTTGCTTTATCGGAATTGACATTGATCGCAGCCTGATTGTTTTGACCACCGTAGCTAACATCACAGTAAGACATGTTCAGAGTTGCGCCATTCTGGACAACGATCACGCCCCAGAATTGCGTTATCGCCTGAGGTTCGTCTGCAACCGCTTTCACTACGACAAAATCACTCGGTGTTCCAACGGCGTTGAAAGTACCGCCCTGCACCGTGATCGATTTATCAGGCATGATGCGCATCTCGGTTCCAGGCACCAGCGTAAAGATGTACGGGTTGTTGACGATGACATTCTCAACGATGAAATAAGCGCCGTTCAACTCCGGTCCATCCAACGTCACATCGCGGTTCAACGAGCCCTGTCCCATGTAGATCGCATCCGTCGTATTTCCGGTCAGAGTCAGGTTCTTATAAACCGGCGTCATGTTCGCCGACACCTGGAAAATCGGGTAACCGGTATTGTTATAGATTTGGGTATCGGTGATGCTAGGAGACAAGCCCTCACTGCGCAGATAGATGGCTCCTTTTTTCACGATCGTACTGGGGCTATTGTCGAATATCCGTCCATTCCCTATCATCACACTGCTGGAATCGATATCGATCGCCTGTTCCATATCATTGCCTGCCCGGCTGACATCACAATAATCCAGGCGAGCGGTCGAACCAGGCCCAAAGATCAAGCCGGCAAAGTAGGCGGCGGGGTCATAGGATGTGAAAGAAATGCGTTCTCCGCTGTTGCCTTCCGCGATCAGCCTGCCGCCATTGTTCACCGTGAGTGAACTACCGCTCAGGGCGTAGAAGAGCACCTCGGTACCCGGCTTTACCACCAGGTTGCCACCGCTATTAATGTTCACTCTTTGGGTAAAAATAAATGGACTGCCGTTGATATCAGCCGTATCCAGGGTTACGGTTATCACCGTAGCGCCGATACCCCCATTAGGGAACAACGCTGTTCCATTAATGCCGACCGCATCATCGGCATTGCCGCTAAAGGTAAGGCCGGAATACGAAGGGTTCATACTGATGGTACTTTGGAAAATTGCGAAGCCGGTACCATCCTTGATCTCTGTATTAGATATCGCCGGCGACAGGAAATCGCCATTAATATAAATCGTTCGCTTGGCAGTTATATCGTGGATAGAGCATTCATCGATCGTTACATTCGAAGATTGGATCTGAATGGCATATTCCACCCCGCCGCCTTTGCTGATATCACAATATTGGAACGTACCCTTGGAATTGGCGTTGAATTCGATCATGCCAAAACTTGTCGCCCCGGTTGTAATGGTGACCGGGGAGGTTTCTCTGCCCACGGCGTAAAGAGCGCCATTCGTATTCACGATCAAGTCCCTGCTCTGAGCCATTTGTAATTCTGTACCCGCCGTCATCGTCAAGGTCCGGCCGCTGGCAATGGTGATGTTCTGCCCGGTATGCACGATCGGCTGCCCATGGAAAGCCGGGCTGTTGAGGGTCACATCCTGGTCCAAGATATTGCCACCTTCGGTAACCAACGCGTTCGTGCCATTGCCACTCAAGATGATATCGCTGTATTGCGGAGCCATATTGATCGTTGTTTGATAAATCGCCGCCCCATAATTATTGGTTATCGTGGTGTGACTGATCTTGGCCTTATTCCGATCATCATGGATAGCAACCACGTACTTGGATGAATTGGTATGATGAATAGTACAATTATCGATCGTTACCACCGAAGAGAAGACGCTGAGCGCTTCATCTCCCCCGCCGAGCCGGCTGATATCACAGAATCCCAGGTTCACATTCGAAGTACCCGAAAAGAACATATTCCTGAAATACGTGCCTGAGCCGCGAGCAGTGATCGTGATTGGGTCAGTTACAGAGCCTACCGCCTGGAGCGTGCCTCCATTGTTTACAGTAACAGTTCTATCAGCACCCATTTCCAGAAGCGTTCCGGGGGTAAGCGTTAGCTGCCCACCAACCCAAAAGTTTGAAAGCACGTAGACCGGCGCACCCTTAAACGCCGGGCCGTCAATGACAACGTTCGTCTCTACCGTTCCGCCATCGATCACCAGGGCATCGATTTTGTTATTGGTCAGGGTAATATTAAGATAATCGGGATTCATGTTGATGGTGGTCTGAAAAATGGCCCGCGATGTGGTAGGGTTATCCCGCAGCGTGAGATTATGGAGCGTCGGGGTGAGCAACCCGCCATCGATCCGGATCACCTGGTTCGGAGGAATATTGTCATGGATCACACAAGTGTCGATCGTGACATCCGATGATTGGATCAAAATCAGGTCGTCCGGTGTTCGCCCGCCGCCGCTGATATCACACTGCTTGATAGCGACGTTCGAACCGTTTGCAAAAATGAAGCCTCCAAAAGTGGTGGCAGTGGTGGCATTCACGATCTTGACCGGATTACCAGCCTCACCCTGAACATTAAATGTGCCTCCGCTAAAAACGCGCAGGTCGGTATTTTCGGTCATACTGACCACGGTACCGGCTGCCAGGGTAAGACTGCCGGCTGCCGATATCTGCGCGTCAAACTTTAAGACGAACGGGCTGCCATTCAAATCTGCCGAGTCCAGGGTGACCGCCTGGTTGATATCCTTGCCCACCAACACCACCGCGTTGGTGGTATTGCCCGAAAACGTAAGGCCGGTGTAGATTGGAGACATATTCACCGTCTCCTGATTGATAGCGGCACCGGTGTTATCCGAAATGATCGTGCGCTGGATCGTAGGACTGATGCTAGGCGTAACCTCACCTAACATCACGGCGCCAGTATTTCCATTGAAGTCCGGCGTCGTAGCATTATTATCCGTGATCGTGCAATCTGAAATGGTAACGCTGGAAGAAGCAACGCGCACCGCTTCAGAGGTTCCGTTGCCGCCATTTTTAATATCACAAAACGTTAACTCCACCGTTGAGCCCGTGTTGAAAACCAGGTGCCTGAAATCGGCGCTGCCATCTTTCGATGTAAACACCACCCGGCTGCCGCTGGTGCCCAGGGAGCGCAACGTGCCGCCGTTAAACACAATCAGGTCGCTGGCAGGTGGGATTTGCACTTCCACGCCTGCTTGCAGCGTCAGGGTACGCTCCGGCGGAATTGTGAGGGTGCTATCGAGACAATGCGGACTGCCTGCCGCCGTCCAGGTTTCATTGCCAGGCAGGTCTCCACCTGGGTGACTTGTTTTACAGGGCACGGACGGCGCCTGAACAAGGTCTGCTGTATTCTCATTCAGGGGAAGCGCATAACCGGGCGTGGTGACCAGCAAGGCAAGCACAACAACACCGATCAACAATGCGCTCCAGCGAAGAATTGTGTGATGAATAGATGTTTGGGGTAGAGACTTATTCATGATCTTCCTCCAACAAGTGAATCTCACCAAGACGCCAAAATGGTTCTTGATGCCAGTATTGTTATCAATGGATGGTAATAGTCTGCTGTTTATGCCAACTCTATTTTATTCTAGCACAAATACTTACCATTTATGCCTCCCCTTCAAACCGGGGACATATCATTTTTGCAAGTAGAATTTGGGCTGATAAGCGGCCAGGATCGAGCGATTTGCGGGGATGTTTTCTAAAAAGGTTTGTCGGGCTTCTGCGCTTTCGATCAAATTCGCCTGGCTCTGCAACCTGTCATAGGCTATTTCCAGGATAACGGCCGCTTGTTCATCCATCCAGGCATCCAGAATTCGCCAGCAGGACACAAAAACAGAAAGGGGAATGAAACCGGTGATCTGTCTGCCCTTGCCAACAAGATCGGACAAGATCTCTTGTGCGAGCTGATACGCTTGTTGTGTTTGCCCGATCTGTTGATACAAATCGATCAGGTTCGCCTGAGAGCATAAGGTTCTTTTCGGTGGGCTGTTTTCTTGATGATAGGACAACACTTCATCAAAGACATTTTTTGCCGTTTGCCAATCTTTTAATATCAACGCCGAAGCGCCTATTTGTTCCAGAGCATCGATTTCGATGGAACGATTTCCTAATTTAAACGCCAGCATACGCGCCTGTTGGGCGAAGCGCAAGGAAACCATTGCATCTTCCTGCGCTAACCAAAGCTGGCTTAGCAGTAACAAATTCTCCCCTTCATCCTGCTGGCTGCCAAGTTCCCTGCTAAGGGCAAGCGCTTCAACGGTATGTGCCTGGCTGGCGGTAAAATCCCCCAGCGACAGATAACAGTGTCCAAGGCTGTTCAGTGCATCTTCTTCACTGACGCGATCACCCAATGAACGCGAAAGCATTAGGAAATCTTGCCAATAGCTCAGGGGCTCCCACAAATTGCCCAACTCATAGCTTATCCACCCCAACTGGTCGGCCGCCTTGTTCTCCGCCACGATATCGTGAAGCTGATGATACAACATAAAGGACTGCCGAAAATAATTATAGGCGCTGTCCAAATCTCCCTTACTTTGGCTGATTTTACCCAGCACAAAGCACGCCTGCGCCAATTGAGAATGCGTCAGATCGGGTTGGGTCAACACCGAACCGGACAAAGCAAAAGCTTCATCTAGTTGGATTTGATCCGCCAGCAGGCTTGCCTTCAGCAAATCTATATCCGTTATCAACATACCATCTTTAGCCCTCACAGCAAACTCTCGGGCCTGCCGGGTATACTCGAGGGCAGAGGCATGATTCCCCTGCAGACCAAGCAACGTAGCCTGTGCGTAATAAAGCTTTCCGACAAAAAGGATCAAGTGTTTATTTGTATCCGGCTGATCAGATGTAGAAAGAACGGTTGTTGCAGATTGAATGGCCGCTTCAAAAAGAACCTGACCATGGGTAAAATCCCCACGGAGAGCGTAATATCTTTGTAGGGCTCTCAGGCATTGCTCCAGATCAGTGAATTGGGCATTATTCTGGGTGGCCCAAAGCCAGGCCGACCGAATATTATCTAGTTCTTGTTGGATATTTTCCAAGGCATCCAGAGGCTGCCAGCCATACAAAACAGGCTGCTGATCCTGAGCAAAACGCAAGTAGAAAGAACCATGCAACCGGAATACATTCCTGGTGTATTCATCTTTCCAAGAGAGGAATTTTTCTTTGGCAAACAAACGCACTGCTTCGTGCAAATCCATCCGGCCCGTAGCCCCTATTCGAAGCAATGATTTTTCTGCCAGGCCGGTCAAAAAGCTGCGAGAAGCGCCAACCACATATTCTGCCGCTTGCAAGGTGAAGCCCCCTCTAAAAACCGATACGCTGGCAAATATTTGCTTTTCTTGAGAGCTTAATAGATTCCAAGAATAATCAAAAACTGCTCGCAAGCTGCGATGACGAACGGGTTGATCTTCCCTGGTTACCATTAAGGATCCCAGGTCACGTTCGATCTCTGCAGAAATTTCTTTCAGGCTGGCATAATGGGCGCCTGCTGCAGCAAGCTCGATTCCGAGAGGTAATCCATCTACCAGGCGACAGATTTGCGCAATATCGTGTACATTCTGATGATCTAATGTAAACGTTGGAGAGCTCTGCCTGGCACGCTCCGCAAAAAGTTGCACACTGGCAAAAGAATCATCACTTTCCTTTTCATCCAATTTGTCCAGCCGCCTGCGAATATCATTTATATCACCCAAAAGGGCCGGGATCGGCAGTCCTTCTAGCACGAGCACTCGCTCGGCTTGTAAATTGAGTCTCTGGTGCGATGTAACTAGGATGGAGATCTGCCGGCAATGCCGTAAGATTTCAAGTATGAGCTGCTTCCCATTTTCTTGAACATATTCCAGGTTATCCATCAGAAGAAGCATTTCTTTGGAAGCCAAATATGCCAACAAGCGCTCTTTGCTCGATATTTCTCCAGAAAATGCTAGGCCAAGAACTCGGAACAATACTTTCACGACCGGGTTTTCGCCAATCAACACTTCTTCGTCATCCGGCGATTTTTCTTCAGCATCCAAACCGGCAAGAGGGATCAACCAGACACCATCTTGAAAGCTGCCTAATAGCTCTCTGGCCACATTCAAAGCCAGGCACGTCTTTCCCACGCCACCTGGACCAACCAGGTTAACCAAACGATTGGTTGGATCTGTCAACCATTCTAAGATCTTTACTCTTTCTTGCTCCCTGCCAATAAAAGAAGAAGCCTGGCGAGGTAAATTTGTGTTCGTCAAACTATAAATGGCCTGTTTGACCACCGGTTGGGTATTGGTGTTTTTAATAGCTTCATACAAGGCAATCGTCTCGGACGAAGGCTGCGCCTGAAATTCGCGTTTCAGGGTCTCTACACAAATCTTATATTGTGCCAAGGCGGCGCTGCGTTGGCCAACCGCAGATAAAGCCCGCATTAGCTGCCGGTGTGCCTCTTCTAACCAGGGTTCAAGAATGAGTTGGCGGCGAGCCAGCTCCTGGACTTTGGAATAGTTGCTACGCTGCTCATAAAAATCTGCCAGTGCATATAATATCTCCATGACCTGGCGATGGTAGTTTTCCCGCTGCACAACTTGCCATTCTTCAAATAAGAGGCTCTCCAGGTAAAAACCGCTCAAAAATTGACCTTGATACAATTGAACAGCCTTCTCCATCCGTTGGATACACAACGGGCAAGCCTGCAAACTACGATGAGAATGTTTTTTGGCTGTGTTATACAGCTGCTCAAATTCTTCAATATCCAGGGAATAGGGCGCCTTGGGAACAAATTCTACAGTTTGCCTGGTCGTAACAATATATAGGGGATCATCTTCTTGCTCATCGAGCGCTCGCCGCAAACGCAAGAGCGCCTGCCGTAAATTTCTCAGAGATGTTTCTATAGGTTGGTCCGGCCAGAACATTTCAGCCAGGCTCTCGCGTGAATAACCGGTGCCTTTATTCGTGACTAGATAGGCGAGCAATCCACGCGCTGTGTTCGCATCGAATTGAGATACGATTTCGCCCCTCAAAGTGACTCGAAACTGGCCAAATAATTTTACAGAGAGCATACCCTGCCATCTTTTCCGTAAGTATCCAATATACTATCTTATTTTATCTTACAATTCGCTTCTGTAACGATCTCGTCACGTTTATATTGTATGCTTGTAAATATGATTGGTCTTTTTTGGTGCCGCATTTAAAAAATCATTTTCAGATTCAGGGTTTAAACAAATGGACAAAGAATCGGGATCGACACCTGCCTCTCCGCCAGGAGAATCTCCTCATCCCTGGAAGAAAGCTACCACTGACTACAAATCCTATTTATTGCGTATCTGGCGCTCACCAACCGGTGAAAATTGTTGTGTATTGCTGGAGAAAGTGGGTTCTGGAGATCGTTTTGGCTTTTCTGATTTCTCCAGCCTGATCAGTTTTTTAGAAGCGCAAGAAGCCTAGTCGACAGCAAACCGCGTTCAGAAAGTACCCCCCATATATAGGGGTATGACAGCAGGTGCGGCAGTATGCCTGTGGACAAATTTCTGTGGATAACTCGCGAAAAACTGTGGATAAGTATCCTGTTGTGGGGAGAAGGGCACCTTTCTTCATGGGGTTGCCGTCGACGGCAACCCCCACCCCTGGGGGCATAGAACATAAGAGCGCCACTCATTCTTTTAGGTCAATTTGGGATAAAAAGAAATATTTACTTGTGCAAAACCATCCCCTCTCGCATTGTGGATAACTCTGCTGCGCTTATCCCCCACATCTTTGGAACAACAGGTTGATCAACCTGTATATACCCCCATTTGCACCCGGAATGCCTTTTATCCACTTTTCCACAGGCTCTACTACGACAACTATAATCATTAATATAACAATATATGATAATAATGATTAGCGGTCATAAGCCAACAGCTTTTCAGTCAAAATGGCTTCATCGTAAAACTGGGATCATTTGTTCTTCTGGAAAATTTGAACTTCATTGTTTCGGTAAATCTGGGTGTGAAAAGTATTCAAAGAACCGAGAAGGGACTCCGTTCTCTCAGGCTCTTTGGTGCCGATCTGTACGTATATAAAATCGAATTCTAGTTTTGTTTTGGCCTGCCATTCTTCTATACACTTCAGATCGCTGGTAACATAACATTTTGACTGCAAAAAAGCATTCGCTTGATGATAAGCCTCAAAATCGATATCCGAATGCCATTCTTTACCTTGGGTTGTGGTCATGCTTTCTCTTTTGGTTAGGGCTGGAAACCACTCTTGAACTGGACTCTTGAAAGTATCATGCTCGCCTGTCATAATTAAAAAACGACTTTCTTGAGGCAAGTTCTCTCCAACCCAACTCATTGCTGAACGTTGATCCGGCGATAACAGAAAATCTTGCAATAAATTCACTGAAAAATAAAAGGTGGATACAAGAGAATAACTGAGTACCACGCCAACAACAATGAGCGTGACCTTAAAGTGATTAACATTCCAGTCATCAATTGATGATGCTGGTTTGTTTGCTCGCAGTGAAATCATCCTGGGAATGAGTACATCACTTATAAAAAAGCTGCCCAATATGGAAAGTGGAATGGCGGCATAAGTAGCAGCACTACGCTGGTGAACGATAAAAGGAATCACGAACCAGAGCGGTAATAAAAAATCTCGCCGATATAAAGCAGCGCCTGCTCCCAAAAAAGCAAAAACGGTCAGGATAGGCAAGAAGGACTCGCTCGCAAAGTTTAGAAATGAGAACTGAAAAATTCCCAGTAAGATCGTACCGCCTGTTTTTGAGGCAGCCAAAATCGGGCCAAAACCATGCCTGGCCAAAATGGTGCCCCACCAGGGGGATGTCAGTATGATAACGCCCAGGCAGACCAGGAGCGCATTTTTGAAATTCCGGGTCTTGTCATGTGCAACTCCCCAAAACAGGACACAGATCATGATCGTGTGTACGGTGGCATCTGGATGACTGAGAATAGTCAGGCTGCTCCATAAGATCACCCACCAGATACGATGCTTTTGGTTATTAAAAAATAAGTGATAAGCATTCAGCACTGCTAAGAGAAAAAACAACAAGCCAGGAGAACGTGTGATCCCTCCGCCCAGAATGATCCACTCAAAAGAGCGGGGGGTCAATGCAAAAATAGCAGCAGCCAAAGCAGCTCGCCGCAATGACTTGAGAACGGCCTTGGCCAAAAAGAACAGCACTACGATTGTGCAGCTAGAAAAAAACAGAGGAACATATTGAATAGCTATGATCGTGGATATTCCTGGCAGGCTGGAAACCAGGCCGGTAAAATAAAAACCCAGCGGGGGGTAAACAAAAGGAGTAGTAAGAGAATTATAAGTAATATAAGGTGGCAGATACCATGAATTGTTCTTGATATCTTCAATGGCGATATAAAACAATCCCCCATCTAGCAACGGAAAACCTGCTTTGATCACTGGCCAGGCTCTAAGAAAAATGCCAAATATGAGACCTATTCCTAGTAACAACAAGCTCCATTTTTTCTCGAAATCTACAATGGTTTCATCTTTGGCATTGTCCATTAGCGCAACCTTTTTTTGACTATGTATTCAGTTTTACCACGGTTACCCCGTCTCCGCCTTCTTTTTCTTTACCGGATTCGAAAGACTTGACATGAGAATGGTTGCCAAGCACTTCTCGCACGGCGAGTCTAAGCTTACCGGTGCCTTTACCGTGAATGATACGTACGAACGGCATACCGGCCAGGTATGCGGCATCCAAATACCGGTCAAGTGCGTCCAGAGCATCATCTGCTCGCTGCCCGCGCAGGTCTAATTCCATCCCAGGAGAGGCAGGCAGTTCTAAGGCTGTGGTTGCTGTTTGATTTGCCGGTGCAGAACTACGTTTGCGCCGATTCGGTGTTTCTTCTTCGACCGGCGCTGCACTGCCCATAGCGATATCTGATAATCGGGCGCGTATCCTGAGCATGCCTACCTGGACTTCAACTTCTTCTTCTCCAAGCGAAGTGATAACGCCCTGAGTATTCAACGAGCGCAAACGCACTTTTTCTCCCAGGCGCAGCGAACGCTGAACAGCCTGTCCATCTAAGGCTGCCACGTTACGCGATACGGGTTTTTCTACCTGTTCTTCCAAAATCTCAATATTTTCTTCTACAGCCTGAAGCGCTTCGAGAGGCTGCCGGGCACGCGCCAGGGCTCGCCGCGCCTGGCGAAGCTCTTCCTGGATCTGTTGCACTTCTTCTTCGGCTTGCAAGCGAGCATTTTCAAGAATCTGCCTGCGCTCATCATCGATCTGCTCCAAGCGGCGGGCAAGCGCATTACGCATTTGCTCGGCTTCCTGGTGCGCTTTTTCGGCAGCCACACGGCTCTTACGGGTCAGGTCTCGCTGGCGATGTATCTCATCTAGAAGATCATCTGCACGCAAATCATCTGGGTCGATTTCAGAGCGCGCCGTGCGAATAATCCCGGCATACATGCCCAATCTTTGCGCAATCGCCAGAGCGTTTGATCGACCTGGCAGCCCAATGGTCAACCTGAAAGTAGGGCGAAGTGTTTCCAGGTCAAATTCAACACAGGCGTTCACCACTCCAGGCGTGATGTGCGCATAGCTTTTTAGCTCTGGGTGGTGAGTGGTAACCAATGTTGTAATACTGCGATCCAGAAGGTGAGAAAGAATCGATCGCGCCAGGGCGGCACCTTCCTGAGGATCGGTGCCGGCGCCCAGTTCATCTAGTATTACCAATGATTTGGGCCCGGCGGCATTCAAGATGCGGATGATATTGGTGATGTGCCCCGAGAACGTAGATAACGATTGCTCGATCGATTGTTCATCACCGATATCGGCAAAAATTGATTTAAATAAACTGATCTCAGAACCAGAATGAGCCGGAACATGCAGCCCGCTTTGCGCCATGAGCGCTAGAAGGCCGACCGTTTTCAGCGTGACAGTTTTCCCGCCGGTATTGGGGCCGGTGATGATCAGAGCATAGGTCTGGTCGTCCAGGTCTACATCGATTGGCACTACTGTCTCAGGATTTAATAACGGATGGCGAGCCTGGAATAACCGAATCAGGCTGCCGGGGTGTTTGCTGCCCGGCCTGGCCTGGATGGGATGCAGGATGGGCTCGGTGGCAGCCATGTCTTCAGCAAATTTGGCTTTAGCAAAAGCCAGGTCGATCTCTGCAATGGTATCCAGCGTCAACTGTATCGAAACGGCGTTGCGTGCCACTTGATATGATAGCTCAGCCAGAATACGCCGTTCTTCCTCGCGCTCGGCCAATAACATTTCACGGTATTGGTTGTTTTGGTCGACAACGTTCAATGGCTCGACGAACAACGTGGCCCCAGAGGATGATAGGTCGTGAACAATGGACTTGATGCGTCCCTTGAACTCAGACCGCAAAGGGATCACATAACGTCCATCGCGCTGTGTTATGATCGCCTCTTGAAGGTAAGGACCATTCTTTGGATCGCTGATGATACGTTGCAGCTTGCTCAGCAGCCGCTCATGGGAGATACGCAGTTCGCGGCGGATCGTTGCCAGCTTATCAGAAGCGTTGTCAAGAATTTCGCCCCGGTCTGATATGGCGCGTGTGATTGTGTCGATCAATCCCAATGGAGGGGGCAGCTTCGCTGCAATGACGAACAGGTTTGGAAATTGCAGTTCCAACTTTTCAAACAGGCGAGATAGGGTGCGAGCGGCGATCAAAGTAGATTTTATATCCAGCAAATCGGTAGGTGTCAGCACTCCGCCGTGGTTGGCCAGATCGACCATAGAACGCACATCGCGTGCCCCGCCGATGGAAAGATCCGGATGTGTTGCCAGCAATTGAACGGCTTCGCTCGTCTCTGTCAGCCACCGCCGGGCTTCATCAATATTCTGCGTAGGTCGTAGTGCGAGGGCTCGATCTTTGGATGCGGAAAAAGCACAATAGCCATCCAGGCGAATCAAAATTTTGTCAAATTCAAGAGTTTGAAATGTTTTATCGTCCATTAGGGCTTAGATTTTTCCCTAAGCCGTGCCCGTTCTTCCTCTACAATGCTATCATCCAATTTGCGGAAGAGGGGCTCCGGCTTATTCATTTGCTGACCGGCAGGCAAGTTGCTGGGTTCCCATCGCCCGCTGGCTTGCCCTGGCAAATAACGCAAGACTCTGTGTTCTCCCAGCGAGTCCTGGATAGTTTGAATCTCCTGCTCTCCATAGATAGGCTGGAGGTACCCCAAGAAGGAATGCAAACGCCCACTGCTAAATGGGAGAAAAGGAGAAAACAGGATCTTGAGGGAATCAATGGCGCGTAAAGCAGTGTAGATTGTCTTTGCCGCAGACTCTTTGTCTGCCTTGATCTCAAACCAGGGAGCAGCGGTATCCAGGTAGCGATTGACTTCTGTTGCCAGGCGCATGGCTTCGGCTAATGCGGCTCTCAAATGAACCGCATAAAAGTGTTCTCCAACGGTTTGGAATCCGCCATCTACGATGCGCAAGATTTCGTGATCGGCAGGTCTGAGATCACCGGGTTCCGGCACTTTTCCATCCCAGTGTTTGTAAGCAAAAGCAAGCACCCGATTTACCAGGTTTCCCCAGGTTGCAACCAATTCATTGTTGTTGCGATTCAAGAAATCCTGCCAGTCCCAATCTGTATCCCTGTTTTCGGGCATGTTGGCCGTCAGGTAATAGCGCAGCGAATCTGGCTCGTAACGGGTAACAAAATCCAATCCCCATACGGCCCAATTGCGGCTACCGGATATTTTCTTCCCTTCGAGATTCATGAATTGGGTGGCGGGCACATCATAAGGCAAGTTAAGCGGGCTGCCAGGCTCTCCAGAAAATATCCTGATAAAATCGGCGCCGGCGCCTTTAAGTTGAGCGGGCCACATGGCTGCGTGGAAGAAAATATTGTCTTTCCCGATGAAATAGAAGGCTTTGGCATCTGGGTCGGTCCACCAATTCTTCCAGTCTTCATTTTCCCCCACGATCTGCGCCCATTCGATGCTGGCTGAAAGGTACCCTATGACGGCTTCAAACCACACATATAAGCATTTCCCACTCCATCCTTCCACAGGAACCGGTATACCCCAATCCAAGTCCCGCGTGATGGGCCGCGGCTGCAATCCTTCGCTGGTAATCTGTCCTAGTGATTGCCCTAACACAGTTTCGCGCCAGTAATGCTGCCGCTCTTTTAGAAATTTAGTAACCTCCGCCTGCAGCCTTGAGAGATCCAGGTAAAAATGCTCTGTATCGCGCAACTCGGGAGTGGAACCATCCACTTTGGAGCGAGGATTGACCAGTTTCTCGGGTTCAAGCACATTACCGCAAAAATCGCATTGATCGGAGCGGGCTCCTGGTGTTCCGCAAAGGTAACAGGTGCCTTCGACATAGCGATCGGGTAGAAAGCGGTTAGCGGCGGTTGAATACCATTGGGGGCGCGTTGCGCTAAAGAGGTAGCCGTTTTCTTTCAACGCCAGGAAGATGCTCTGCGAAACCTTAAAATGATTAAGGGTATGTGTGCTGGTGAATAGATCGTACGAAATACCGATTTTCATGTACAGATCTAGAAATTCGTTGTGAAAACGTTTGTAAACTTCTTCTACCGGCTTCCCCTCGGCATCTGCCCGTAAAGTAACGGGGGTACCATGCGAATCTGTACCTGACACCATCAAAACACGATTCCCTTTTAAACGGTGATAACGCGCCGTAATATCTCCAGGCAGATGCGAGCTGGTAATATTACCCACGTGGATAGGGGCGTTTGCATAAGGCCAGGCGATAGAAATCAAAATGTTTTCACTCATAGTTCGCTCTCCTCAGATAATAGACACAAAACAGGCTGCCCAATGTGGACAGCCTGTTAGTAAACTTGCCATTGAAGCCGATCAGGAAGGATGCCTCAATTCGCTGGCTGTCCAGGAGCGCGTAGACATCGACATCATGATCGTCGATGAATCTCGTAGAACCTGGAAAAGTGATGTGGGAGGCACAATAGTTTCCTTTCACAACGTAACGCAGAGTCTAAACGGGCAAACATAATTTGTCAAGATGCGTTACAAATAATCTTTTAAAAGCCGGGAACGGCATGGATGCCGCAGCCTGCGCAAGGCTTTTCCTTCAATCTGGCGAATACGCTCGCGTGTCAGCCCGAATTTTTGCCCTACCTCTTCCAAAGTGTAGGGATGTCCATTTTCCAATCCGAATCGCAGGCGAATAATACGCGCCTCTCGCGGCGAGAGAGATTCCAGCACTTTCTCTACCCGTTCTTTGAGCAAGTTTTCGTAGGCCGTTTGCGCCGGCGGTGGGGTGAGCGTATCCTCAATGAATAAACCAAACTCAGAATCGTCTTCGTCGCCGACGGGGCTTTCCAAAGAGATAGGGATCCAGGAGACTTGCAACATCCACTGCAAACGATCGGCCGGAACCTCCATTTCAGTTGAAAGCTCCTCAATCGTGGGCGGCCGTCCCAAGTCTTGTTCGAGCTTATGGATGCTCTTATAGAGTGTGCGGATACGGTCCGACATGTGTACAGGAACGCGAATCGTGCGCCCCTGGTCTGCGATAGAGCGAGTGATGGTCTGTCGTATCCACCAGGTGGCGTAGGTGGAGAAGCGGAAACCGCGCTTATATTCAAATTTACTGACGGCTTTCATCAGACCGAGATTCCCTTCCTGGATCAAATCCAGGAACGGTACGCCGCGGCCCATATACTTCTTGGCTATACTAACCACCAAACGGGTGTTAGCCTTGATCAGGTGCTCGCGCGCTAATCGGCCGTCTTCGACAACTTGATTAAGCTCGCTCTTTAGTTTTTGAGCTTTCGGATCGCCATTTAATTTGGCGAGATCGCCCTTGGCCTGGTGGGCTTCTTCAATCTGTTTTGCAAGAGAGATTTCTTCTTGCAGGGAAAGCAGCGGTACGCTGGACATTTCCTTGAGATACAATCCCACGGTATCGTCAGCGGCGATATACTCCAGATTGGAACCGATTGCTTCAGTAAACCCCCCGCTATCTTCAAATTCATCATCATCGATAACGATCTCAACGCCTAACCTACGGAGAGTGACCAGCATATTTTGAAGAAGTTCATCATCGTCTCTACCATCTGGATACGCATCGATGATATCATCTGTTGTCAGGTAACCTTGTAGCTCAGATCTTTCTAACAAGAGATGGATGACTTCTTTGGTCCGGAGTCTTTGTTGAGGATAAACCATATACAACCCTCCTGGTACCGAACAGAACCGCCGATGAATTATGAAGAGAAGATCAAGTTTTCACTCATCTTCCACGAACGATCTCAATACATCGAGATGAGAGTCACTATGAATGATGGCATGATTACAGGTAGTAAAGTTTAGATTTTCACCACACTCCTGGCACAAGCCCCTGCAGTCCGGCTTACACAACGGGCTGATGGGCATTTCCAAAAGCATATATTCCCGCAGCATTGGCTCAAGGTCGATTTTCCCGTCTTCGGGAAGCAGCAGGTACGATTCAGTCATCGAGCGCTTATTGAAAGCATAGAGATCGGAAAATCCAGGGGATAAGATCTGTGAATATTCACTCAAACAACGCACGCATTCGGCTTTGGCTTGAGCCTGAAATTTGGCCTGCATGAGCAACCCTTGGGGAGTGCGCGAAACGCGCACCATACCCGTAAGACTTGAAAGATCTAAATCTGGCTCTAAACGAATCGTTGGCAGGTCAAAATCAAAATCTCGGCTGTAACCAATGCCTTGATAAATGATAAAGCCAACGTTGAGCCGTAAGGGGGAAAACGATGTGGACACTGGATAGAAAAGAAAGAGGATATTTTGATTCTTTCGCCCATTATATCATAACATCTTGCATTTTTATCAGTCTTTTTCCCAAAATTTCTATTTATATTGTAAATATCCAGTTCGTGTACGAGGCGTAAAATTAGGCCTGCTATTTGAGCTAGCCGTTTTTCTAGAGCCCTCGCTCGCAAAAAAACACTATTCATGCTTTGCTTCGGATTGCTTTATAATAAAGTTCATCTTATCTTCAGGAGATTTTGCGTGTTGCAACTGCTTTTAGCGACAGGGAATGCTGGAAAACTGTATGAAATGCGCACTTTGTTGGCTGATCTTGAGGCGCATCTTTTATCTCCAAAGGATATCGACCTGCAGTTAGAAGTAGTGGAAGACGGCGAGACTTACGCCGAAAACGCTTCTCGTAAGGCGCTGTCTTTTTCCCACACTTCGGGATTGGTTTCGTTGGCAGACGATTCGGGCTTAGAAGTAGCAGCGCTGGGTGGAGCTCCGGGTATCCATTCGGCTCGCTTTTCTCCGCTCCCAAAAGCCACCGACGCCGACCGGCGCTCATATTTGCTCGAAACTTTACGGCAGCACCCTCGTCCATGGAAAGCCCGTTTTCATTGCACTGTGGCTTTAGCCACACCAGAAGGAGAAATATTCTTTGCAGAAGGAAATTGCCCAGGCGAAATTATCCCGGAGGAACGCGGTCACAATGGCTTTGGGTATGATCCAATTTTCTATCTTCCTGAATTAGGTTGTACCATGGCTCAGCTATCTTTAGAGCAAAAAAATCGTATAAGCCATCGGGCGGGCGCCATTATGAAAGCTCGCCCATATTTGATCGAACTATCCAAATAGTGAATGAGGTTGGTATTTACCAAGAGAAATCCTTTGAGTTTCTATGCAGCTACACTCTTTTCGGTTATTATAGTGGCATGAGGGGCTTCTTCTTTGAGGAAGTAAGGCAGGGTTGTGTGCTGGGTAGCCTGTGGATTATTAAGCAGTCGGGGTTTCCTGCGGGCACTCTGGATGATTCAATGATAACGATGGCCATCATAGGGGGAATAGGAGTGATCATTGGATTACTCTTGGGTGTTTTCATCTATGATTCTTTGATCGGAAAAAAAGCCCAGAAGAAAATCCGCCAGGCAGCGCAGCGGGATATCGAGAAGAATCAACATGCGGAACGTGAGCGATTGCACCGCATCTACGATTTGATATCCACCATCACCTCCAGCCTCATCTACAGCCGCGTGTTGGATATGGCCCTGGATCTTAGCACGACCGCGATTTCTGCAGCAGATGTGCCTACCGAGCGATTGGCAAGCGCAGCCTTGCTTTTTTCCAAAAGCGAGAGTGGGCAAATGAAGTTATCCATATCTTCCTCGAGACGTTTTTCGCAGGCAGATACTCGCCTGGCTCTCCCGGCGCAAGAAGGGGTATTGGCTCAGGTTATCGAAAGCGGCGTTCCTCAATTGTGTACGAATGTTTCCCAAGATGCTGAGATCAGCCGGTTTATTTCGCTCAATTCGTATCAGTCAGCTTATTGCATTCCTCTACGCTCTGGGCTGGACACCTACGGCGTGATGTTGTTTGCTCATCCCGAAACAAATTTCTTTGGCGTGGCGCAGCGAGACATCTTGGATATTATGGTGCACCAGGCGGTCATCGCTTTGCAAAATGCACGCTTGTATAATGATTTAGCGGAAGAGAAAGAACGTATGTTGGCGATCCAGGAGGAGGCTCGTAAGAAGCTGGCGCGGGATTTACATGATGGGCCAACCCAGTCTGTGGCTGCCATTGCTATGCGGGTCAATTTTACCCGGCGGATGATGGAGCGTGATGTCCAGGCGGCTGCAGATGAATTGGTCAAGATCGAAGACCTGGCGCGTAGGACTACGAAAGAGATCCGTCATATGCTTTTCACCCTGCGTCCTCTGGTCTTGGAATCGCAAGGATTGGTGGCTGCTTTACAAGCTATGGCTGATAAAATGCGAGAGACATATGATCAAAATGTGATCATTTCTGTGGATTCCAAAGTCCTAGCCGACATGGAGATTGGTAAACAGACGGTTGTCTTTTACATAGCTGAAGAAGCGGTGAACAATGCTCGTAAATATGCCCAGGCGGCTCACATTTGGGTGCGCATCAAAGATATTGCCAGCGATTTAGCTCTTTTGGAGATTCAAGACGATGGCGTTGGTTTTAATGTTGGATCGGTGAATGCTTCTTATGAGCAACGCGGCAGCCTTGGCATGGTAAACATGCGGGAGCGTGCGGAATTGGTCAATGGTGTCTTAAAAATCACATCAACTGAAGGCCGAGGAACGATCATCCGAGTGGCGGTTCCTGTGACCGAAGAAGCGGCAGATCGTTTGCGCCAGGGCTTGCAGTAAGGATAACATGTATATTGCGATTGAAGGTGTTATCGGCGTTGGCAAAACTACTTTGGCGCGCTTACTACAGCCGATCTTTTCCTCTGCCTTGATCCTGGAGATTTTTGAGGAAAATCCTTTTCTTTCAGATTTCTATACAGACCGGGAACGATATGCATTTCAAACGCAAATATTCTTCCTGCTCAGCCGCTATCACCAACAACGCAGATCTGTTCCTGAATATCTTCAAACGAGTCAATATTTAATTTCTGATTACACCTTTGATAAAGATGCCATCTTTGCCGGCATTAACCTCAAAGGGGACGAGTTGGATATGTACTATCGGGTCCACGAAGCTTTGTATGAAAAAATTCCTCAGCCCGATCTGGTGGTATATTTAAAAGCAGATACGAACGTATTGATGCAGCGTATTGCTTTGAGAGACCGTTCTTTTGAACGGCATATGGAACGAGCCTACATCCATGAGCTAAGCAATGCCTACGAAGAATTTTTTGGTACGACAGGTCATGCTCATTATCATCCCCGAATGCCAGTATTGATCGTTGATACCAACTCCTTGGATTTTGTGCACCGACCGGCTGATTTGAGTTGGATTGAGAGTCGTATTCGCCAGGCGTTGCATTTGACTCCTTTCCAATCGGAATTGCCGATCAATATAGAAGGCGATTAATTTTCGCTCAGGCAGGCAAATATGCGGGTAACTCCAGAATCATTACAAAAGATAGCGATCGATTTTGTCTCAAGCCGCACACAGACGGAACACGATATCCTGGCAGCATACTTACAGGGCTCGGTGTTGTCCGAATCGCCGCTTTTAGAAGGCACTGCGGATATCGACATTTATTTTGTCTATAACAGCAATCAAGAAGAAAGCCGCGAGATCGTGCGGGTTACCGATGATTTCCACTTGGATGTTGCTCACCATGGACGAGACATGTACCGGCAGACGCGTAAATTACGGGTGCATCCTTGGTTTGGAAGATTGGTCCATGACGCCAAAATTCTTTATGATCCACAGCATTTTATGGATTTCACCCAGGCCAGTGTGCGCGGGCAATTTGCTGATCCAGAAAATGTTTTGAAACGATCGCGAACTACTCTGGAACAAGCGCGCCAACAATGGCTTTCATTACAAACAATAAACGGCACTCCGACTGCAAACGAGATCCGGCAGTATCTGCTTTCCGTTGAGGATGCTGCCAACACCATAGCCGGCCTGTCAGGCGCCCCGTTGACCGAGCGGCGTTTTTTGATGCAATTTCCGTTGCGCGCGAATGCTATTGGTAAACCCGGCTTATTTGCGGGGCTGTTGGGTTTGCTTGGTGCAGCGCAGGCTACTCCAGAAAATCTGCGTCCCTGGTTGCAATACTGGCGAGAAGCTTACCTGGCCGCGCCAAAAGACCAGGTTCCGCCCCGCCTGCATCCGCACCGGTTAAATTATTATTTGCGCCCGTTTGAATCGTGGCTCACCGCAGCACCGCAAGTGATGCTTTGGCCCTTATTGCGCACCTGGATCCGCCTGGCAATCGTTATGGGCGAAACCAGTAGTCATTATGAAGCATGCTTGCGGTCTTTTCAAACTCTTGGCCTGGCAGGTGATGCATTTGCAGAACGGCTCAACGCCTTGGATAGTTATCTTGACACAGTGGAAGAAACGTTAGAAACATGGGCCAGCGAGTATGGCTTGTTATAGTTGCGGCTGTGCTTCACTCGGCAGCACCACCTTAAAGCTGGCGCCCTGTCCTTCACCTTTACTCTCTGCCCAAAGACGACCATTATGCAGGCGCACCAGTGCTGATGCAATGGCCAGGCCTAAGCCTAATCCCCCCGCTCTTCGTCGCAAGTGATCTTCAACCTGGTAGAACTCCTTGAAGATGTTTTCTAGTTCTTGTGAAGGAATACCGATCCCGGTATCGTTAACTTCAACCCACGTTTCGTGATTATGCTCTCGTGCTCCGACATTGATCAGGCCGCCGATAGGGGTAAAACGAATAGCGTTGTTGAGCAAGTTGGTGAATACTTGTTCCAGTTTCTCGGGATCGGCCTTGACCATTAGGGGTTGCTTTGGCAGCTTGATCTCCAATATATGTTCTTTGGCATCAGCCATATTCCGAACTTCATTACATGCTTTGTGGATGATCTGCTGTATAGGGATGGTGTGCAGATCAAGTGTAATCGAGCCCAGTTGCAAGAAATTGAGGTTGGTCATATCCTCGACCAGGCCGCGCAATTTCAAGGCGGAGTTCAGCACCCTTTCGGCGTGTTCCGAGAGTTCTCCTTGAGCGTCTTCTTTCAAAAAGGAAGCGTATCCCAAGATAACACCCAAAGGAGTGCGCAGCTCGTGCGAAGCAATGGCCATGAAATCGCTCTTTACCTTGTCTACCCGGCGAAGCTCGTCATAAGCCTTTTGCAACGCCTGAACCAGGCGAGCATTATTGATCGCTACCGCCGCCTGTGAAGCGATGATGGAAAGCAACCGGACATCTTCTTCCGTGAAGGCGCCAGAAATTTTATTGACCCCTTCCAAAACGCCGATGACACGCGAACGAATCCGCATAGGCACACCCAGCAGCGAGCGGCTTTGAAATTGAATTTGCTGGCCCACCTGGCTATAGTGTCTTGGATCATTCTCGACCTCGTTGATCACCATAGGGCGGTTTTCGCGGAAGATCGTCCCGGCTATGCTATTTTCGAGCGGAACGGGGATGTTTTTAAGCTGCTCCGGGTCTGTTCCGGTAGAAGATGCGAAGAACAATTCGCAGCGTTTCTCATCAAAGAGCAAGATGGAGGCTGCTTCGCATTCGATTAGTTCGGCGGCCGAATCAATAATGAATTGAAGAAGCTGATCCAGTTCTAAAGTCGAGTTGAGAGTGACGCTGACCTCAACCAGGCGGGAGAGTTGCCGGACCAGGCGTTCGCTAGAGAAAGAGGCTGTTCCAGTAGACATAAGGATAGTTTAGCCTGAAAGACAGCGTTTGTCAATTCTCATCAATAATTATAGCTGTATCTATATCATAAGTAAAATATCATACATAAAATGATGTGACTTCATTGACGCAGATGTTTCACGTGAAACGTTGGCCTTGCCCACCGTACTAGAATGTTTCACGTGAAACGTTGGCCTTGCCCACCGTACTAGAATGTTTCACGTGAAACAATAAAAATTTAAAAAATGCCGCTGGCGAGTAGAAGACCAGCGGCATTTTTATTGTTCAAGAGGTTTTCAATAGGACCAGGTATGCTTACGTTGAACCGAACCGGAAAGTGGCCTTTTGGCAATCAGACGAATTTTGTTCGTCCCTTCCAGGTTGTGAACTGCAACCACTTCCCAACCTTCCGCTCCCCACTCACTCAGCATTTCTTGTAAATCATCCTCTTTGGGCTGGCTGAACGTGGAGCCGGCTGTACTAACCCGATATTCCCATTTCTTGGGTTCAATCATAAATTACTCCTCGTTGGCTGCTTGGGCAACCTGCTGCGCCAGGGCAATGGTGCCAGTCATTCCTCCCAGGTTCATGGTGTCGACAGCACTGCTGGGTACGATGACCAGGGCTCCTTTTTCTTTCAACCCTTCGAATAGCATATTCATTGCTCGCAGGTGCAGAGCGGTGGGGTTGTTCAGATAGGCTTTGGATGCTTCAGCGAAACTGTGGGCGATCTGTTTTTCGGATTCACCCAGGATCACGCGGGCCTGGCGTTCACGCTCGGCTTGCGCCTGGCGAGACATGGTATCCTCAAGATCTTGCGGTATGATCACATCTCGAATTTCGACAGATTGAACCGTCACACCCCAGGGAGTAGTGCGTTCATCAATGATTTTTTGCAGATCGGCGTCCATCTTGGCGCGTCCAATAAGAATATCTGCCAACTCCATTTGGCCAATGATCTCTCGCAAGGCGGTTTGTGCATCCCAAACTAGCCAGAATAGGACGGCATCAACATCGACGGGAACCGTGTCTTTAGTCAACGTTTTCTCGGCATTAAATGGTGTTACCATGACGCGATGGTCGATCCAATTGGGAATGCTATCGATGATTGGAATTACCCAGAAAAGGCCTGGTCCGCGTAGCCCAAGGAATTTGCCCAAACGAAGGATAACAGCTTTTTCCCATTGGCGGGCAATCTTTAACGCGAACAGTATATATAGACCAATGAGAATATCGATGACGAGAAAGGTTGCCATCCACTCGCTCCTCACCCCCAACGAATCCAGTATCGGCATTGCCAGAATGCCGATCGCGAATATGATTGTGAATAGCGCGGTTGCAGGTCCATTGATGTGAATTTCTCGAATTGCTTGCATACTGGCCAGGTTTAGTTGGGTCTGTCTTTTAGACATAGTTACCTCATTTCTGTTGATCGATCCTTTTCTTTGAACGGCGCCCCTTATTCATATTCGCGTGGGGGATCGCCATGATTCCAGGCTTCAATTTGAGCGAGGAACGCTTTTTGAATTTCTGTGGTTATATAGCCCAGGCGGGCAGCTTCCGCAAGGTAGCGCTGAGTCAATCCATCCAATCCTTCTTGGCGCAGGCGTTGAAAGGCATCTTGTGACGGTTTATCCCAGATATACGTGCCGCGCCCTTGCTGTGTGGAGATCAGGCCTGCCTCGTCTAGCAAACGGTAAGCGCGGGCAATCGTATTAAAATTGACTCGCAAATCGGTGGCAAGTTGACGCACAGTAGGGAGTTGGTCTCCTTGTTTCACTTCACCGCTGGCTACCATCTGGCGAATTTGCTCCATGATCTGGATGTAGATCGGCACGCCGGTGCGAAAGTCTATTTGTATATTCATATCCTTAATTACATCTCAGCACCCATAGTATGATTGTAGCATAGTATGATTGTATCATTGATATAATTGTATACCGATTCGGGATTTTGTCAAGTGTAGGATCTTATAGATACGTGAAATACCAGTCTCAAAAACTATGAAATCTTACCTGAACAATGGTCTTATCCTGAGATTTAGGTATACAATATTACTGTGAGCATTGGTTCGGTGACCGTTGTGCATTCCCGCCTGGAAGCGCCGAATGTGTCCCGCCTGTTGCTTACAGGAGCCTAATATGAATAAGCATTCTGTTGTTGAAGTTGCCTATCGTTTTTTGGTTGTGATAGGTTTGTTGACGTTTTCGCTGAGCCCGGCGCCGGCGCGAGCAGAACAGGCCACACCAGGCGTGCGTTATGCCAGCCCGGGCGGTCTGACCAGCGGCGCCTGCGATGCCTGGCCCAACGCCTGCGATCTGCAAACGGCGCTGGCCTTGGCTGTCTCTGGCGAAGAAGTGTGGGTGCAGCAGGGTGTTTATAAGCCGACGAGCGGTACAGACCGAGCGATCTCATTCGGGCTCAAGAACGGCGTGGCGCTCTACGGTGGCTTTGCTGGCGCGGAAACCGCCCGCGAGCAGCGTGACTGGGGAACCCATGTGACCGTGCTGAGCGGCGATATTGATAACAATGACCTGACCGATCCCACTGGCGTGGTCACCAATACCGCCAATATCACCGGTACCAACAGCTACCATGTGGTCACTGGCAGCGGCGCGACCGAAATGGCAGTATTGGACGGGTTCTTCATCACCGCCGGATCGGCGGACGGTGCGGGCGTCTTTGGAAATGGCGGCGGGATGTATACCAACTTTGGCGGGCCGGCGTTGGCAAATATTACTTTTTCCGGCAACCTGGCGATTCATGAAGGCGGGGGAATGGCCAACTACAACTGCAGCGGCCTGGCGCTGACTCAGGTTACTTTTACCGGAAACTGGTCAGGATTCGACGGCGGTGGACTGTACAGTAAGAATTGCTCAACAATGCAAGTGACGGATGCCATCTTTCGGGATAACATCGCCATTAATGATGGCGGTGGGATGAAAAACTATGCCAGCGACCCGCAAATCACCCGGGTTATATTCAAGGAAAATTCCGCTAGATATGGCGGCGGGTTGTTCAATGGTTTCAACGAAAACGGCAGCCCGACGTTGGTGGATGTGGTTTTCTCCGGCAACCAGGCCGATCAAGGTGGGGGGATGTTTGAATATTATTACAGCAGCCCAACACTAACGAACGTGACCTTCTCAGGCAATCGGTCGACAAAAGGCGGCGGCGGGATGCGCAACTGGAATCACAGCAGCCCGATCCTGACCAACGTTACATTTGCCGGCAATTCAACTGGCGCCGAGGGTAGCGCCATCTATAACGGAGATGGCAGCAATCCGCTGCTGCAAAATGTGATCGCCTGGAATAATACAAGCAGTGTGGCGGGCCCGGCGATATTCAATTATGATGGTTATGAGGTTTGTATCCCGACCATCCGCTACAGCCTGGTAGAAGGCTGCAACCCGGGCGGCGTCTGGGAAAACGCCTGCGGTACTGATGGTGGGAATAACCTGACCGATATTGATCCGCTGTTTATCGCACCTGAACCCGCCAGCAGCGCGCCAACAACGCAGGGTGACTACCGCTTGCAAAATGCTTCTTTAGCGATCAATGCCGGGGATAATGCCGCGGATCTAGATGGCAATGGACCCTTGACAATGACAATCAGTGATATTTCCCCTGACCTGGACGGCAACCCGCGGATTGTCCTGGCAGTGATTGACCTGGGATCTTATGAGAACCAGGCTTTTCCTTGCCCGACCGGTGGGGTGGTGTATGTGGATGAAGATGCTACCGGCGCGCAAAGTGGGGCCTCCTGGAGCGATGCTTTTATCTCTTTGCAAGATGCCTTGTATGTGAGCAATGACTGCGAGATCCGGGTGGCGGAGGGGGCGTATTACCCAGATAAAGACAGCGACTACTCGGAAAACAAGCGCACAGCCACCTTCCGGCTTAAGAGCGGTGTGGCAATCTATGGCGGTTTCAACGGAACGGAAACCACGCGTGAAGAGCGCAACTGGACGGACAACATAACTGTGTTGAGCGGGGATATTGACGGCAATGATCTCACCGACCCCAACGGCGTGGTCACTACGACCACGGGCATCATGGGTACCAACAGCTATCACGTGCTCAACGGCAGCAGCGTGACCGAAACAGCACGTTTGGACGGCTTCACGGTTACCGGCGGCAGCGCGATCGGCGACGATGCAGCCTCGCAAGGGGGTGGCATGTACATTGCTACCGGCAGCCCGGCGCTGGCGAATGTCATATTCTCCGGCAATTCGGCTTTTGATGGCGGCGGGATGTATAACACTTCCAGCAGCCCAATGTTGACAAACATTACCTTCTCCAACAACTCGGCTTTTGAGGGCGGTGGTGGGATGTTGAACAACATGTACAGCCAACCGATGCTGTTGGACGTTACTTTTTCTGGCAACCAGGTGGAATACTACGGTGGCGGGATGTACAACGGTTCCTGGGCCAGCCCGGTGCTGACAGATGTCACCTTCTCCGACAACCAGGCTGGAAATAACGGCGGCGGGATGTACAATTACTGGACCAGTCCGACGCTGACCAATGTTCTCTTCTCCGGCAACTCGGCTATTTCCAGTTGGGGAGGGGAAACCAGTGGTGGCGGGATGTACAATTTCTTCAACAGTAGCCCGACGCTGACGAACGTTGCTTTCTCCGGAAACCAGGCTGACTATGGCGGGGGGATGTGGAATGAGTCCGGCAGTAACCCTACATTGACCAACATCACCTTTTCTAGTAACCTTGCAAGCATTGGTGGAGGAATGTATAACGCAGAAAGCAGCCCGACCTTGAGCAACAGCATCTTGTGGGCCAACACTCCGGAGCAGGTGTTTAACAATTCCGGCAGCCATCCCTCTTTTACCTATAATGATGTGCAAGGTGGTTGTCCAGCAGGCAGCACCTGCATCGATCTTATGAACGCCGATCCACTTTTCGTGGATGCGGCTGGTGGCGATTTGCGTCTCAGCCCTGGTTCACCGGCGATTGATGCCGGCAACACCGCTTACATCACCGCAACACTCGACCTGGCGGGCGGACCGCGCTTTGTAGACATCCCCGCCGCGCCGAACACCGGCCTGGGAACCCCACCGCTGGTGGACATGGGCGCTTACGAGGCCAATTTTGTGGATGCAGGCATGCTCAAAACCGTTTCTCCGCTCGAGGCCATCCCCGGCCAGCCCATCACTTACACCTTGACTTTCTCCAATGGCGGCAGCCTGCCGGCTGTGGGGGTGGTGATTGCGGATGCTGTGCCGTCTTTCCTCACCATTCAGGGGGTGGAATTTGGCGGTGTGGCGATCACCGACACCGGTCACCTGCCGCCCTATGCCTGGGCTGTGCAAAATCTGACTGCCGGCCAGGGCGGCACGATCACCTTCACAGCCATCCTTTCTGAGCCGCTGGCGGCCGGCATATACACCAACACGGCGCTCATTACTGCAACCGAGGATGCCGGCGAGGGCAACAATCGTTCTGATATTGGCCTTCACGTGCTCAACGTGGCCCCGCTAGCAGTTGGCGACGGCTACACTACATTGGAAGATACGCCGCTGCAGATTGCCCCAGACTCCGTGTTGGCCAATGACAGCGACGATAATGGGGATGCGCTGACCGCGATCAAAAACAGCGTTCCAGGGCATGGGCTGCTAGCTCTCAACCTGGATGGCTCCTTTGTCTACACCCCCACCCTCAACACCAACGGCTCGGACAGTTTCACTTACCACGCCTATGATGGTGGGTTGAACTCGAATATCGCCACGGTCAATCTCAGCATCACCTCGGTGAATGATGCTCCTGCGGGTACGAACCAGACCCTGAGCACGCTGGAAGATGTGAGTTACACCTTTGCGTTAGCTGACTTTGGGTTCACCGACCCGCACGACAACCCGGCGAACAAGTTCTATCGGGTGAAGGTTAACTCCCTGCCTGCGCAGGGCATCCTCAAGTTGAGCGAGACTACCGTAACAGCCGATCAGTTCGTGACTGCAGCAGATATCACGGCGGGTAAATTTGTTTTCAGCCCTGTCGCAAACGCTAATGGCGCTCCCTACGCTAGCTTCACCTTCCAGGTGGAAGACGATGGCGGCACGGCGAATGGCGGGGCGAACTTGGATCCGACACCGAATACGCTGACCATGCATGTCACCTCGGTGAATGATGCACCTGTGGGCATGAACCAGACCGTGACCACGCTGGAAGATGTGAGTTACACCTTCGCGTTAGCTGACTTCGGTTTTACTGACCCGCTGGACAGCCCGGCGAACAGCTTCAACCGGGTGCAAATCACCACCTTGCCGGGGCAAGGAATACTCAGACTTAATGGGACGGTTGTAACGGTTGGACAGTTCGTGACGGTAACAGATATCACGGCAAACCGATTGGCGTTTACGCCTGCGTTAGACGCCAATGGTACTCCCTACGCTAGCTTCACCTTCCAGGTGGAAGATGACGGTGGGATGGCGAACGGCGGAGTGAACTTGGATCCAACCCCGAATACGCTGACGATTGACGTAACCTCGGTGAACGAATCGCCGGTCATCACTGAGGGCGACTCCATCTCTATAACGATGGATGAAGACGGTTCCCCCACGCCTTTTGACTTGACGCTGCACGCCACAGATGTGGACGACGACACTTTCACTTGGCATATAAGTATTGCCGCGGCGCATGGCACGGCCAGCGCAAGTGGCGCGGGTGCAGCCAAACCGATTGGCTATACCCTAAATACAAACTACAATGGGACGGATCAATTTGAGGTGCAGGTTTCAGATGGTTTGGGCGGCGAAGATATGATCCTGGTGAATGTTACCATCCAGGCAGTGAACGATGCGCCGGTCGCGGTAGGCGATAGTTACACAACGACTCAAAACACATCGCTGGCGCTTGCTGCTCCAGGTATCTTGGCCAATGATATGGACATAGACGGCAGTCCGCTCGCTGCCATCCTGGACAGCGATCCAGCACATGGCTTACTAAGCCTCAACCCAAATGGCTCTTTCGTTTATACTCCGACGCTCGATTACTATGGCCCGGACAGCTTCACCTGCCACGCCAGTGATGGTGTGCTGGATTCGGATATTGTCACGGTCACGCTCACCGTCCAGCAGGTATATCGGATTTTCTTACCGGTGGTGCAGCGGAACGATGAGCCACAATCGAGAGGTGAGGCGCCTGCGCTCGCAGACCGCTTCTGGCCAAACATAATCTGGTTCAAAAATGGTAATTGGCAAGCCAACTGATCCACTAGCTGCAGAATCACTTGCATGACACTACCAGATATTAATAGATAGCATCGTTTTAGTACAGCCCCAGAATTTTTAAGGCTCGGCAGTTGGTCAGGAAGAGCCTTTTACGAAAATTGTGGGAGAGCCTAATCTTTGAGAGGCTGCATGATCCTAGAACTTATAACCGATGGCGCGTAAGATATTTTTGCGCCAGGCGATATCCTCGTCGCCTTCGATCCCCTGGGGAGATGCTCCATCAACCACGCCCACTATCCCGCGACCTTGCTCGGTTTGGGCGATGATGACTTCTGTCGGATTGGATGTGGCGCAGAAAATCCGGCAAACCTCTGGGGTTCTTTGAATCGCTTTGAGAACATTGATGGGATAAAAGCCTGCGCCTAAGAATAAGATGAAGCTGTGACCGGCTCCAATAGCAAGAGCATTCTGGCGTGCCAGCTCAATCATCTCGGGATCGCTGCCTGTCCAACGTACCAGGCATTTACCGGAGGCCTCGCAAAAGGCCAGGCCAAACTTGATGCCGGGAACGGTGTTGACCAGGGCTTCGTGAACATCTTCAACGGTCTTAATAAAGTGTGACTGCCCTAATATGAAGTTGATCTCTTCAGGCTTATTTATTTTTACGGTGAGTAGATGCATAAGGCCTCCTTCTTGCCGGGGAATAAATGATTTTGAATGCATTAACTTTATCAAAGGATGCCAGTGCATTCAAGTGATTCGCTATTCGATTCGGGATTTTACCAGGTAGGGGGAGAGATGATGAACAGCTTTGTTGTCCAATGATCCCTATTTGTCTCTGCCCTCTGGAATTGCAGATCGAGGGTGGATTGCCACGCATTCTTTGGCGTGGTAGAATGCTTATGAGAAAGTTTTTACATTTTTAGGAGGTATTGCTTATGGAAGGACTGGTTGGTTCCTTTACCGTTAAGAAGGGACTGGCCCAGATGCTGAAGGGTGGCGTGATCATGGATGTGGTTACGCCTGAACATGCCCGGATAGCGGAAGATGCTGGTGCTGTTGCAGTGATGGCTTTGGAGCGTGTCCCTGCTGATATTCGCGCCCAGGGTGGCGTGGCGCGTATGAGTGATCCCGAATTGATTTTAAAGATCATGGATGCGGTAACTATCCCGGTTATGGCTAAGTGCCGGATCGGACATTTTGTAGAAGCGCAGATATTGGAAGCAATTGGTGTGGATTATATCGATGAGTCGGAAGTGTTGACTCCTGCGGATGAGCATCACCACATCTACAAACATGATTTTAAGGTGCCGTTCGTCTGTGGCTGCCGGAATCTGGGTGAGGCGCTGCGCCGTATTGGGGAAGGGGCCGCTATGATCCGTACCAAGGGCGAGGCAGGAACCGGCGATGTGATCGAGGCGGTTCGGCATGCTCGGTCTGTAATGGGTGATATCCGCCGCTTGCAAACTATGCTCGATGAAGAGTTGATGGCTTTTGCTAAAGAGCTGGGCGCTCCTTATGAATTGGTAGTGGAGACGCAGCGGCTGGGCCGCATGCCGGTAGTTAATTTTGCTGCTGGCGGTATTGCTACTCCTGCCGATGCCGCATTGATGATGCAGTTGGGCGTGGATGGCGTTTTTGTCGGTTCGGGTATCTTTAAGTCGGGCGATCCTGCCCGGCGAGCCGCTGCTATTGTCAAAGCAGTTACCCACCACAACGACCCTTACATCTTGGCAGAAGTCAGCCGTAACTTGGGTGAAGCGATGGTAGGGCGCCAGGTTTCATCGATTCCTGAACCCGAGTTGCTCGCCAGCAGGGGGTGGTGATCACTTTGATGAAGATCGGTGTATTGGCATTGCAAGGAGATTTTGCCGAGCACATCACGATATTGCGATCACTGGATGTGGAAACTGCGGAAGTCCGCCTGCCAGAACACCTGGATGGATTGGATGGACTGATTATCCCGGGAGGCGAGTCTACCACGATTGGTAAGCTGGCGCTTCATTACCAGTTGATGGACCCTCTGCGTGAATTCGGCGCCCAACATGCCATCTGGGGAACCTGCGCCGGTGCTATTTTCTTGTCGCATGATGCCAGCCGCCAACAGCCTTTGTTAGGATTGATGGCTATCACGGTAGAACGGAATGCTTTTGGACGACAAGTGGATAGTTTTGAGGTTGACCTGGATGTGCCAGCGTTGGCGCAGGCAGGGCTTGATCTCAGTCCATTCCACGCGATTTTTATTCGCGCTCCTTTGATCGAAACTGTAGGAGCGAATGTGCAGGTCTTGTCGCATCTGCAGGATGGCAGGATCGTTGCTGCTCAGCAAGGGCGTTTACTGGCTACATCATTTCACCCCGAGTTGACCGGCGATGATCGTTTTCATCGATATTTTTTGCACCTGGTGGCAGGGGCTGTGATTAAACCCCCTGGCGATTTGTGAAGCAAGGTGCCTGGCGATCATGAATATTCGTACTTTCGAATTGCGAGATTTGCCGGTCTTACACCGCTATCGTAACCAGGGAATCTTTTTTGACAGTATCCTGGCGCTTACGAGAGGCCCTATTCTTGTTACGGCTGGTGCTTTGTTCGCTTTTTTACCTCCTGTGACAGGCACGTATACTTTCCTCTGCCAGGATGAAGAACAACAAAGCCGCCCTTGGATAGGGCAGGTCTCGCATGTCAAAGGCTCTTCGGCAGCCCACCTGACTTATCTTGCTCCACAGGTTGACCTTGATTCAGAGGAATTATTGCCCCTGTTCGAGCATCTTGCGATAGAAGTAGGTGAACGTGGAGCGCTTTACATCCTGGCTGAGGTCGAAGAGCAATCTGCTGTATTTGCAACTTTGCGGCAGGCGGGCTTCAGCATCTATGCCCGCCAAAGGCTGTGGCTTATGGATGAGATGACACCCGTTCGCCCAATTTCAAAACACTGGAGAGCGGCTACCAGGCAAGACGAGGCTGGCAAACGCTTTTTGTATGCCAATCTTGTGCCTGGTCTGGTGCAGCAGGTTGAGATGCCTCCTGCCAATCGGGGGCGTGGCCTTGTATATTATCGAGGCAATGAGCTGTTGGCTTATGTTGAACTGCACTATGGCCTGGCGGGAGTATGGGGCCAGCCTTTTGTGCATCCGGATGCCGGAGATATTATTGAGGAACTGATGGCCTTTTTGCAGAATCTGTCCAACCGGCATGGTCGTCCAGTGTATATTTGTGTGCGTTCTTACCAATCGTGGTTGGAGCCTGTTGTTAGTAACGTGGGCGGCAAGCCAGGACCTCAACAAGCTGTCTTGGTAAAACACCTCACGATACCTCGCCGGGCGATTCACAATTATTCTTTGCCCGTATTGAATAATAGTAAGACCGCCGAACCAACCGTACCAATTACTCACATAAAGAATGGGATATGACAAGCAAGAGAATTACAGATAATTTAGATATTATGATAGGCGTTCTACCGCCTCATCTGGTGCAAAAATTAGCAGAAATCGATCGATCCGATGATCTGCTGGAGGTTATTCTGGATCTGGGCCGGGTGCCGACCGCACGTTATTTGGATAAAGAAGAAGTTCTCAGCCCGGTGGAAGCATCTCATGCGGATATACAGCATCTGGTAGAGCGCATTGGCGAGTTCGATACGGACAACCGCGCCGGGCTTGAGCGAACTTTGCACCGTATTGCTGCCATTCGAAACCGGCGTGGTCATATTGTGGGACTAACCTGTCGCGTTGGGCGTGCGGTGTATGGCACAACAGATATCGTTAAGGATTTGATCGAAAGCGGTAAAAGCCTGTTGTTGTTGGGACGTCCTGGGGTGGGAAAAACCACCATGTTACGAGAAGCGGCGCGTTTGCTGGCTGAGACCAAGCGCGTTGTGATCGTAGATACATCGAATGAAATTGGTGGGGATGGGGATGTTCCTCACCCGGCGGTTGGACGTGCTCGCCGGATGCAAGTAGCCCGGCCATCACTGCAACATGAAGTGATGATCGAAGGCGTTGAGAATCACAATCCTGAAGCCATTGTGATCGATGAAATTGGGCGCGAACTGGAAGCAGCTGCTGCCAGAACCATTGCAGAGCGCGGCGTGCAGCTGATCGGTACAGCCCATGGTAATTCTCTGGAAAATCTCTTGCTCAATCCAACCTTATCGGATCTGGTGGGGGGAATTGAATCTGTTACCCTGTCGGATGAGGAGGCGCGCCGTCGCGGCACGCAAAAAACGGTTCTTGAGCGACGCTCGCCGCCCACTTTTGATGTTTTGATAGAAATTCAAACGCGCGATCGCCTAGCAGTTCATACGGATGTGGCGGAATCTGTGGATGCTTTGTTACGTGGTTATCCGCTTCCTCCCGAGCTGCGTTACCGGGACGAACAAGGTCAAATCCATATCGAACGTGAAGCTCCCTCGGCGCGTCATGGGCAAGGTGGTGGTTTTCGAAAGAATAGCGCCTCTTCTGGTTCGCGTCAACAGAGTGATGTTCGTACTGCTAGCGGATCTCCCGTATATGCTCCTCCTGTTCAAACACCAGTTGAACAGACGCCGGTGGTTGAACAAACTCCACTCCAAACTGTGCGAGTTTATCCCTATGGAGTGGCGCGTAACCGGCTGATCCAGGCCACGAAGCGCCTATCGGTGCCAGTGGTTGTGGTAAACGAACTGTCCGATGCGGATGTGTTGCTGACTTTGCGTTCATATTATCGCAATCGCCAACACCCGATTGTAGATGCTGAAAATCGCGGTATGTCGATTTTTGTCTTGCGTGCAAATACGATCAATCAAATGCAACAATTTTTGATGGACTTGTTCAACTTGACAGAATCAACTGAGGAAGCCCCTGCAGATCCGGCATTAATGGAGACGCAGGCAGCTATTGATGCTGTGTTGAATGGTGAGCGCTGGGTTGAATTACCTCCTGCCACTGCTTATGTTCGCCGCTTACAACACCAAATGGCGCGCCAGGCCAACCTGACTTCGCACTCTTATGGCAAAGAGCCTTCGCGCCGGGTGCGGATTTTCAGGGATTAGGGCGGGCGAACTATGTTTATTACCCTGGAAGGTCCTGAAGGTGGCGGTAAAACATTGCAGGCTGCATGGTTGGTGGAATTTTTACGGCAGCAAGGGTATGATGTTCTTGCCACGCGCGAGCCAGGTGGCACAAGTATCGGTGAGCAAGTGCGCACAGTCTTATCGAACCTGGACAATACTGCCATGCATCCACGTACAGAGATCCTGCTCTTTCAGGCATCGCGCGCTCAGTTGGTTGAGCAGATGATTCGCCCTCACCTCTCAAAAGGGGGCGTGGTCGTGTGTGATCGTTATGCGGACTCAACGCTTGCTTACCAGGGTTACGGGCACCAGGTTGATCTTAATGTGCTTCGCAACTTGATCCATTTTGCGACCGGTGGCTTGCAGCCAGATCTGACGTTGCTGCTGGATATTGATGTCGAATCCGGTTTGCGCCGGCGTACGAAATCGGGTGATTGGAATCGCCTGGATGCCTATGAACTGGCCTTTCATCGACGAGTGCGGCACGGGTATCAGGAGTTGATCCAGGTGGCTCCACAACGTTGGATAGTGATCGATGCCGCGCCAGAACCCGATCTTGTACACCAGGCGATCATCAAGGCGGTTGCAGAACGATTGAAAGCAGCCGGCGGCGATTAATTAGAAAGTATCATCCAATCCGCCGCCAGTCTCGCCTGCCCCAGGATTTTCGGGTAAATCAGGCATGGCTTTTTCAATATCTTCGGGGCTTTGGCCTGATTCCAGGCGATCAATAACCTCGGTAAATTCTGGCCCAAGGTTTTCTCCTGTCTCCTGGCTCATTTTACGCATCATTCGTCCAAGAGATTGGGGATCATCTTCCAGGCCGTCCAGATCAGGCAAATCACCTACATTGTCCAGGCGACTTTCTTCAGAGCGCAGAAACCGTATGCGCCCAATTCGTCGCTGTACCAGCTCGCTGGCGCAGTGGGGACAGTGTACCTGCTTAACGCCATACTCTGAGTAGGCCAAAAAATAATCAAAGCGCTTTCTACAATTAAGACACCGGTATTGATATGTTGGCATGGGAATTCTCCAGATATGGTAACATAAGCCAATCGCTGAAAATGAAAAATTAGATGTTCAATGCAGTTGTTTACACTAATGTATACCGTGTCAACGGTTGAGTTTAGCAATAAAATTGTAGTTGATCACGATATCAGCGAGTTTATTTTATGAGGAGATGGCCATGTGTCAAGAGTCTGAATTTAATCCGAATCGCCCCAAGTCGTTATTGATCGTGATATCGGGCCCGTCTGGTGTAGGCAAAGACAGCGTGCTGCTAGAAATGAAGAGTCGCGAACTGCCTTTCCATTTTGTCGTAACTGCGACTACTCGCCCGGCGCGTTCCAATGAAGTACATGGCGTCGATTATTTTTTTCTATCACACAGTGAATTTGCCGATATGATCGACCGGGGGGAATTGCTGGAATATGCTATTGTCTATAACGATTATAAAGGTATACCAAAGGCCCAGGTGCGCCAGGCGTTGGACAGCGGAAAGGATGTTGTGATGCGGATTGACGTGCAAGGGGCTGAAACTCTGCGCAAGTTATGCCCTGATGCATTACTTATCTTTTTGACGGTACAGGATGAGATGGAAATGATCGAACGGCTGAACGCGCGGAAGACAGAAGATCCTGAAGCTTTGCGTTTGCGTATTGCCACAGCCCGACAAGAACTAAAACGAATAAAAGAATTCGATTACATTGTGGTCAATCGTGAGGGCTGTTTGAGCGATGCGGTTGATACGATCTTGTCGATTATTACTGCCGAGCATCATAAAGTGCATCAGCGCAAGGTAACACTATGAATTACTCAGAAGCTTCTCTGCCAGAGACACAGCCTCCACAGTCGCCAGGTGCATCGCCTTCATCGACTCACAAACAAGCCAGGCCGGTGGTGACCTATGTGTACATTGCATTGTGCGTCTTGATCTATTTGGGCCAGATAGCCAGTGAATATTTCTTCGATTATGATTTACCGATGGTTTTGGGCGCTAAGGTGAATGAATGGATCCTTGAGGGGCAGGTTTGGCGACTGTTTACGCCTATGGTTTTGCATGGTTCGGCCTTGCATATTGCTTTTAATATGTATGCCTTGTATTCTATCGGGCGTGGTCTGGAAAGCGCTTATGGAAGCGGGCGTTTTTTGTTATTGATCTTGGTGAGTGGCTTTGCCGGGAATGTGATTTCTTTCCTGGCGTCCCCTGCGCCATCTTTGGGTTCATCAACCGCAATATTTGGCTTATTGAGCGCCGAGGGAATATACCTTTACTTGAACAAAGACTTATTTGGAAATCGAGCAAAGCAGGCGCTGTTCCAGATCCTGCAGGTGGCTGTGATCAATTTGTTGATCGGTTTTTCTCCCAATAGTAGAATTGATAATTGGGGCCACATCGGCGGGATGTTGGGCGGTTTGATCTTCTCGTGGTTTGCCGGGCCGGCCTATCGCGTGACGGGAAATTACCCCTCATTTGTCCTATCAGACAAGCGCGGCTGGCGTGAAACCTGGCTGGCTGCCGCTGGGGTCGGTGCTGTTTTTGCTCTTTTGGCGGCTGTGATTGTCGTTGTCCGCTCGGGGTGAAAAACAGGAATTATCTTGGCAAATAAGAGAAGAGACAGTTTTTCGCACCTGTCTCTTCTGTAATACTTAAATACCTCTTCTAGAGGTAATCTGGGGGATCGGATTCGTCGTCATCGGTGTGATCATCGAAACCCAGCTCGATCTCGGTTTCATGATCGGCAATGCGCACCCAGAGTAGCAAGACGTGTCCATCCTGAGTGTCTACAAAGCGCGCCGCTACGATCGGGGCCTTTTTAATCAAGCCATCCGACTCGCGAAATTCCAGGTTGATCGCCTGCTGGTTACGCCAGGCGCGATGGCAGCGCTCCACCAGAGCCGGCCCATTAAAAGTGCGCAGCCGGGTTAAAGATACGGTATTCAGCGACGAACACTCGTTAAGGCCTAGTGCCCACCCATCGCCAATTTGCTCAAACACCGGGGGAGGCCCTTCGATGATCGTGATTTTTTCTTCTGTCTCCATCTTTCCTTACTTTACTCCATTTGCTCCAGCGATTGGCCAATTTTAGTAGTGTATTTATATAAATGCTTTCGGCCAATCACAGCTATCATACCATAAGTAAGAGCTCTCTGTTTCTCAAATATGTTATTTCTTGCGAGTATAATCTGGGAGTAATGGGTCATTTCTGCACCAATCGATGACTCTGAACAGATCCTTCTTTTGCGAAAGCAGCCCGATTTATGAAATTTTCCCCCTCCCATCGTCCCAAGCAGTCTCTTCGGTTCTGGCTAAAAATATCAGGCATCATGCTGTTTGCTATCCTGGGGATTGGCATCTATTATGCCTATCCCTGGTTGCGAACGCACGGTAATCGTATGACGCGGTTGGTCGAATGGCTGCGCCAGCCCCAGGCGCATCCAGAATGGGCTGTCCAGGCTGGCGAGCGTTGTGGACAGGCGCCTTTCCTTCTGCCAACGAATGGATATATTGGTTTTTTGTGGGGGGATTCATTTCGCCTGGGGCATCGCCACCAGGGAATAGATATTTTCGGCGGCGAGGATGCGGGTACAACGCCTGTCCTGGCCGCATCTAGCGGCTACTTAACGCGCCTGGCAGAGTGGAAATCATCATTGATCATTCGCATTCCCGAAGATCCACTTCATTCTGGCCGGCAGATTTGGATATATTACACCCACCTGGCGGACGAGCAGGGAAATTCATTTATCTCAAGCGAGTTCCCGCCGGGTACAATTGAGCTTTATGTAGAAGCGGGCGCCTTGTTAGGATATCAGGGCAATTATTCTGGTACTCCCGGCAACCCAACAGGCATTCACTTGCATTTCTCGATTGTGTTGGATGATGGGCAAGGGAAATTTCGCAATGAATTGGATATCCGCAATACCCTGGATCCTTCAGGATATTTGGGAATTGCTCTGAATGTCGATCAAAAAAGCAACCAGGTTCCCACTTGCTGGACTCAGCGTTGATGGCAATCACTCTGGCTGGAATGGGGCCGGGCGGCGATTTCTGTCGTATAATCAATAAGTAGACGTGTGGCTATAGTCGGCAATGAGTGGCCGTGTTCTGGTTTATGATTTTTTGGGATCTCTTTCGGCCAATCAGATAAACGATCGAAGCAGCAGGAGGTTGGGGATGTTGTCTTTCCGAGATTTTTTTAATGGATTGCGTAAGCTGGGAGTAAACCGTACGCAGCCTGTTATTGTGCATACATCGTTGTCAGCATTTGGCGAAGTGCAGGGTGGTGCCGAAACCATCCTAGGCTCTTTACTGGCAGCTTATAACACCATCATAGTCCCCACATTCACTTATAAAACTATGATTACGCCTGAAATTGGTCCACCGGATAATGCCATTGTCTACGGCAGCGGTAAGGATACGAATCGGATGGCAGAGTTTTTTACCCCTTATATGCCGGTGGATCGATTGATAGGTATTATCCCCGAAACACTGCGCAAACATGCTCATGCGCGCCGCTCCAGCCATCCGATCCAATCTTTTGCGGGTATTAATGCCGATGCTTTCTTGGATGCTCAAACCTTAGAAGAGCCTCTGGCGCCATTACGAGTGCTGTGTGAGCACAATGGCTGGGTGGTGCTAATGGGTGTGGATCATACCGTTAACACTACTATTCACTATGCTGAGCAGTTAGCGGGGCGTAAGCAATTCGTTCGTTGGGCTTTGACGCCGACGGGCGTGGTTGAATGCCCTGGTTGGCCGGGTTGTTCGTCTGGTTTTCAGGCAATAGCTCCCCGCCTGGTAGATGTTACTTACCAGGTACAGCTCGGCCCGACTCTCATCCAGGCAGTGCCAACCGATGAATTAATCCCGGCGGTGATCGACGCCATCAAAGCCGACCCGCTGGCGTTGTTGTGCACTGATGGGAGCTGTGAGCGTTGTCAGGCAGCCAGGCAGGCAGCGGTGCAATCGGCTTGACGCCTCGATTCGCTGCATTCCTTACTTAGCATCAACCCGGGCCCGGTGAACGTAACGAATCAGGTTTGAGTTTTTGCGGATGGGAAAAACATCAATCTGTTGGTATCCGACAGCTTGCAGCAGGGAAGAAATATCCTGTTCTACCAGATAAATGGCGACGGGAGCCAATTGAAAGGTGTGCTTAAGCAGGTCTGGTAGTCCGGCGCGGTTTGCCTTTAGCATCACTCCATAGGGAAGATCTGTCACAATTGCATCTGCAGTGACCTGGCAGGCAGCGGCATCACCGCACTCGATAGCCGCGTTGTAGCCATAATGCGCCATATTTCGACGCGACATGTAAACCATCTTGGGATTGATATCCATCCCAAATGCGCTCAGCCCAAGCGCCTGCGCTTCAAGCAGGATCGAGCCGGTACCGCAGAAAGGATCAAGGATTGTTTTTGCAGGGGGAGCCACCAGGTTGACAATGGCTCGCGATAGTCGCGATGGCAAAGAACTGGATGTGCGGTAAGGTTTGGTATCATGCTTCCGATAGGAATGCTGCGATTTGGCCAGTATTTCCCCGCACCATAAGCGCTGTTCCTGCAAGACGATCTTGAAACAGCGTTGAGGGTCGCTCAGGTCTGGATAGCCCGGAATTAGGCGCGCTACTGCCAAGATTGCTTCTCGTCTGCCAGCATCTGCGCGTGGTGTAAGCTGCAGGCAGTCAATATGAAAGCGCTCTGCCACCTGGACTGCTTCTGCGGTCTGGTGGGCAAGCTCATCCAGGGTATTGGCTTCAGCCAGGCAGCGCAGGCCAAAATTAACAAAGGCAGATTGTTCAATTTCCCCCAGGCGCAGGCAGGATGCTACGCCATCTGCATCTGGTCTGCCGCCGGTCAGGTTCTCACATTCGGCTGCAATGAGTGTGGCCTGTGGCAGGCGAGCACAGATAGCGCGTAACTCTTGCATTATTCCTCGCGATTGCGCATGTGAGGAAAGAGAATGGTCTCGCGAATATTGGCCGCATCTGCCAGCAGCATGGTCAACCGGTCAATGCCCATGCCAAAGCCTCCGCAGGGCGGCATGCCGTAGCGCATGGCGCGCAAGTAATCCTCATCTAGAGGATGGCGCTCTTCATCGTCAGCCTGATAATCGCGGCTCATTTCCAGGAAGCGAGATTCCTGATCCAGAGGATCATTCAATTCAGAGAAGGCATTGCACAACTCCATCCCTGCGACAAATCCCTCGAAGCGTTCGACGGTATTGGGATCGCCTGGTTTACTCTTGGCCAGGGGCGAGATATCGCGAGGATAATCATAGAGAAAGGTGGGCTGGATCAAGGTTGGCTCGAGAAAGTCGCCCAACAACGAGTCAACTAGTTTTCCGCGTGGGGCTTTGGGATCCACTTGCAGGCCGCGCTCGCGCATCGCCTTTCCAAGGCATTCCGCAGTGGGGTATTCATCCAAATCAATACCGGCCGTTTGCAGGATGCCGTCTTTCAGGCGCAGTCTTTGCCAGGGGGGGGTTAGATCGAACTCGTTACCCTGGTAAGTGATGTGAGTTGTGCCAAGCACTTTTTCGGCAACAAATGCTAGCATGGTCTCGGTAAAGGACATCACCTTTTCATAGTCGGAGTAGGCCATGTAAAATTCAAGCTGGGTGAATTCCGGGTTGTGGGTGCGATCGACGCCTTCATTACGAAAATCACGTCCAATTTCGTAAACGCGCTCCAGGCCGCCTACCAGCAGGCGTTTGAGATATAGCTCGAACGATATGCGCAAGTATAGATCCTGCTTGAGCTGGTTGTGATGCGTGATGAAGGGACGAGCGGCGGCGCCTCCGTAGATAGGCTGCAAAACAGGTGTTTCAACTTCCACGAAATCGTGCGCATCCAGGAATTCGCGTAGAGAGCGTACGGTTGCCGCACGCAGAAGGAAAATGCGGCGCACCTCTGGATTCACAGCCAGGTCGGCATAACGTTGGCGATAACGGGTTTCAGGATCCTCGAGGGTAGCATGGCGTACCACTTCACCATCGACTACTTCATCTTTGGCTGCCGGTAAGGGGGTAATCGCCTTTGCCAGGATACGGAAGGCGGTGACGTGTAAGGTCACTTCTCCGGTGCGAGTGCGAAACATTTTTCCTTCGGCCTGGATGAAATCGCCAAGGTCAAACTCTTTGTTGAATAGATCAAGTTGTTCTTGCCCAAGGTCATTGGCGCGCAGGAAAAGCTGGATGCGCCCGTGGCGATCTTCAATGTGAGCAAAGGTTATCTTGCCCATTGGACGGATAGAACGCAGCCGTCCTGCCAGGATGGCATTCGCCGGTTCTTCTGAGTTGGTCGCCTCGATCTTTTCGAAGTCTTGAATGGCCTGCTTGCTGGTATGCGTGCATTCAGAGCGCGCCGGATAGGGTTCGTATCCTGCGGCGCGCAGGCGCTCCATTTTTTCTAACCGGTTTCGTTCCAGTCCGCTCCATTCTGTTTTTGTTTCCATATCTCTGCTCCAATTGAACTGGGTGATGATATTAAGAAAAAACCCGCGCAAACGAACTCTGCGCGGGGCTGAAGGCAAAGCTCCTGTGTTACTCTACCTTGATAATCCGAACGGTGAAAGCACCCGCGGGCGCATCCACGCGCACCATATCCTTGGCGCGGTGATCAATTAAGGCGCGACCTAAAGGCGATTCGTTCGAAATTCGCCCTTCACGGGGATTGGCTTCTGCCGGCCCTACAATCGTATAAATTTCTGTATCGCCGCCTTCTTCCTGAATGGTAACCTTTGCCCCGACTTGGATCGTTTCCATTTTTCCGGTTTCTTCGATCACGCGGGCATTCGCCAGAAGCATTTCCAATTCCTGGATACGACCTTCTACAAACGCCTGTTCATTTTTTGCTGCTTCGTATTCTGCATCTTCGAGGAGTTCGCCATCTTCCATCGCTTCATGCAAGCGGTCAGCCACTTCCTGGCGTTTGACAGTGCGCAAATATTCCAGCTCTTCCTGGAGTTTACTGAAACCCTGGCGAGTTAGAAATGAAGGAGGCATGTAAATCTTCCCTATTCGTAGTCATGATAAAAGAAACGCTTTGCTAAAGCGATTCTTCTCTGTTTCTTTAGGGTAAACCCTTTGAAAACGATATGCGGCGTTGTGACGAGAAAAATAGCCTCGCCTTTCGCCGCGCGGGCGCATTGTAGCATAAAACTAACGAGAATGCAAGGCAGACTGGTTGAAAAAGAGAACACAAGTGCTTTTTAGCCCCAATAGCCCCTGCTAAAGAAGCATTTTGCTGTGATTCTTGGGGCTTGTCTGCGAAGTAAGCCTGTTAAGTCGTTACTTGCCAGGCCTATTTTCGTTTCCACTTGGGAAGATAGGGGATTAAGAGCAAGAAGCCGATACCAATTACAGCCTCGCCAACGAGAACACCAATAGTTTGCCAGAATCCAAAACTTGGCACCCGTGGAACGATTTCACTCCCGAAGCCAAATACATCTGCCATGCCCGAAGCAACTGCAATGACAAACCCGGTGCTAACCAGGCGTTGTCCAATATCGGAGGCGATTGTTTTGGGCGAGCCGTTCCACAATCCAGCCAATGCCAGGTAACCACCGATGCAGATGATACCCAGCCCGGTCAGAAAAACTGCGATCTGCACGAAGCCAACCACTGGGCTGCGATCTTGTCCAAACCATTCTGGCGCTGCTCCTAGCATAAAAACAATAAACCCAATTACAACCAGCCCGAGGCCAGCGCGAATTCGCGGGCGAGAAAAAGGGGAAATGAGATCAGATTGTTTCATACATCCTCCGGAAGTAATTGGTAAAGATGATTGAGCCAGTTTTTTCCTAAAATGCAGGCGATATCTTTAGATGAATAGCCTTTTTCCAGTAATATGGGCTCTAATTTCTGTAGATCAGCAATCGTATCGATTTCGATCGGAACCGATTGCCAGCCAAAGCCACCATCAAAATCGGATCCTATGCCAACGTGCAAAGCATTGCCTGCCATCTGGCAAATATAATCAACCTGAGCAACAACCTCGCGCAAGCTTACCAGAGAACGATCATCGCCATTCCGCCAGCCGGGCAGCAAGAAAGTGTTCAGGGGTACAATCCCGATCACACCGTTGCGGGCGATCAGGCCGCGGATTACCTCATCAGGTAAATGGCGATTGGAATCGAGCCCTTTCAACAGCGCCTGGGCATTGGCATGTGATGCGATGATCCCTGCCGGGTAATGATCGAGTGCCTGCAGGGCAGCTTTGACATCCATGTGGCTTAGATCAAGCGTGAAGCCCAGATCAGCCATACCATCTAGCAGAGCAAAGCCCTCACTCGTCAGAGGGCCTGGCTCGCGGGTCCCCCCACAAAAGCGAGTGCCGGCCCAGGCCGGGCCGATCAGCCGTACGCCCATCTGCCACCACATTTCCAACTCCGAAGGCGAACGAACACCTTCGGCTCCCTCCATCAAGACGACCAACCCCACGGGATGTTCTTCCTGAGATGAGTCATTCCAGTGTTCCAGCACATCTTGAAGATCGGCTTGCGTGTGGATCAGGCGAAAAAAATCCGGGCTTTCATCAGCCAGGCGGTGGTAACTTTCTAACTCGCGCCGATAAGCCAGATGGGCTTCATTAACACTAGTGTATCGGAGAAAATCCCAATTCTCGGGGGCATGGCGGCTGGGGGGAACAAACAACGTTCCAAAAACGACCGCTACCTTGCCTTTCTGATAATCGGGCCAGCCTAATAATGCATCGCCGTTGCAGGCTGGTATTTGACTGCCCTGCTCGCGGCGGCGAATCTCGGCTGCGGAAAAGCGATAATCTCTTCCAAAGGTCAGCATGTTATAGGCGATATCTTCGTGGGCATCAACGATCAGCATCAGGTTCTATTTCTTTCTTGGCGCTAGAATGATAATTTTTGAGTAAGCCAGATGCAATTTGCCGGTCAATTTTGCCCATTGGAAAAGTGGATAGTTCTGGTGGGCGCACCCACCGGATAGCGCTGGCCTCGATGGGCCGTGGTTCCCCACCCAATAGAGTGCAGAAAAAGGCGTGGAGTGTGACTCTAAAGTGAGTATAAGCGTGCTTGTAAACACCAAAAGCCGCCTCAACCTGGATGGCGGCACCCAATTCTTCACGGATCTCTCTGGACAGGCAGGCTGGCAAATCTTCGCCATCTTGTGTTTTGCCGCCAGGAAACTCCCACAGCCCGCCCAGCAAGCCGTTTTGTGGGCGTTGGGCGATCAGGACATTTCCGCTCCGGTGGATAATTGCGGCTGCCACCGTGTAATGCGGGATGGCAGCACGTTTTGCCAAAACGGGTCGTTCTTCTTGCACGCCGTGAGCGTATGCCTGGCAGTATCCAACCACAGGGCATTGCTTGCACTGCGGTTTCTGCGGCGCACAAATGCTTGCGCCTAAATCCATCAACGCTTGATTGTATTGGCTGGCCTGCCCGGCCGGCAGATACTGTTTTGCCAGATTCCAGAGCAATTTTTCGCCTTGCGCAGAGCGTGCTGGTATTTCTACATCAAACAAACGCGCCATCACGCGCCGGATATTTCCATCCAGGGTGGGTTCATCTTGACCAAAGGCGATCGATGCGATGGCCGCCGCAGTGTACCGCCCAATGCCCGGCAGCTTTCGAAGCAACTGGAGGTCTTCAGGCAGCTTGCCTTCATATTGCTGGACCACTATTTGTGAAGCGCGGTGCAAATTGCGAGCGCGGCTGTAATATCCCAGGCCCTCCCAGTATGAGAGAATATCTTGTTGAGATGCATTCGCAAGCGCTTGAATATTGGGAAACCTTCGCATCCAGCGCTCAAAGTAGGGAATTACAGCCTCAACGCGCGTTTGTTGCAGCATGATCTCGGCAACCCAGGTGCGATAAGGATCTGGCTGGTCTCGCCAGGGAAGAGCCCGGGCGTTCTGTTGATACCAGCTTAAAAGAGAAGGGGCAAAAGATGGCACTGACTTTATGACTCGCACTAAATCTGAAATCCGCCGCGTGCCTGTACCAGTTTGTACTTATAATTTTCAACATAATCCAACAGGCGGTTGACCAGATTCTGCCAGTCCGTCGACTGCAACATAGTCTTCATGGTGGTTAAATCAGGTGTTTGAGCAGCGGCCATAATTTGCGGCTGATCTCCATACATGGTTAGCCAGGCATCGCTGGTTTCCAATCCCATGCGCTGCATCCCTGGAATAAAATCTCGAACCACGAACTCGAAGTATTCTTGTTCGCGCCCCGAGATAATATCCCATGTCATCAGCAATTTGATAGCCACTCTTTTACTCCAAAATTAATGCTGGCAGGTTAGTACTACTACTTTTGTTTCTTCAGGAATGGTGCTTGTGGTCACCTTTAAAGATTCTTGCGCTTCAATTTTACCCAAGCCCATCTCTTTGAGAAACTTACTAAGCGGCGCCAGATCTAGAGAGCAGGTAGGCGTTGCATAATGCATGGGGATCACGTAGCCCGGTTCTAATAAGCTTATCACTTCAGCCGCCTTGGCGGCATTCAATCCGCTGCCACCACCGGCGGGTACCAATGCCACATGGACGTTGCCCAGAGCTTCGATCTCGGTCTGGCTTGGAACATGATTCAAATCGCCCAGGTGGGCGACGGTAACGCCATTGTAGTCAAACACATACAGAGTATTACGCAGTTCATCTGGTTTATTTTTGTTGTGCCCGTTGGTTTGGATACCGGTAATAAAAACATCTCCAATTTCAAATTCGCCTGGGCCAGTGATCTTATGTGAGAAACCTTTGACGCCGGCAATATAATTGTGCCCTGGCGCATCGTGACTGATCGTGACGATGTCAGAGCGCAATTTCAGCGGTTCGTATCCTGCCGTCTCGTGATCATAAGGATCGGTAACCACCGTTGCCAGTCCGCGTTCGGTCAATCGAAAACAAGATAGCCCATACCAAATAATTTCCATGAAACCTCCGATTATGGTTTGATTATACATCATTTGACCTTGGGGCTCGTGGTATGATTGGGGTGCATGGGAAAAAACTTCTTGGTTCTACAACCCCGGCAGACGCCGGAGGCGCAGGTGCGGCAAATAACCCTAGATACCTGGCGCCTGGAGATTCCAGCGGGCAAGAAGGGCACCTATCGCCTGGCGCAGCTTGACGACTATACATGCCTGCCGCGCGGAAAATTCCTGTGGCAGCCACCGGTTCACCTCTATTTGCAAGCGCGTATCAGTGCTTCAAACCTGCCTGGCACCTGGGGCTTTGGGCTCTGGAATGATCCTTTCACTTTTTCCTTTGGCCTGGGTGGGATGGCGCGTCGTTTCCCGGCTCTGCCTAACGCGGCCTGGTTCTTCTTTGCCACGCCGCCGAATTACCTCTCGTTTCGCAACGATCTACCCGCGCAGGGTTTTCTGGCGCAGGCATTTTCTTCCCCCAAGCTGCCAACCTGGTTGATGGCGATTGGATCGTTGGCCGCGCCCTTACTGATGATCTCGCCTACAGCGCAACTGCTGCGTTCCCTGGCGCGGCGTTTCATTCGCGAAGATTCTACTTTGGTGAGCCTTGACATGGCTGCCTGGCATGAATATGAGTTGGTTTGGCTGCCGGGCAAGCTGGATCTGCTGGTGGATGGGTCGCCTGTGCTGGAGACTGAAATCTCTCCGTCGGCGCCGTTAGGGTTGGTGTGTTGGATTGATAACCAGTATGCAGCCTTGCCTCCCAAAGGGCGCCTGTCGTATGGATTTCTGGCCAATCCACAGCCTGCCTGGCTGGAGGTGCAAAATTTTGTGAGGGTGTTGAAAAAAGGCAAAGGGTAGAGCCAACCGGCTGAAAAACATCAAAA
>CAZVRZ010000016.1:0-1503 GCA_964629965.1 uncultured Anaerolineaceae bacterium
TTTCCCGCTGGTTGTGTGGGTTGATTTTAATCTTTTCTACTGCTACGAAATCCCTATTCTTGGCGGGCTTTGCGAGTGGTAATAAGAATTGTATAATCAAGTGGGGAGGTCTGTGTGCTGCGACGCATATTTCCAAAAGGACGGGTGCTGCGCTGGGTCTTGCCGCTGATCTTGCTGCTGGCGGCGGGGCTGGGGCAGGGTTTGCTGCCGGGCTGGGCCGGGCGGGCGGAAGCCTGGACGGTGGATGCTCGCTTTTTGGTACGCGGCGCGCAGCAGCCACAGTACCCGATCGTGATCGTGGCGCTGGATGAGGCTTCTTTCCAGATCATGGGCGACCTGCGGGGCGAGAATATCCGCACCTGGCCGCGGGCGCGCTGGGCCGAGCTGGTCAGCAAGCTGGCGGCTTATGGGCCGCGCCTGGTGCTGCTGGATGTGATCTTCGATATGCCCGGCTGGGATGCGGGCGGCGACGATGCCCTGGCAGATGCGCTGCGCATAGCCAATAACGTGGTGCTGGCCTCGCACCTGGAGGAACAAACCGGCGCCGGCGAGAACAGCCGCACCTACAGCCCGCCGGTCGAGCTGCTGGCGCGCTCCGCCGCGGCGGTGGGTTTGGCGAACCTGCCGCAGGATGTGGACGGCGGCGTGCGGCGCGTGCAGCCACTGCAAACCTGGGGCGGGCAGAGCCTGCCGGCGCTGTCGCTGGCGGGGGCGGTGCTGTACCGCGGCGCGGCTGTGGATGTGCAGGCCGCTGACCTGGGCGCGGATGCCAGCCTGCCGGTCAACTTTCGCGGCCCGGAAGGCACCTTTACCACCATTCCGATGCACGCCGTGTGGAACGGCGAATTGAGCGCCGGGCAGGTCGAGGCGCTGCGCGCTGCTGTTGTGCTGGTGGGTTATACCACCCGCCTGGAACAGGATCGCCACGCGGCTCCCTTCGGCGGCAAGCGGCTGCTGCCGGGCATCGAGATCCAGGCGGCCGCGCTGGATACGCTGCTATCCGGCGACTGGCTGCGCCGCCCGCCGGGTTGGCTGCCGCTGGTGCTGGTGTTGGCGGCGGCGCTGGCCGGTTGGGCGGCGGCCAACTTGCCTTCGCCTGCGCTGGGCATGGGACTGCTGGCAGTGGCTATGGCGGCCTTCCTGGCGTTGGGCCAACTGCTTTTCAACCGGACTGCTTACCTGCTGCCGCTGGCGGCTCCGCTGCTGGTGGGCGCCCTGAGCGGCGGGATGGCGGTGACCGAACGCATGATCTTTGCCGAGCGTGACAAGCGCCTGCTGCGCCGCCGTTTTGCGGGCATGATGTCGCCGGAACGGCTGAAGTCGCTGCTGGATAATTGGGAGTCGCTGCTGGATGCCGAGCGCCCTGAGAAGCGGGCGGCGGTGATGTTCTGCGATATTCGCGGTTTCACCCACGCCACCGAGACGCTCATGCGCCTGGGGCGCAGCCCAGAGATGGTGCGCTTTCTGAATGCTTACCTGGACCGCATGGCGCAGGCGGTCTTC
>CAZVRZ010000016.1:1513-19093 GCA_964629965.1 uncultured Anaerolineaceae bacterium
CGAGCAGGGCGGGGTGGTGTACCGCACCTTCGGTGACGGGCTGTTGATCTTGTTTGGCGTTCCCGAGCCGCTGCCCGACCATGCGCGGCGGGCGGTGCGCGCCGCGCTGGCTATGGCGCGCCAGGCCGAGACGTTGCAGGAGCTGTGGCCGCTGCGCGCCGAAGGCCCCTTCCGCATGGGCATCGGTTTGAACGAGGGCGCCATGATCGACGCCATCGTGGGGCGCGGGCGGCGCTTCGATTACACCGTGTTGGGCGACCCGGTCAACACCGCGGCGCGCATCGAGGCGCATTGCAAGGTGGCCATGGATATCCCTCTTCCGCCGGGCGGAGCGGCGCCGGAGGCGGTCACGGTGCTGCTCAGCCGGGAAATGTACGAACCTCTGCGCGCGCACCTGCGGGTGGATGAGAGCATCCCGCCCTTCGCCGCGCACGGCAAGGCCGAGCCGGTACAGGTGGTGCGGCTGCTGGGGATGGTGGATGAACTATGATATGTCATTGTGAGCGAGCGTACTTTGCGTGCGAAGCAATCTCCTTGGTTCCAGGAGGGGGCTGCTTCCCTTCGTGCCTCAGGGCAGGCACACAAACAACTCCAGCGACAGGTGGAAAGTTTAGGAGGTTCCTATGCGTTTGATCATTAATTACCTGGCAATGGCCCTCATACTGCTGGCGCTGGCGGGCTGCCAGCCGGAAGCCACGCCCACTGCCTTGGCGCTGCCGCCGACCAACACCGCCGCAGCCGCCAGTCCAACGCCGGCTGCACCCACGGCTACCCTGCCGCCCACGCCCACGCCCACGCCGCTGCCGCCCCAGGCCAAGGTGCTGGAGGTGCTCAACCTGGTGCAGGCCCACGATATCCCTGGTGTGGATTGGGCACCGGCACGGGTGGATATGCCGCTGTACAGCGGAGGCGAGGTGTGGGCCAAGGAAGAATCTTCCTCGCTGCTGAGCCTGCTGACAGACGCCAACCTGATGCGCGTGGCGCCCAACACCATTTTCAGCCTGTCCCAGCCGCAGGAGACTTCCCTGACGATCCATTTGCAGGAGGGGCAGATCTGGCTGAATGTGAACGACCTGCCGGAGGGAGGCGAGATGGAGGTCGAGACGCCCACTGCGGTGGCCGCCATCCGCGGCACCAAGCTGAGCGTGCGTGTCTTCCCGGACGGAACCACGATCATCGACAGCTATTCCGGGCAGGTGGAGGTGACTTCGAAAACGGGCGCCCCGGCGGTGATCGTCGGGTACGACAAGAGCCTCAAAGAGGGCGGCCCGCCGACCACCGTTGGACCCGAGGTGGCGATCCGCCCCGACGGTTCGCTCGTCCCCCGGAATACGAAATCCGTGGAAACCGGCATCTTGTGGGGCATGGCGGTGGGGGATAGACTGCAGATCATCCAGCCGGTGAGCCGGCTGGTATATTCGACCACGCTGCCTTACTACGTCGACCTGGCGCAGTGGTCTTCCGACGGCCGCACGCTGGGAGTCAGCTACCGGGATACGCTGCTGGAGGCGGAAACGCACACCGGGCACAGTTATTCGTATAACATCGAATGGGAGACGAACACGGTGTATACGCCCGCCGGTTTCACCGAGGACACCGACCGGCCCTCCTTTAGCCCAACCGAGGGGCGCATGGCCTGGTTCCAATATGGCCTGGCAGGGGTCGCAACCAGCCTGTGCACCGCCGCGCTGGATGGCAGCGACCCAAGCTGTTTCGAAGTGGACAGCAGCGGCTATTACCAGGATACGCTGGCCTGGTCGCCGGACGGGCAGTGGTTGTTGGGGGTGCAGCACAGCGGTTCGGATCGAAACGTGGGCTACCTGTACCGCGTGCGCCCGGACGGCAGCGACTGGCAGGCCCTGACGGATGTTACTCAGCTTGGCTGGGAGGTCGATTACTGCTGCTATACCTGGTCGCCGGATGGCAGCCGGGTGGTCTACGCGCTGACAGAAGACCAGTTTAACTACGAGGCTCCCTGGCAGGTGTGGTGGATGAAAGCAGACGGCAGCCAGGCGGAGATGCTGCGCCCAGAGGTTCCTTCGCAGTGGACGATCTCCTTTGCCTGGAACTCGGATGGCAAGCTGGCGCTGGCCTTGCCGGACGAGGTGGCGCTGCTCGGCCCGGACGGGCAGCGGGAAACGTTGGCTTCTCAGCCGGGGCAGTACAGTCAACTGCGCTGGTCGGGTTCGCCCAGCGGTTGGCCGCTGTTCTACAACCACTCCAGCACGGAGGGAACCTGGTTTGCTTCGATCTTGATGGCGCCAGACGCCGAGCCCGTTCTCGGCAGTGTGTGGAAGCTGATCTTTTCGCCGGATAAGCGCCTGGGGATGTACGTGGATGCAATGAGGTTCGAGGACAATACTTCGCAGTCGAGTATCTATATTTTTGAAATGCTGCCGTTGTGGCCTTAAAAGGAGAACAATATGAATACAAAAGTTAAAATCACCACCCTGGTCGTTGTGAGCATCGTGTTATTGGCATGCAACCTGGGCACGTCAGCCCCGGCAGTCACCCAGGCTGTGCAGACCGGAGCGGTGCAGATCGTCACCGAGGCGCCTACCCAGGAACCGCCCACGCTGACTGTCGCCCTGACGGCAACCGTCGAGCAGGCTACGCCCACTGCCACCCAGGATGCGGCTGCAGCCCAAGCCGTTGTCCTGGATGCCTGTACGCTGATCACAGCCGCAGAGGCGGAAGTCATCCTGGCTGAACCGGCCGGCACACCCACGGCCCTGACCGGGACTTGCATATACAGCAATGCCAAGGATGCTCTTTACTTAGTATCGGTGGCTGCCGCGCAAGAGCAAGAGTCGATCGGTATTTTGCAGGGACAGATGATGATGCTGGGCATGGGCGGCGCTCAATTTGACGAGGTGGCCATCACCAAGATGAAATCGCTGGCAGAGGCGCTGGATTACCAGGGGTTCTTCAGCGAGCTGGTGGCGGTCTCTGGCAATGCGCCCACCTTCCAGGCGCGGCTGGTCGAGGATGCCAGCAGCGACCTGGTCTATTGGACCTGGATCAGCGCCCAAACCCGGCGGCAGGGGGCTTACGTGGCGGCGCGCGGCCAGACGCTGGTCAACGTCAACCTGGTCGTAGCCGACACGCAGACGGAGGAAGCTATGCTGGCAGCCGCCAAGGCCCAGGCAGAGCAGGCCTTCGCCCGCCTGCCGGCCAAATTCACCCTGGCTGCGCCGGAACAAGCGCCAACGCAAGAAGCGACGCTCGCGCCAACGCTAGAACCGACGCCGGTGCCCTCGGCCACCCTGGTGCCTCCCGCGGCGGCGGAAAAAACGATCGTCGGTTTATGGGAACGCATCTCTGGCGAGACCACGGAACGATTGGAGTTTCGGGCAGACGGCAATTATTTCATTGAGGCCAGGAAAACGAGCTCCAACGAGATCGTGGTCAGTAACAACGGGACGTTTACTTACGACGACAGCAGCATCTTTTATGTTGACAAGAATAAAAAGGAAACGGCCGAGAGTTACTATTTGGATCAGGAGGGCGACTTGTTGGTGATCAACGATCAGAAGGATATGGCCTGGACCAGGCTGAAGTAAAAAAAGGAGGATCGCAACAGCCAATGGCGTGGTTGCGATCCTCCAGGATAAAGCGGCGCGCTCAACTGCTCAAGGCGGGCAGTTTTTTGGCGTACAGGCGCATGAGCGTTTCGACCATTCCCCAGGCGTTCACCACCAGGATGATTCCCAGTCCCACGCGCACGAGCTGCGAGAGCAAGTCCACCAGGAGAACCGCCGTGGCGGCGTCGAAGGGGCTGTTCGCCAGTGCCTGCGGTGTGACGGCCACCAGGCTGGGCCCCACCAACATGGCCGCGGCCACCACCACGTTGGCCAGGTTGATCAGCACGGAGAACCAGCGGGCGGCGCGCGTCCAGCGGCTGCGGCCGACCAGCCAGATGTGCAGCCCAATTTCCAGCGCCCAGATGGCGACCAGCGCCGGCAGCCAGCGATAGAAGGCCTGTGAGAGCAGCGGCGTCTGATGCCAGGTGCCATCGAAGAAGCTCAAGCCGATCCACTGCGAGTAGAAGACGAAGATGATGATGGCCGCCATGTTGGAGATGATCTCGAAGATCGAGCCGGAGATGGAAACCCGGTCGGGCGGCGAGATCTTGGCCAGGCTGTGCGCATCCCAGGCAGCCGCTTTTTCTTTTGTCTCTGGCAGAGTCCGTTCCAGGATGGTAAAGATCAGGATGATGTAGCCCAGCGTGATGACCAAGGCTTTGAACACGGTGCCCAGCCCATCGATGGCCTTTTCCAGCAGCACCATCAAGGTGGTTGCCTCTCGCCCCAGCGAAACGCCCACCGCCAGCAGCGCCAACACGCCCACGATGGGCAGCGCAATGCGCAGGGTGTTCAAGAAGTCGGGGAACAGGCGTGGGCCGATCAGGTAGCGCGGCGCCTGGTAGGCAGCGGCGGCTTTTTCGGGCGAGCCGTATTCTTGCAGCACTGCTACGATCATCTCCTCATCGACCGGGCGGCCGCTTGTTCGGCTGCGATCGTCGAGCATATCCTGCAGCAGCGAGCGGATCTCTTTTTGAATGTCCTCTCGGCCCTTGGCCGGCAGGCGGCGGCCCACTTCGTCAATATAAGTATCTATCAGATTCATGGTATCCTCCAATTTTTCTTACCGGCCCGGGTTGGCCAGCATCCGTTCCATCATGCGCACGGTTTGCGCCCATTCGGTTTCCAGTTGCGACAGCAGGGCGCGGCCCTGGTCGCTGATCTGATAATAGCGGCGCGGCCGGTCGGCTTCGATGCGCCAGGCCGACTCCAGCAGGCCCTGCGACTCCAGGCGGCGCAGCAGGGGGTAGAGCGTGCCCTGGTCGACCTCCAGCTCGTGTTCTGCCAGGCGCTTCATCAGCGAGTAGCCGTATTGTTCCGTGTCCAACTGGCTGAGCACCGCCAGCACGATCACGCCGCGGCGCAGTTCCAAGAGCAGATTGTTGTATAGTTCAGTATCATTCATCGCCTTACTCCATATGATGTATTATACTGTATGATACACAGTAAGTCAAGAGGCAAACCCAGGACTTTCTTAAAGTCAAAAGTCCTGTGCGCCCACCCCCCAAACCCCGACTTTAAGAAAAGTGCGGAGGCAAACCAGGACTATTTTTTCCAAAATGCGAGCAGGATGGAGGCCGACATGAACACTGCCCCCAAGCCAAAACCGGCTGGGAGGGTGAGCTGGGAGACGTAGGTTTCGTGCAGCCAGTAATCGGGCAGCCAGCCCAGGAAGGATCCGATGCTCAGGCCGAGCAGGAACATGATGAGGATGAAAGCGATGCGCTTGACGAGCGGAGTGGGGCGGAAGAAGGTGATGATCTTCCAGAGGGCATACAGGAAGAAAGCGATCAGGACGGTGAAGACGTTCCACCCGACCAGGATGAAGACGCTGCATACGATGATGCCGCCGAAGAGGATGATCCGATCGAGCATGATGCCGCCGTACCTTTTTTATCGCTGTGGGTGTTGGAACAGGTTTGAACCGCCCAGGCTGCTCTGTTCTGCCAGTACGAAGGAAATTATATCATTCCTTTGCTATAATGATATGAGATAACAATCTTCGCTCATATTTTTTCAAAGGAGAACAATATGGAAATCGATCTACAGTTTCGCCCATCCTATTCACTGGCGGTTGTCAAGCTGGCTGCCAACGAGCGCATCCGGGCCGACTCGGGTGCAATGGTCAGCCATTCGGTGGGGGTGGCGGTCGAGACCAAGGCCGAAGGCGGCTTCTTCAAATCGCTCGGGAGAGCGGTCTTGGGCGGCGAGTCGTTCTTCCAGAACTTCTGGCAGGCAGGCCCGCAGGGCGGCGAGCTTACCCTGGCGCCCGATCTGCCCGGTGATATCGTTGCCATTCAGATGAACAGCCAGGCGCTGATGATCCAATCGGGTTCATACCTGGCGTCGGAAGCGGGCATCGAGCTTTCCACCAAGATTAGCAGCAAGGCCTTCAAGGCCGGCGAGGGCGTATCGATGCTGGAGGCCACCGGCAGCGGCAAACTGCTGGTCTCTTCGTACGGCGCCATCTTCGAAAAGACGATTGTTGCCGGTGAGAAATACATCGTGGACACCTCGCACCTGGTGGCCTTCGACGCCGGCATGGAAGTGCAGCTCAAGACCGTGGGCGGGCTCAAATCCACCCTGCTGTCGGGCGAGGGAGCGGTGGTCGAGGTGAGCGGGCCGGGACGGATGTTCATCCAGACGCGCTCGCCGCACGCCCTGATCAGTTGGATCATTCCGCAGATACCCTCCAAGAGCAGCTAAGCGACTCCTGCTCGGACTTGCAAACTTAGGATGGGAGAGATTGAATGAACGTCTCCGACGCCATCCGTCTCAAGCGCGCCGTGCGTAAATTCACCTCGATCCGCTCCTCGATGAAGCCATCCTACAACACCCCAAACCCCGACTTTAAGAAAAGCGTGGCCATCCTGGACGCCAGGTGGCGACTGTCATGCTATCAGTGTATAATCAATTGCGACTTATGAACATCATCCCACAAAAGGAAAAAAATAATGTGTCTACAGCAACAAAACCGTCTATCGTGAAACGTTTACACCTGCTAAGCTCGGAACTGGTGCTGGGTACGCTGGTCGCCGTTCTGAGCGTTCTGACGGCAGTGGCCAGCTTCCAGGGCTCGATGTCTGATTCAGATCAGACCAAGTACAATGTGCAAGGCCAGCAAATGCTGACCGACGCCAACGCCGAATACCTGACCGCCAACCAGATGATCGTTTATGATTACAACATGTATGATGGGTGGTACACGGCGGAAACCGATGAAAAGGCCGAATACTTTACGTTTAACTTTTCTGAAGAGCTCCAGGCTGCGATTGCTGTTAATGAGGAAGAGCCCTTCAGCGACAGTTATTACGAAGCCATGTACGTTGAGCCGAATGGCATGTTCGATGAAGCCGACCGGCTCTTTGGCCTGGCGGAAGAATTTAACGAGCGCGGCGACAAATTACAACTGATCATGTTGGTGATGGCGCTCGGTTTGGCCTTTGCAGCCTGGGCATCGCTGCTCAAAGACGAAAGCAAGATGCGCCTCATGTTTGCTATTTTCAGCATCATCACGCTGGTTTACGGCCTTATTTTGTACCTGGGCGTACCAACGGTGGTTGTATAAGATTTGGCGAGACTGCCCCATTCTGATGGATGTTGATGGGGCAGTTTTTTTTTATAACTGAGAAACTTGCCGCAGCAGGCGGATGACCTGGCGCGCCTGCGGGCGCGCCCCCAGTCGGCGCAGCAGGAGCAGGCTTTGCCAGCCGTGCGCCTGGGCAGCTTCCCGGTCTTGTTGGGCGCAGGCCACCTGGCACAATCCCTGGCGGATGAGCGCCTCGATATGCGGATCGCTGGTGTCCCGGCTGATCAGCAGGCCCTGTTTGAAGTACTCTTCGGCCGCGGTGTATTCCTTCAGAGTCAAGAAGGACTGGGCCAGGTTGTGGCAGGTGATGGCCATGCCGCGCCGGTCGCCTATCCTGCGGCGCGCATCCAGGCTGCGGAAGAAGTGTTCGTTGGCCAGTGGCAGGTCGCCCAGCCGCTGGTAGACCAACCCCAGGATGTCGCAGGCATCGGCTTCGTTGCGTTGGTTGCCGTTTTGCCGGCACATAGCCAGGCTTTGCTCCAACAAAGGGATGGCCTCGGCAAATCGTTCCTGGGCGCGGGCCACGTTCGCCAGGCCTTGTAAACAGTCGCAGAGCACCTCGGCTGCCCCGGCCCGTTCCGCCAGGCGCTGGGCCTTCTGGTAAAGGGGCTGGGCTTCGGCCAGCCGGCCTTGCCGCCGCAGGGCGTAGGCCAGCCAGCGGTGGGCGCAGGCCACCTGTACGGGGAGGTTGGCGGCCTCGGCCAGGGCGATGGCAGATTGGGCGGCGTGCTCGGCAGCCAGGTAGTCGCCGGTTGCTTCGGCAAAGTGCGCCTGGCGCAGACTGATCTCCACCTGACGGCTCAAGATGTCCGTCCCAGCCCCGGTCAGCCCGGTCAGGCCTGCCAACTCGGCCAGGTTGTGCAAGATGGCGCCCTGCCTGGTGCGGTCGCCTTGCAAATCATATAACTTTTCCAGGCCGGCCAGCAGGTCGAATTCCAGGTCGGCGTAGGCGGCGCCGCGCAAATGCTGCTCGCTCAGGATTTGCAGGGCGCGCTGGTAATGCTCCATGGCCTGCTCACGGGCGTTCGCCGCTTGGGCTTGCTCGGCAGCCAGCTTCAGGTAGTGCAGCGCCTTGGGCCAATCCTGGGCGCGGTCGCAGTGGTGCGCCAGCAGATCTACGAAGCGTCCAACATTACCCGCTTCGTGAGTTTCCAGTGCGGCTGCCAGGCGGGCGTGCACCAGGCGGCGCAGGTGCTTGGGCACGCTTTCATACACCGCGGCGCGGATGGTGTCGTGCGCAAAGTCCAGCCGCGGTTCCATGGCGTGCTGCAGCATTTCGCCCACCTGGTAAACCAGGCGTTGTTCCAACCACTCGCCAACGGCCTGCTCCACCGTTTCAAACGGGCAGTCGCCTGCTTTTGCCAGCAGCCGGTGATTGAACGGCTGGCCGAAGAGAGCGGCCAGGGTGAGCAGGTAATAGCTGGTATCGTCCAGGCGCCGGACGCGGTGCAGGGTCACTTCGTAAGCGCGCTCCGAAAGCACCTCCGGCAGTTCCAACTCGCCGAGATCGAAATCGGCCTGCGGGTCGCCCAATTTCTGCCAGATGCCGCGCTCGTGCAGGACCGAGACCAGCTCGGTCAATAAAAACGGGTTGCCTTCGCTTTTTTGGTACAGAGCCTGGCCCAGTTGGATGCGCAGGCGCTTGGTCGGAATGGCCTCCAGGCCCGGCGAGCTGCCGGCCGGGCTTTCGTCCAGCAGGGAGCCCGACAAAGAGATGACGGCCTGTTCTGAGAGTGGTCTCAGCGCCAGGCGATGAACTTTGTGCTCGTCTTCCAGGGATTGGATGACCCGCATCAGGGGGTGATCGGGGGGCGTTTCTTCCAGGCGGTAAGATCCCACGAACCAACTGGGACGTTTTGCCAGGTGGCGGACAATGTAATGCAGCACATCCAGGGTGTCGGCGTCGGCCCACTGCAGATCGTCCAGGAACAGCACCACACCGTCCGGCCAGATCTGCTGGGCATAAGCGATCACCGCTTTGAGATCGAGCGGTTCCGAGATGGGAAAGTTGAGGATCGTCCCCGGCGGCTGGCCGGCGATGTAATACCGCAGGGCATCGTTGATAGGCTGGTGGGGAATGGCGCGGTTGTATTCGTAACAGCGACCGGAGAGGAGCACACTGCCTTGCCGGTGGATCGGCTGCAGCACTTGCTGTACCAGGCGGGTCTTGCCCACGCCCGCTTCGCCGGCGACCAGGGTCAGGCCGCCTTCCCGGCGCCGGGTGGCGGCCCAGCGCTCCATCAGCCAGGCCAGCTCGGCCTCGCGTCCGGTGAAGGGCAGGCGTGGCTGTGGCTCGGCAGCCGTGTAGGGGTGCGCCGCCGGGCGCTGCTGGGCCTGCTTCAACTGCTTGTTGAGGTTAATGGTCTCGGCCGCGGGCGAGATGCCGTATTCATGCTGCAGGGCGGCGCGGTAGGTTTCAAACTGCTGAGCAGCCGCGCTGAGCTGGCCGTTCCAGGCGAGAAGCTGCATGCGCTGGCGCTGGGCTTCTTCGAGCCAGGGATCCAACTCCAGCAGGCGGGCGGAGGCTGCCAGCGCCTCGCGATAGCGGCCGCGCCTGCCATACTGTTCGGCAAGCAGATGCAGCAGGTCGGTTGCCAGGCTTTTCAGGCGGCTGTTTTCGCTTTGCATCCAGTTGTCAAAGGTGATGGCGTTGTGCACGCCAAAGCCTGCCAGGAAGTCGCCGCGGTAAAGGGCCGGGTTGTAGGGCGGCAGGGGCAGCTCGGGCGACGATTTGCGCTGCTCGGCCTCTGCGGCGGTCTTTTCGAGCAGTTCCACGTCCAGGCGGTAGGGTACCCGCTCGTTGAAAGCCAGCCTGTCGCGCTCGATGACCAGGGCGTTGGGCAGCAGATCGCGCAAATTGGCCAGCGCCTGGCGCAGGCTGATCCTGGCGGCTTCATCGGACGATTCGCCCCATAGGAGCGTGGCCAACTCCAGGCGAGAGTGAGGCCCGCGGTTCATCACCAGGTAGCACAACAAGGCTTGCGCCTTGCTGGAGATAAAGCCGCTCAGCGGGGCGTCCTGAAAGGAGACCCGGAAAGCTCCCAGAAATGAAAACTCGATGCGATTGGGCATAAATCGGCCTAAAAATTAACGATCTCTTAACGCTGCCTGGCTATACTTGGCCAAAGTATAACATAATGATGACACTGCCGGCGGACTCGTGCATTTAGGGGATGCCGTCCACTTATGGGGATGTGCAGCACCACTGGCAGGCGGGACCAGGAATTATCCTGCCATAGGGGGAAACGTCTCGCCTGCCGGGGCTGCGTATGATTGTCCTTACATAGGTTTGTTTTCTCTGGTATAATACTACCAATAACGAATACCAGACTCGCGATAGAATTGCCAGGCCGTATTCCGTATCGAATGGCGGCCTTTTTGTTTAGTACGCTTGTCTCTATTCAGAAAGAGATTTTGAAATGAACTTTCAAATTGGCGATAAAGTTATTCACTGCACCTACGGCTTGGGCGAGGTGGTGGATATCGAAGAAAAAATCATCGACGATCAGCCCACTCGCTGTTACGTGGTGCGGGCGAATGATATGTTGATTTGGATCCCCATTAACGACTTACATACGACCAGCCTGCGCATTCCCACCCCGCCGGATGAATTTAACAAGGTGTTATCGATCTTGAACGATCCGGGCGAGAATCTGCCAGAAGACCGCACGCTGCGCAAGGATCAGCTCATCGCCCAGATGCGCGGCGGGCAGTTGGCGCCGATCTGTGAGGTGGTGCGCGACCTGACGCATTTCAAGCGCCAATTCCGCTTGAACGAGCAGGAAAAATCCATCCTGGATAAGGCGGTCAAATCGCTGCTGACCGAGTGGAGTTATGCCCAGGGTATTACCATTAACCAGGCGCAGCAGGCGATGTGGGACCGGTTGGGGACCTAGCAAGCCTCACGTTTTTCTAATTCTCTCGTCTATACCAAATCTATACCCGATCATAACCTTTATTCTGTACAATCATCCCTGATAAAGAAAAGGAGATTGTATGAAAAAGGTTATGATTTTTTTATTGGTTATGGTGTTGATCGTTTCGCTGGTGGCCTGCTCCGGCAATGACGGTGCGGCAGTCACCAGCGTTTCCGGCGCTGCGGTGCAACCGGCTGCCGGGGTGCAACCCACCTCTGCGGTCGCGGCCGTGACGCCTGCCGGCTCGGCTGCGCAGGCGCTGGCTGAGAACCAGCAAGTGCACGCACAGTCCGGAGATTACGCTTGGGATAGCTCGGCGGTGGTATCGATCGCCCTGAACGGGGACTCGATCGCTGCGCAGGGCGCGGGCGTGTCGGTGGACGGCAGCCGGGTCACCATCCGCGCGGCGGGTGTCTACAGCCTGAGCGGCTCGCTGGCTGATGGGCAGATCATCGTAGATACCCAGGACGAAGAGGTGGTACGGCTGATCTTGAACGGGGTAGATCTGCACTGCTCCAGCAGCTCCCCACTCTACGTAGCCAATGCCAAAGAAGTGGCCATTATGCTGGCGGATAACACCCAAAACGTGGTTACCGATGGCAGCGCCTATGTCTTTGCCAATCCCGAAGAGGCTGAGCCCAACGCGGCCATTTTCAGCAAGGCTGACCTGACCATCTACGGCGGCGGCTCGCTGGCGGTGACTGGCAACTACAACGATGGCATCAGCAGCAAAGACGGCCTGCTGATCAACGGCGGGATGCTCACGGTCACTGCGGTGGATGATGGCATGCGGGGCAAGGATTACCTGGTGATCGAGAGCGGCCGCCTGACGGTGGACGCACAAGGTGACGGGTTGAAATCCGACAACGCCGAAGAGGCCGAGCGAGGCTATGTCTCGATCCAGGGCGGCGTGGTGCAGGTGACCTCCGGCGGGAACGCCATCCAGGCCGAGACGGATGTGCTGGTGACGGACGGCGAGATCACCCTGCAGGCGGGCGGGGGCAGCAGCCGGCAGCCCAGTACAGATATCTCCACCAAGGGCATCAGCGCAGTGGTCAACCTGAACATCGACGGTGGCACGCTCAGCATCGATGCCTCGGACGACGCCCTGCACTCGAATGGCAGCCTGGTGATCAACGGCGGGACCTTTTTGCTCGCCACCGGCGATGACGGCCTGCACTCCGACGCCACGTTGGAGATCAACGCGGGCGACATCCGGGTGACGAAGTCGTACGAGGGTATTGAAAGCGCCGTGATCACCATCAACAACGGCAGTATTCATGTGGTCTCCAGCGACGACGGCATTAACGTGGCCTCTGGCAACGACGGCTCTGGCATGATGGGCCCGCGCGGCGGCCCGGGCGGCGGGGGTGACTGGGGCGGCTGGGGCAACGACCAGTTCACTTACAATGGGGATTACTACCTGTACGTCAATGGCGGCTATATCGCCGTGGACGCGGCCGGCGATGGGTTGGATATCAATGGTGCGATCGTCATGACCGGCGGCGTGGTGTTGGTGAATGGGCCGGTAGAGAATATGAACGGGGCGCTGGATTTCGACGGCGGCTTCCAGATGACCGGTGGTTTCCTGGCGGCGGCGGGCAGCGCGGGCATGGCCCAGGCGCCCGGCTCCTACTCAGAACAAAACTCGGTGCTGGTTTATTTCAGTGCGGCGCAGCAGGCCGGCAGCCTGGTACACATCCAGAACAGCGCCGGGGAAGATATCCTGACCTTTGCGCCTACCAAGCGCTACCAGGCGCTGGTGCTGTCATCGCCGGCGCTCGTCAAGGGCCAAGCGTACACCATCTACACCGGCGGCAGTTCCAGCGGCGCGCTGAGCGACAGCCTGTACCAGGGCGGCAGCTATACGCCGGGCAGCGAATATGCCAGCTTCACGGTCGCCGGGGCGCTGACCACGGTTGGCAATGGCGGCGGGGGACGGCCGGGGCGGCCATGAGCGCAGCGTATACAAAAACTAAACCACTCCGGGCCGTTGAGCAGATATCATCAGGATAGATCGAGGGCGAAGCTGGTTGCAGACCTCACAGGTGGAGTTTGCTGGACTGCTTCGCCCCAACTCAAACGGAGATACGACAATGACAATGAAACACACATCATGGAATAGCCTTACTACCCAAGGTAAAACTCACTCGCTGCGCAGCGGGCCGGAAATGCAGTGGAATGCGGACCGGTACGCCTCCCGGCTGGCGACCCTGGCGCAGGGCTTTGAGCCGATCGGCTTGAAGGAGATGGAAGCGGCCGCGCTGCTAGACCGCACCGATACCAAGTTCGTGCTGACCAGCGGGCAGCTGCAGGCCGCCCTGGCCGCGCTGCAGCCCGATTACCGTATGCTGGCGGTGAGTGGGCAGCGCCTGAACCATTATCGCACGCTGTACTTCGACACCCACGAGTTTGACCTCTACTTGCTGCATGTCAATGGGCGCGCCGAGCGCTACAAAGTGCGCAGCCGAGAATACACAGACTCTTGCCTGTCGTTTCTGGAAGTGAAGCACAAGACCTGCCGCGGGCGCACCATCAAAGAGCGCGTGCGCACCTCCCAGCCGATGACCTGGATGACGCCGGAAGCTGAAGACTGGCTGCAGAACGTGCTGCCTTACGAAGGCCGGGCGCTCGAGCCCAAGCTGTGGAACACCTTTACCCGCCTGACCCTGGTCAACCGGCGGCAGTGCGAGCGGGTGACGCTGGACGTGGACCTGTCCTTCTACGCCGGCGACCGGGTGACTTACCTGGACAGGCTGGCGATCGCCGAAGTGAAGCTGGAGGGGCCAGGCCATGCCTCGCCTTTCCTGGCGCAGATGCGCTCCCAGCGCATCCGGCCGAAGGGGTTCAGCAAGTACTGCATCGGCGTTTCACTGCTGTACGACCAGGTAAAAAAGAATTCCCTGAAACCCAAGCTGTTGTGGCTTGATAAGATCATGAGCGGAGCGATGTAAGATGAGTGACCTTGGCAATTTCTTGTTTAGTTTTGTTTTCAATTTGCTGGTAGCCCTGGTGTTGGTGCGCTTTATCTATTACCCTTGCACCCGCAATAAGAGCTACGTGTTCACCTTCATGGCCTTCAACACGGTGATCTATTTTGTGTTGAGTTTCATGACCAGCATCGAGATCGGCGTGGGGGTGGGCTTTGGCCTGTTCGCCATCTTCTCGATCTTGCGCTACCGCACCGACCCTATCCCCATCCGGGAGATGACCTACCTGTTTATCATCGCCGCTCTGCCGGTGATGAACTCGGCCGGGGCCAACAGCGCCCTCTGGCCAAAGCTGATCGCCGCCAACCTGGCCGTCCTGGCGATCATGTGGCTGCTGGAGCGCGGCTGGGGCTTCCAATACGAGGCTTCCAAGCGGGTGGTGTACGAGAAGATCGAGCTGATCCGCCCCGACCGGCGCGCCGAGCTGCTGGCCGACCTGGAAGAGCGCACCGGGCTGAAGATCAAGCGCGTGATCGTTGGTAAGGTGGACTTCATGCACGATACGGCCAATTTGAGGATCTATTACACCGATGCCGAGCAAGAAGGCTGGCTGAACGCCGATCCTGAGATGATCTTGCTCAGTAAGGATGATGACAATGGGTATTAATTTGTCATTGCGAAGCAATCTCCACCTGCCACGGAGGGAGCCTCTGAGTACAGCGGGGTTGCTTCGGCAAAGATCGCCTCGCAACGACAATTCGTATACTAAATCTAAACCAGTACCAGGGACTTCCGTGGGAAAATATAAACAGATTGATAGAAGATTAGATGACGGCAGGGGCGCTGAAACGGGCAGCGCTCCTGCCAACAGAACGAGCAAGCGATGGTGTACGTGATTTCTCTCTCCTCCATACCAAGAAACAGGATGGGCCGGCAGCTCATCCTGTTTCCATAGTTATAACTGAGGATATAATTTACTTATGAGCCGTAAGATCCTGGTGGTGGACGATACCCGCAATGTGCAAACGCTGCTGAACGATTTTCTCAACAGCCACGATTTCGAGACGCTGACCGCTTCAGACGGGCGCGAGGCGCTGGAGGCAGTGCGCGCTGCCCATCCGGACCTGGTCTTACTGGACATCATGATGCCCAACATGGATGGTTACCAGTTCATCAGCCACCTGCGGCGCTCATCGAGCATCCCGGTGATCATGATCACCGCTCGCCAGCAGGAGGCCGATATCATCCGCGGCTTCGAGTTGGGCGCGGACGATTACATTACCAAGCCCTTTCGCCTGCGCGAGCTGTTGATGCGCATGCGCGCCGTGCTGCGCCGGGCCGCTCCCCAGGAAGACGAGGTTCCCAACCTGGCAGTGCGCGATGTCTCGCTCGACCGCAGCTATCACCAGGTCAAGAAGCAGGGGCAGGCAATTGAGCTAACCCCGCTGGAGTTCCAGTTGTTGGAAATGCTGATGCAATCGGCCGGGCAGGTGGTGCGGCGGGCGGCGCTGTGCATGCGCCTGGTGGAAAACGGCTACAGCGGCTCCGAATCGACCCTCAAGATCCATATTCGCAACCTGCGCCTGAAGCTGGAAGACGATCCCAACCAGCCGCAGTACATCGAGACCGTGTTCGGGGTGGGCTATCGCTTTGTGGAGGCGGCGCAATGAAACGTTCTTTATCGGGCAAGCTGATCCTTTCTTACCTGGCGGTGGCATTGATCACAGTGCTGGTGGTCTCCGCCATCCTGCGCCTGACCTCCGGGCAGTTCATGCTGAACCTGGTGGCAGAGCAGCAAACCGCTCTGCTGCGAGAAAGCGTGCAAACCTACTACGGCGAGAACGGCACGCTGGAGGGCTTTTTCACATATTACATGCAATCGAGTTTCTCCCAGCCGGAGGATGGCGGGCTGCAGCCTGCCGGCCAACCGCCTGGAGACCAACCCTTCGAGCAGCCGGTTGACCAGCGGCCGTTCAAGCGCGACCTGCGCGGGGTGTTTGGCCTGGTGGATGCCGATTATCGGGCGCTGATGCCCACCTTCGATTACCAGGTGGGCGAGACGGTGCCAGCGGATAGGCTGCGGCAGGTGGTTCCCGTAGAGGTGGACGGGCAGACGGTGGCCTGGATACTGCCGGATACCGGCTACCAGTTCAAGCTCAGTGCCGAGGAAGAGCTTTTCTTGAAGCGCACCACACTGGCGATCGGCCTGGCGGCGCTGGCGGGCGTGCTGGCGGCGGTGGCGATGGGCTTTTTACTGGCGCGCGGCTTGCTCAAGCCGATCCGCCGCCTGACGCAGGCCTCCCAGGCGCTGGCGCGCGGCGAGCTGGAACAGCAGGCGCCGGTCACTTCGCAGGATGAGCTGGGCCAGTTGACCGTGGCCTTCAACCAGATGAGCGCCGACCTGCTGCGCGCCGATCAGCAGCGCAAGCGCATGACCGCCGATATCACCCACGATCTGAGCACCCCGCTGCAGATCATCTCTGGTTATATGGAGATGCTGGAAGAGGGCGAAGTGAGCCTGACCCCGCAGCGCATCGAGATCATCAAGACCGAGATCGAGCACCTGCGCCGCCTGGTGGGCGACCTGACCACGCTGAACCAGGTGGAGGCCGGCGGGCTGGAGATCCAGGCGCAGCCGGTACAGCCGAGTTTGCTGCTGGAGCGCATTTACCAGGCCTACCAGCCGATCGCTGCCCGCCAGGGGGTGGAGTTAACGTTGGAGGCGTCGCAGGACTTGCCGGAGATCGTGGTGGACGAGGGCCGCATGCGGCAGGTGTTGAAGAACCTGGTGGATAACGCCCTGCGTTACACACCCAAAGGGGGCCGCATCACGCTCAGTGCGAAGGCCGAGCGGGGCGTGCAACTGCGGGTGAGCGATAACGGCTCGGGCATCGAGGCGGACGATTTGCCTTACGTGTTCGACCGCTTCTACCGCGCCGATAAGGCGCGCGAGGGTAATTCCGGCAAAATGGGATTGGGCCTGTCGATCTGCAAAGCGCTGGTGACGGCGCAGGGCGGGCAGATTGCGGCCGAGTCGGGGGGAAAAGGCCAGGGCACGAGCATGGTGATCACGTTTGGGGCTGCCAAAGGGGTGTAATAGGGCAATCGCAAAAAAGAATCCTGATATATAATAAAAATAGAATAGTATCTTACTAGCGGATCAGCTAAAAACAACAACCTGACGGGGGGAAAAATCAGGCCGACCAAGAAGGAGGCATTTGATGGACTCTAATTTCCTGCGCCGGCGGTTGGGATGGATATTGGCATTTATATGCCTGTTCATACTATGGGGAATCGTTACTCAAGAAAGGCAAGAATTTTCCGCGCGCGCCTGGCAGGCGGATAGCTGGCAGATCGAGAGTGTGCCCTCTAGCGTAGAAAACCATTACCTGAATGAAGACAGTATGCAGCTCGATGCGGCTGGATACCCTCATTTTGTGTATGGCGTATCCGACCTGGTTTATGCCTGGAAAGACGCCTCCGGGTGGTACACCGATACGGTGCATGAGGGCTTATCCACCAAAACCTATTATCGTAATAGTGCCGCGCTGGCCCTCGAT
>CAZVRZ010000016.1:19103-20462 GCA_964629965.1 uncultured Anaerolineaceae bacterium
ATGACGAAACCAATGCGCGTATCTTGTATGCCACGTTGGATGGCATGGATTGGGTGACCGCCACGGTTAAAACGGATGTTTCTGCATATTATGACATCGATGTTTCGATGGCTATCGACACCCTGGATGAGCCTCATATCGCCTTTACAGATCACACCGGCTGGAAGGAAGGTAACCTGTATTACGCCTCCCTGGCGGCAGGCTCTTGGACGGCGGGAGTTGTTGCGTCTCATCCGGCGATGGAAGTTGCCCTGGCGCTGGACGCGGCAGACCGGCCTCATATTGTGTATGAGGAATATGTAAACAGCCTGCGATACGCCGTTTATGATGGCAGCGCCTGGGTTGTCGAAATTCTGTATATCGGGGAGTATACCGGTTATTCGTTCGATATCGCTGTTGGCGGGGATGACCGGCCTGCCATCGTTTACAGCTACGATGATTTCCCCAATTCCAAAACGGGAACGATCTATCTTAAGCGAAATGGAGCCGCCTGGGATCAGGAAACTTTATCCAGTGATTACCGCGACCACATTGCCCTGACCCTGGATGGCAGCGATGCCCCGCACTACAGCTATGAGCTGGCCGGTCTGAATTATGCCCGTTTCGAGGCGGGCGGTTGGATAACCTCCATCGTGGCGCCGGGGATTTCGGTTGCCAGTTTCTCCGCCATCGCCCTGGGTTCGGATGGCAGAGCGCACCTGGGCTATGATGCCAGTAAAACACTCTGGTACGCGGTATCCGAAATACCGGCTACCCCCACCATCACTTTCACCCCAACCCAATCGGGTACGCCCACGGATACTCCTACGCCCGTGGATACGCCCACGCCGACGGCCACGCGCACCCCTGCGATCACCTCCACGCCAACTCAGACACCCACGCCATCGCAAACACCTACACCCACGCGCACACCTCTGCCGGGAGAGGTGGTCTGGGCGACCGAATGCGTCTTCGACCGGGCAGATTTTACCTCGTCCGACATGGCCAAAGATTCCCTGGGCAACCCGCATGTGGTGTATAGCGGTGGGAAGCATCTCTATTACACCTGGTTTGACGGGGCGCAGTGGCATGAGGAGGTCGTTGATCATCGCGAGAGTGTGGGGAGTAATCCTTCGATTGCAATCGACGCGCAAGATCGTCCCCATGTTGTTTATCGGGATAACACGGCGGATCAGTTAATGTACGCCCGCCGTGATGATGGACAATGGAGCTTCCGGGCCATTGGTTCTCATGACAGTTACACTGCGTTGGAGTTGGATGCCCAGGGCGAGCCGCACGTCCTTTTCAAAGATGGAGGGCTGAAGTACGCCTATCTCGAAGGAACCACCTGGTATTTGGTCAGCCTGCCAACCAGCCTGT
>CAZVRZ010000016.1:20472-53555 GCA_964629965.1 uncultured Anaerolineaceae bacterium
TATGTGCGTTACCTGGACCTGGCCTTAGATAGCAATGATAATCCGAACATGAGCTTTGTTAGTAACGCCAACAACAGCGAACAGGGGCCGCTGACCTATGGTTATTACGATCATGGCACGGGCGTATTTTTTACCCAGTATGTGGATGGATACGGAACTATGTATGGAGACGCCAAAGGACCGGCGATCACGCTTGCCTCAGATGACCGAGTGTATATCGTTTATTCTTTCAATAAAGAAAATGAGCTGGGTCAGTACCAGGGCTCTGAGCTGCGCCTGGCAATATCGACCACCAGCAAGCACGAAAGTCCCACCCCCAGCCTCACTTTCAACAAACAGGTGGTCAGGAGCAGCTCACAATCTGAGTCGATGGATATCATCCTGAACCAGGCCGGCAAACCTCAGGTGGTGTGGACCTACTCTTCATCCTTTATTCATTCTTACCAGGATGCGGGCTGGCACCACACCACACTCGACAGCGGTTCTTATGGCGCCTCGGCTGCTTTATTCGTGGATAACGGCGGAAACCTGCACGCCAGTTACGTGGCTACCAATCCAGATGATCTCACCCAAAAACAGGTGCGCTTTTATTCCCCCAGTGCGGGGATCCAGACTTTGGATTGGAACTTGCCCGTGTACTATGCTGTCATGCAGTTGGATTCAAACGACCAGCCGGTGATCCTGTTCAACAAGAACAATGTGCAGTTGATGACCAACGCGGCGGGCGCCTGGAAGCAGAGCGAAGTCTCTCCCCGCGAGGCTTCAGGAATGCTTTCCCTGGCGCTTGATGATCAAGATCACCCGCATGCGGTTTATGCGGTCTATTACAGCCGCGACACCTCCGATCGCGAGATTTTCTATACAACCATTGACAGCGGTCATTGGATAACGGCAAGCATTGCCAGCGGGTTTATTGATTCTTACCATTCGCTGGGTGTGGATGGGAAGGATGCCCCTCACCTGCTCTTCCAAATATCGGCCGTGACCAGTAAGCGCTTCTTGCACGCCTATATCCACGACAGTACTTGGGTGAGCGAAACCGTGGCTACGGGTCCCTTTGCGGGTTCTTATCCATCCCTGGTGTTTGATACTGATGATTATATGCACGTCAGCTATGGTGGGAATGGATTGCAATACGCCCAGAATACCACTGGCGCCTGGGTAACCAGCCAGGCTGATCCGGTAACGGCTTCTTACACGGCGATAACGCTGGGTACAGCGACGCTGGGCAGCAATGGGCTGCCTCACCTGTTTTCCACCTGGAGCAAGCTGCTCGGTTTTGATGAGCAATACAAACCAATATATGAGTATAAACTGCTTCACACCAGGCTGGAAGCGAGCCAATGGATCAGCGAGACGATTGACGGCGGCTCTAGCTTTGATTACACCACGGTTGCTCAGGATTCACAGGGCGCCTATCACCTGACTTACTGGGATGAAGACCAGTCTCGGATTCTATACGCCTACCAGGGCGTAAGCGGGTGGGTGACGGATACTCTGCCCATCGAAGGATATATCTTCGGTAACCAGCATATGGGGCTGGACAGCCACGATCGTTTGCATCTGTTGTACCACAACGCCTCATGCAGCGTGGGGCATGCTTACCGGTATGAGTGGGGTTCGATCGACACGCCTACTCCTACCCCAACACCCACCGTGGAGCCTACCCTTACCTCCACGGCTACGCCTACACCGGAACTTACAGCCACACCCACGCCCACGGGAACCTGGTCCCCGCCTGTAACCAACACACCCACCCCCACGCGGGCGCCGGGCGCTGAACGCTATATCTTTCTACCCCTGGTACTAAGGTAGCGCCAGAGCGGCGCTAGCGGCCAGGCGGACGCGGGAGCAGCCATGACGGGCGGCAGCTACCGCATCGAAGGCGGCTTCTGGGTTGGGACGGTGAGCGGAAGCATGCTCTATACAGTTAATTTGCCTTTACTTCGACGCTAAGCGCTAAGATGTCTACCTGGAGAGCAGCGGCAGGAAAACCCGGTAGGTTGGCGGCGGGGCTAGCGATTGAAGTTCGTAGGCGCCCATATCCACCAGGGGCGGCGTGCCGCTGCCGGTGTCGGGAACGCTGGGAATGTCCACGAAGCGCGGGTTGCCGTCCAGGTCGGTGAGAACCCCGGCGGGTTGGATGGCGGCGTTGCTGCCGGCATCGATGGCGGGTGAGCCGGCGCCCAGGGTCAGGTCGCCGTTGGCCGCATCCACGAATTTCGGATCGGCGTCTTTATTCCCGGTCCCAGTAAACCCGCCCTGCACGATGCTGTAACTGACGGTGGAGGTGCTGACCACGCCGTCAAAGATTTCTGGGTAGTTGGGTGCGCTGTTGCCCCATAGGATGCTGTTGATTACCAGGGGGAGGCTTTCGTTGTTCGAGACGGCCGCGCCGCGGTCGCTGGCGGTGTTGCTGTAGATGGTGGCGTTGATCAAGAAGGTGTCGCTGAGGTGATTGTAGACCGCGCCCCCAGACATGGCGGAGTTTTCGCTGAACAGGCCGCCCACCACCTTGGCGCTGCTGTGGCTGCCGTTGTACATGCCCCCACCGGAGCCGGCCGAGTTGCCGCTGAAGGTGGCATTGACCAACATGGGGCCGCTGGCCACGTTTTCCAGCCCGCCGCCGGAGGCCACGGCGCGGTTGCCGATGAAGATCACCTCCGTCATCAGGGGATGGCAGCCGATGTTGTTCTTCAACCCGCCGCCGCTCCACTCGGCGATGTTATCCATGAAGGCCACGTTGGTCATGGTGGGGCTGCTGGCAAAGTTGAACATGCCGCCGCCGGAAGCGGCGTGGTTGTTGTTGAAACTGACCTCGCTCAGGCTGGGGCTGCTTTCGTTGTTATACAGGCCGCCGCCATCGTCGGTGACGGCATCGTTGCCCACAAAGGTGATGCCCACCAGGGTGGCGCTGCCGCCGTTGTTGTACATCCCGCCGCCGCCGCCGTGGGCCACATTGCCGAAGAAGAGCACATCCGTCAGTGTTGGGCTGCTGCCTTCCTCGTTATAGATCCCGCCGCCGCGCACGTGGGCCGTGTTGAGGGTGAACTGAACGGTGTTCAGCACGGGGCTGCTGGCTTTGTTGTAGATGCCGCCGCCGGAGTCGTTGGTGCCCTGGTAGAAGGAGGCCAGGTTGTCTTCGAAGGTGACAATGTTCAGAATGGGGCTGCTGTTTTCGTTGTACATCCCGCCGCCATAAGAGGCGGTGTTGGTGACAAAAACCACGTTCGTAATTACCGGGGCGCTCCAGTTGTAATTGGCCATCCCGCCGCCAGCAGGGGAAAAGTTGCCCACGAAAGTGCTGTCCAGCAGGGTGGGGTTGCTGCCGGCAAAGTTGAACATGCCGCCGCCCAGGTTGGCGGCGTAATTGCCGGAGAAGGTGAGGTTGCGCAGGGTGGGGCTGCCGGCGCTGCTGCTCATCCCGCCGCCGGCGTTGTTGGGGAAGCCTTCATTGGCCTGCCCGGCGGTGATGGTGAAGCCATCCAGCACGGCCGAACCCGCAGCGCCACTGCCAAGGACCACGTGGATCGAGTTGATGCCCTGGATGTTGTGCGTGTTGGTGACCACACCGTGGGGGTCGGTGAGGTCGTTGTGGTCGATGTCGCCGCTCAGCACGGAGAGGTTGTTGGCCCAGTCGCGCTCGCCCAGGTCGGTCTCCGTGCCGGCAAAGCCGCCGTAGATGGACACGCCGTTTTTCAGGGTGAAGCTCTCGGCGCGGGTGGGGCCGGGGTAGTACACGCCGGCCAGCGCCCAGACCTGGTTTCCCGACATGGCCAGGCCGATGGCGGTTTGCAGGCTGCAGGCGCTGGCCCACGAATTGCAATTGCCCGCGCCGCGGGGGGTGGGCGCGGCGTAGAGCACGCCGGGGTCCAGGGGGGCCGCCTGGGCGGGAATGAGCAGCCCGGTCAGCGCCAGGGCCAAGGCCAGTCCCAGGCACAGCGGGGCCAGCAGGGTGAATAGGGAACGCTTTTTCTCGGTCATATCTTCCTCCCATCAGAACCATACGAATCAAGCGGAAGCGAGCCGCCCGCCCAGCCTGGGCGTGCGCTGGCTGTGTATAGATTTATTTTACAACCGGATGGCCTGGGAAAGCAAGCAGCTCTTGTCGGGGCTCTGAGACTCGCCCTTACAGGGTGACATGATCATAATGACTCGGCAAATCCAGCCAGGCATGCTGCACGACCTGCCCGAAGGTGGACAGGCGTATCTCACCCTGGATGAGCTCTCCGAACAATGGCGCTTCCAGGCATTCAACGTTAAGAAATACGCCCCGGGCAGGGTGTAATCATACCCTTTCAGGCGGATCGAGCGGCGGTGGTGAGAGGCGGGGTTGGCTGCCATCTCACCCGGCCAGCTTGAGCAGGCGCAGCGCGTCCAGGGTGATCCATTTGCTGGGTTGGCCGCGCTTTTCGATGGGCCAGGTGCGCGAGACAGAACCGCACAGCCAGCGTCCTTGCGCATCCTGGCGGCTCAGAAACAGTTCGAGCAAAGGCCTGAAGCGCGCCTCCCGGGCGTAACCGTGGGCAGCCAGCGCTTTCAGCGCGCCGAGCAGATCCCAGGCGCGCGGCACGCCGAACGTCAGCCAGCGCTTGTGCTCGCCGGCGAAATCGTACTCGGCCGCCAGCAGCGCCTCGGCCATGCGCTGCAGCGCGCCTTGCGATGCCTGGGAGCACAGGGCGGCAGGCTGGGCGGCCAGTCCGTCCAGCACGGCGATGGCGCCCCACAGGCACTCTCGGTGCTGGTAGCGCCCACAGTCGAGCGCCCGGTCGGCGGACATTTCTTCGCTGAGAAAGGCGTAAGCGGCTTGCAAACGAGGGTCGTCCCCGAAGCCAAAGTAGACCAGGTCGGGCAGGTGCAGGCCGGTGGTGCAGGGGAAGATGCCGCTGCGGGTGGTCTTGACCATGGAGAAGCCGCCGCAGGCATGCTGGCTGAACCGGAGGAAGGAGTCGCCGCCAGCAGCGGTGCGCTGGTCGGGGGTGACACCCAGCATGTGCAGCAGGCTGAGCGCCGTGCCGGTTCCCTGGGCGGTGTGCGGCTTGCTTTCGTCCTCGCCCCAGTGGCCAGCGGGCTGCTGGAGGGCGAACAGCTCCTGCACCAGGGGCTGTTGGGCGATGGCGGCCCTGGCTTCCAGCACTTCGGCGTCAGCGGCGGGCCGCTCGAGAATGGTCACCAGCGTCCAGTAGCGGACGGATGGGTTTTCGGGTTCGAGCAGCCAGTGGAGCAGGTCGCCGTTCAGGAGCGAGGCTATATTGCGTATAGCCATTGGTGTCGCCGTCTCATGCGCCCGCCCAGGTACAGCCCGCCCAGCGCCAACAGTACGGCCGTCCCGGACCAGGCCGGCGGTGCGGCGGCAGCGCGGAAGCGGCGGGTGGTGAGCGCGGTGGGATATTCGGTCGCCAGCGTCCAGGCGCTGAAGGCGGGCGTCGCGCCCACCGTGAGGCAGTTTTTATCCGCGTTGGACACGCCGCCCTTCAACACCCAGGCGCCGCTTTCCCAGCGATAGGCCCGCAGACTGTCTTCATCCAGCCCGGCTGCCTCAGCGTCGGTGTAGCAGAAAGATAGGTCCACCGGGAAACCACTGCTCAGGCTGCTGCTGATCCACCAGGTGGCCTGCATCTCGCCGGCAGATTGCAGCCCGCCGGGGTAGGCGAGCAGCTTGGTGATGGTGATCACGCCGGTATCGGGCGCAGAGAGAGTCATGCTAATCCAGGTGGGGCCAAAGCTGTAGGTGCTGCCGCCTGCCAGGTCGGATTTGATGACCACGTTGCTGTCGGCGTATTGCAGCTCGAAGGCGCCGATGTCACAGCGCAGGTCGGCGCGCGGCTCGCCGCGCTGGTCCACTGCCAGGCAGACGGCCGGGTCGGCGGAGTCGATCGCCGGGGAGTTGCGCATGAGCGCCATGGTCTGGGTGGGGCCGCCGTTATCCGCCAGTGCGCCTAGTACGGGGTCTTGCGCGGTCAGGTTATGAAGGGTTGGGCCGCTGATGTTGAGCCCGGTCGTGTCCTGGATCATATTATAGTCCAGCGAAACGAGATCGCCCCAGCCGTCCGGCCCTTGCCCGTCGGAATCGGTGTTGTCGGCCAGGATCGAGTTTTGCAGCGTGGGAGGGTTTCCCGACCAGGATGCGACGTAAATGCCTCCCCCGTCACCGGTGTCATCCGAATTCGTATTCGCAGAGTTTCCGGAGATCGTCACGTTGGCCAACGCCATGCCCACATCGTCGCGGTAGTAGATGCCGCCGCCAGAGCCGGCGGCCGCGTTGCCGGAGAAGGTGCTGTTCGTAATGGCGGCGGCGCTATTTATGTGGAACAGGCCGCCTCCGTTGCCCTCGGAGAGGCCGCTCGCCTGGTTGCCGCCGAATGTGCTGCCGCTGATGGTCAGGTCGCCGTTGCTGAAGATGCCGCCGCCGCTGCCGTAATCTCCAACGGCCTGGTTATTGGAAAAGGTGGTATCGCTGATCACCAGCGTGAGAAAATCATAATCCATGTTGGTGGCAATGCCGCCGCCGCCGTTGCCGCCCGCGGTGTTGTTGAGGAAGGAACTGCCACTGATCGTTAGGAGGCCGGCGCTGCTGAGGATGCCCCCTCCGCCAAAATAGTCGCCGTTGGCCGTGTTATTCGAAAAAACCGAAGTGGATATGGTGGCGTTTCCCAGGTTTCGCAGGCCGCCGCCGCCCTCGTTGCTGGCGGTGTTGCTGGCGAAGGTGCATTGTTCGATGGTTACCGTTCCGCCGTCGTTGTAGAGACCTCCACCCGCCCCTGCATAGCCCTGCGAGACGACCAGGTTTTGCAGGGTCAGCTCTCCGCCGGTGTACACGTGGAAGACGCGGTAAAGCGCATTCCCGCTGACGGTAATATCTCCACCGCCGTCGATGGTCAGCGGCCCGCCCGCGCCGGTGATGCCGGGCAGGCCGCTGTTGAGCGTGATCACGCCGTTCCCGCTGAAGGTGATGGTATCGGCGCCCGCTGCGCCCGCCTGGCAGGCATCTACGGCGGCGTTGGTGTTGGCGGCGACAATGGCTTCTCGCAGCGTGCAGTTGCCGTTGACGGCGGCGTCATCGTCGGTGGTGTCTACCACCAGGGCCGCGGCGCGCCCCGGTTGGGCGCTCCAAGTGCTCAGCGCAAACAGGAAGACCGCGCCGAGGGCCAATAACTTGGAGATGAATGGGGATTTTTTCATCGCGTACCTCCTGGGGAAAAATAGACACTATAAATTATAGCAGAGTTTCCAGCTCAGCCCAGCGGGCGTACGCCTCGGCCAGGGCGGTTCCGATCGGCTTGCACACGAGGGTCGTCCCCAAAGCCAAAGTAGACCAGGTCGGGCAGGTGCAGGCCGGTGGTGCAGGGGAAGATGCCGCTGCGGGTGGTCTTGACCATGGAGAAGCCGCCGCAGGCGTGCTGGCTGAACCGGAGGAAGGAGTCGCCGCCGGCAGCGGTGCGCCGGTCGGGGGTGACGCCCAGCATGTGCAGCAGGCTGAGTGCCGTGCCGGTTCCCTGGGCGGTGGGAGGGGTTTTCGGGTTCGAGCAGCCAGGGGAGCGGATCGCCGTTCAGGAGCGAAGTCGATTTGCGCTTAGCTAGCGCCTAGCTTGTCTTGTTGTCCGGCATAAGGATACTGGTCACGCCGGAGCCGCGTTGGAACATCGTGCGCCGGCCTAGCCAGATGATGATGGCGGCAGCCATGATCAGCAAGAGGTTGTCCCAGGGTTGGGCATCGGGCCAAATGGGGTTATTCAGTTGAAAGTGGATCAAGACGGCGGTCAGCAGGCTGCCGCGGGAATCATTAAATAAAGCTGTCATGATGAAGGAAGCGGCGATGATGCCGGTGAAATAGGGGGCGAATGACCAGGCGCTCTGGGGTGTTCCGCCGATCAGGAAGGCGGGAATGTGCCAAACTGCCCAAATGATGCCAACGATCAGGCCGGCCCAGAATGGAGCGAAGCGGCGCTGCAACACAGGCAGGGCAAGCCCGCGCCATCCAAACTCTTCGATAGGGCCGAGAAATAAGGCCAGAGCCAGCGCCGGGAGCACCTGGTACCAGGGGGAAAAGGGAAACGGATCACCAAGCGTGCCTTTCAGCGCGGCCCCGGTGTACATGATTGCGGGAATGCCCAGGATCACGAAGGCCCACCACCACCGGGAGACGCGCCACAAGGTCAGCCGCCGAAAGAAGCTGCCCAAGCGTTTTAATCCATACTGGCGCCAAATCAGAAAAACACTGGCAAAGCCGGGCGCATACACAGCCAGGATGAACAGCGGGTTGCCCATCCCCATCTCGCCAAAGATGGCAACGAGCTGATCGGTGAACAGGATGAAGATGGCAGCGATCCCCCAGGTCAAGCCAAAGGTAAGCGCCAGGAAAAGGAGGAGGGTTTTTGTAGCTATATTTGAGTGAGCAGTTGATCGTGTTTGCATTGCAGTTTCTCCTGTGGGGTCTCTATGTACGCTTGTTGTAGATGATTGTACACTCGAAACGGGAGTCTGAGAGGGAATTGGGGTGGGGCGCATTTGGGTAGTTGACAAACGCAGGGAATGGTTTATAATGCATATAGATTTGTATTACAAATCAATCTGTGATACAAAAAGGAGCTTGATATGTCCGATCTTAATAAGACCCGTTTCCTGGCCGCCAACTATGCCAACCTGCAAGGATTGCACGCCGTACCCCTGGGTCTGCTCTTGCTCATCGTTGTGCTGTGGGCCAACACCCAAACCGGCCGCGCTGCCAACCTGACTCTGCCTTTGCTGGCGGCTGCAATCCTGCTCGCGCTGGCAGTGGGCATCCAGCGCTATTACAACACCCGCTTTGGCAAGGTCAAAAGCACTCCCCGGCAAAAGAGGCTGGAGCTGCTGCTGAGCCTGGGCGGGGGACTGGTGGGCCTGGGCGCCTTCCTGGCCGATATCCGCTTGCGCCTGCCCTTTAGCTGCATTGGCCTGGTCTTTGCGGCGGCCTTCGTGGTGGAATACTGGCGCATGCAGCAGGCCGCTCCCGGCCGCTATCTGCTGCCGAACACGGTGGTCTATACTGTCCTGATGTCGATCGCCAGCCTGCTGCCGCTTTTTGGCCTGGCCGGTTGGTGGGAATGGTTTGGCTTGCGCGGGCAGCTGTATGGCATCTTGACCGTCGCCGCGCTCATCATCCTGGTGGCCGGGCTGTGGGGGCACTGGTATTTTGTGCGCCAGCTCCCCGCTGAGGAGGCCTGAGCCATGACAGCAGTCTTTGAAGAAATGGCCGGCCTCGACCGGCTGATCCACGAACCTGCCCGCCTGGCGCTGCTGACCGTCCTCTCCAGCGTTGCCCAGGCTGACTTTGTCTGTCTCAAGCGCCTGACCGGCCTGACCGTTGGCAACCTCTCCAGCCACATTGCCAAGCTGGCCGAAGCCGGCCTGGTCACTCTCGATAAGCAGTTCGTTCATAACCGGCCGAACACGCTGGTGGCGCTCACACCGCTGGGGCGCCAGGCGATCGAGAACCACTGGCGGCAACTCGAGTCGCTGCGCCGGCGGGCGAGCAAGTGGGAAGGGGAGTAGCCGGCGACTGAGGTGCCCTACTCTGCCAGCAGAGTCTCCAGCTCGGCCCAGCGGGCATAGGCCTGGGCCAGGGCGGTTTCGAGCTCCTTGAGGTGCTCGGCGTCTGCGGCGATGGCGGCGGGGTCGCGCTGGTAGAAGGCCGGGCCGGCCATGGCTGCTGCCAGGGTGTTCTGCTCGGCTTCCAGGGCTTCGATGCGCTGGGGCAGTTCCGCCAGTTCCATTTTCTGGGCCTGGCGCTGGCGTTTTTCTTTGTAGCCCGGGGCCGCGCCCGGTTTGCCCGCGGCAGCGGGTTCTGCGGCTTTACTAGCCGAGGGTTTACCAACCAAGGCTTTTTCGGCCAGGGCTTCGGCCGCGGCCTGGCTTTGCGCCAGCCAATCATCGTAGCCGCCCACGTATTCGCTCACCCGCCCGCTGCCTTCCATCACCAGGGTGGTGGTCGCCAGGTTGTTGAGGAAGGCGCGGTCGTGGCTGACCAGCAGCAGAGTGCCGTTGTAGTCGAGCAGCAAATCTTCCAGCAGTTCCAGGGTTTCGATATCCAGATCGTTGGTGGGCTCGTCCATCACCAGCAGGTTGGCGGGACGGGCAAACAGGCGCGCCAGCAGCAAGCGGTTGCGTTCGCCGCCGGAGAGCACGCTGATCGGGGCGCGCAGCCTGTCGGGGCTGAACAGAAAGTCCTCCAGGTAGCCGACCAGGTTGCGGGGCTTGCCGTTGATCGTGAGAGTGTCGCTGCCCTGGCCGACATTATCCAGGATGGATTGGTTTTCGTCCAACTGGCGGCGGAGCTGGTCGAAATAGGCGATTTCCAGGCTGCTGCCGAGTTCGATCTGCCCCTGCTGAGGGGCCAGTTCGCCGATCAGCAAGCGCAGCAGGGTCGTTTTGCCGGAGCCGTTGGGGCCGATGATGCCCACCCGGTCGCCGCGCAGGATGGTGGTGGAAAACGCCTGCACGATGGGCCGGCCGTCGAAAGAAAACGAGACATTTTCGGCCTCGATGACCAGGCGGCCGGAGCGGCGCTCTTCCTGGATCTGCATGCGCACTTTGCCGGGCTGTTCGCGGCGCTGGCGGCGGAGCTCGCGCAGGCGTTTGAGCGCCCGCACCCGGCCTTCGTTGCGCGTGCGGCGAGCTTCAATGCCGCGCCGGATCCACTGCTCTTCCTGGGCTAATTTTTTGTCGAAGGTGACATTCTGCGCCGTTTCGGCTGCCAGCATGGCCTCTTTGCGCTGCAGGAATACCGGGTAGCTGCAGTCCCAGTCAAACAACTGGCCGCGATCCAGCTCGAGGATGCGGCGGGCCATCCTTTGCAGGAAGAGCCGGTCGTGGGTGACGAACAACAGCGTCCCGTTCCAGCGCGCCAGGAAGTCTTCCAGCCAGGTGATGGCGTCGATATCCAGGTGGTTGGTGGGCTCGTCGAGCAGGAGCAGGTGGGGCTCGCTGACCAGGCTGCGCCCCAGCAGAACGCGGCGTTTCATCCCCGCGGAGAGGGAGGCAAACTCGGCCTGCGGGTCGAGAGACATGCGCGAGATGATCTTTTCGACGCTCAACGGGAGACGCCAGGACTCTTCGGCGCCGGGCGTGGCTGCTGGCGGCAGGCCGCCACGAATGATATCAGCCACCCTGCCTGCCAGTTCCTCGGGCACTTCCTGCGACAGGTAGGCGACGCGCAGGTTTTGCTGGCGGGCCAGGCTGCCGCGGTCGGGTTCGCTCTCACCGGCGAGCAATTTGAGCAGGCTGGTCTTGCCGGCGCCGTTGCGCCCGAGCAGGCCGATGCTTTCGCCCGCTTCGATTTGCAGTTTGATGCCCTCCAGCAGCGGCGGCCCGCCGAAGGTGAGGGTGACATCTTGTAAGCTGATCAGTGCCATAGGGGCTTATTCTAACAAAGATCGGGCTTTTCTGTGAGGGTGAGCGTGGGTTGCTGCGAGTCTCGCCGGTGCGGGAGTTGTACTCAACTCACGGGTCTGCATGGCTAGCTCGAGTCGGGGCGCAAAGAGAGCCATCCACGAATGGGAGCCATCCACGAATGGGAGTCTTCTACGAATGGGGCGCGGATGTGTGAGGAAGCCCCATTGTTTTCACGTAAAAACGTGCTATACTGTATTAAGTGAAACGCTCGCATTGGAGGTTGAAATGAAAGCAGTTCAGAACGTAACCCTGGCAATTCCCAAGGATATTTTACGCAAGGCGAAGATCCTTGCTGTGCAGAAGAACACTTCGCTTTCAGGGCTGTTGGCCCAAACACTAGCCAACCTGGTTGCACATCAGGAAGCTTATGAACAGGCGCGCCAGCGTAATGTGGCCTTACTAGGCAGCGGCTTCGATTTGGGTACTCACGGGAAAATCTCCTGGAAGCGAGACGAACTCCATGAGCGCTGATCCACAGGCAGGTTGTTTTATCGATACCAATATCCTGGTGTATGCTTTGGATCGCTCTGCCGGACCCAAACATACGATTGCGGCTCAATTGGTGAAAGCTCTTTGGGAGAACGAAACCGGCTGTATCAGTATCCAGGTATTGCAGGAACTTTTTGTCACTGTGACGCGCAAAATTGCCTCACCTTTAGAGCATGAAACCGCGCGGCAAATGATCGCCGATCTTGGCCAGTGGCGCGTACACTCCCTACAGGTCAGTGACTTGCTCCAGGCAGTTGATTTTCAGCAACGATATCAACTCTCCTTCTGGGACGCCATGATCTTGCAAAGCGCGGCGCAATTGAACTGTAAACAATTGCTCTCTGAAGATTTGAATGATGGGCAAGTGTACGGTGAGGTACAGGTGATCAATCCCTTCATAGAACGTGTTTGATGAACTTCGGCGGGGCGAGCGAGGGGCAAAGAGGGCCTTCCACGAATAGGGCGACAAAAACCGTCGCTGCACGAATACACGAATGGGAGGGGCCCGTACGTGCGTGAGGATGTCGGGGCCTGAGCCCGAAGTGCCGCCGGTCACGCCTCAGCTTTCACTGGCTACTCTGTCCAGCCATTCCTTCACCAGCTCACTGAATAGAACACTCTGTTCGATCTGCAGGTTATGGCCGGCCTTATCCAGGATGACGAAAGAGGCCCTGGGATAGTTTTCTATGAGCTGCCACTGGTCGCGATATCCCACCGCAGAATCCTGCCTGCCCATCAGCATCAAGGTGGGTCCCATAAACGGCTTCTCGAGCAAGTCCACATTGAAGCTGTAAGGGACATGCTGCGCCAGGTATTTTTCCAAAAACGAGGTATCGGCAATCTTCAACCCCGGCAGGACCTCATCCCGGAACCTTTCCCAAACCCGTTTGTTCTGCAGCACATTGATGCCGGTGAAATATTCCCTGTCTTCTGCCGAAAGGCTGTCCAGAAAAGCCGCATCTCTTTCGAGCACCTGAAAAGCCGGCGCGTTGGCCAGCCGCGTTTCCTGGTCGGCCACAGGGCAGATCAGCAGAAGGCCATTCACCGCGGACGGCCGTTTTTTGATGATCCCGCGCGCCAGGTAACCGCCATACGATTCTCCGGCCAGGGCAAAGCGCTGATTGGGAAGGATCCTGTCAACCAGCTCAAGCACCAGGTCGAGCATCTGATCTGAGCCTGTGATCCAGGGTTTACCTTCCGTCTGGCCCATGCCCGGCAGGTCAAAATAGATGCGTTTCCACGGCCGGTCGATGGATTGGAAAACTGGCTCCATGCAGCCCTTCATCAGCCGGTGGTCTGGGCTCCAGCCATGGATCATCAACACCGGCATGCCAGAGCCATGCACTTCGGTATAGATATGGATATCCCTGATCTTATCATTCATCGTTCTCAATTCCTTTCAAAGATCGACAATAGAGGCCTTCCACGAATGGTGCGACAAAAACCGTCGCTGCTCGAATACGAGCGCTCCGCTCGAATACGAGCGGGCACGAATGGGAGCCACGAATGAGGTGGCTCGCCCTTACGCGCGGTTCACTAAATACCAGACGATGTCATCGTATTGCACAGGGTAGATGAGACCGTGAAACACCTCTGCGATGTGCTGGCCAACCATTTTCTGCAGGGTGGAATATTTCTGCCGGTCTACGTCCCCAATTGTCTTGGCTTGGACGCCCATCTTGGGATATTTCTCTATTAAGATTTTCATCATGATGGTATCCACAGCCGCATGAAGCATGGGAATCAATTTCTCGGCAGATTGGCAATTGGGTTGGTGGCAATAATAGACCAGGACTTTCCCCGCCACGTCAAAGACCTTACCGGCCTGGCCGTAAGAAGCGGCCTGCCCCTTCTTGGCCATGGACACGTTCTCGACGAACCACTGGCAGAAATCCGCATGAACCTGGTCGAAAGCAACCTGGCTATCGACCTGCGCGAGGCGGCTAAAAGAACATTCCAATTGAGAGATGATCTTTTTCTTCGAGCCTTTTTCAAACACGCGCGTCATGGCAGAAAAAATAAATGCCATATCGGTCATGTTCTTTATTTTGACGTTCTTTGCCTCACTCCTTGGTTCCATCGCGGCGATCGCTTTTTCTATTTCGATCAACAGGGTCGTTTTTTGCCTGTTCATGGGCCTCTCCCGTGAAAACGATCCCGACTCTATCGCCAGTTTTCTGGGGCTGGCAGCGTTCTCCAGGTATTGAAAGCAGTATTGACCGCTATTTTCGTCGAAAAATAATATCCCGCTGACATGGGGGTATTCATCGAACAACCGGCCGCACATACCATCCAGGCATGCCCTTACATCGTCCAAATCTAGCACGGCCTTCGCATCTCCGGATACGGCAATGACATACGGCAGGTCCAGCCCGGCTGCCAAATCCCGGTAAACTTGCGCCTTCCGTTCCAGGCTGTTGTACAGGCGCACCAGGTTATCTGTGTTTTCGTTCTGCCAGAAAACGGCGTATGATTTGCTCTGAATCTGGTTCTGAATGTCCACTTCCGTGCGGTGATCGATGTGAAAATTCACCAGTTCCACAATTGCCCGCGGAGTCTGCCGGTCGTCTACGATCACCCAATCCGGTGTTTTGCCCTGCACTTCCTGCTCGCAGCGCACCTGGAACCCGGCCGCGTGCAGGTAAGCGCCCAGGATCAGCTCGCGCAAGGTGTGCATGACCTGCGGCCCGTCATGCGGCTGTTGGCGAAACTTCCTGATGAATATCATCCGTTCGCTTTCACCCAGTTCTTCAAAACAGCGATCAATGTACGCATTGACAGCCTGGCTTTGGGAAATTTGCCCGTATTGGAATGCCATCACGCTTCCCCGGTAAAGGCCTGGTTTAACAACGACTGAAACAGCATCTCCGCCTGGCGCTCGGCCTCGCGCTGTTGGGTACGCAGGCACTCGTAGCGCTGCACGATGGCGGCGAAGCGATCTTGCTCAGTCATTTTGGGAAGGGGAATCATAATTCCCTTTATGTTGGAGGCGGTTATAGTTTTTTTGGCGGTCCGGGTAATATGTCGCTCAATAAGAATTTGGCCCCCATCAGAAACGAGAAGATGAAACAGATAAAGTGGATTTATAGTTTTAGAGTCTGCCTTGAAACGTAATAAATTGGGGCTAATATTAGCCCCTACTAAATTTGTAGAATTTACGAATCCGATTCGCTTTCCAGTAGATCCATCTCCGCGAACTGCCATAACGATATCGTTGAGTTCTAGGATTGTTCGGGGAAATCTTATGCTAATTCTCTGTGGAATACAAACATAACTAGATAAATTAGGGTCAAGGGTACCTTCGCCCAGTATATTTCCTATTCTCGCGACAGGTACTCCTTTTTCAACATAGCTGAAACCATAGAAAGTCGGGTAGCGGTAAATTACTTTACATACAAATCCCAATGCTGCTAGTTCTAATTTTTTGGAATTAGCCGCAACATCCCCAAACATCTCCACAAACACGGATTGCAAATACGTCTGCCCCAACTGGCGGGCGGTACGGCGCAGGCGGCGCAGGCGGTCGGCCTGCGCCAGGCGGGCGGCGATGCGGCGCTGCTCGGGGAGGGGAGGAAGGGGAATATACACCTTCTCGATAAATTCTTGTGAAATACCACCAATAGTAGCCCCTCGGAAATCATCTAGAATCTCGAGATTACCTTTCGGGCTATACAGGTAGTAAAAAATATATCGCGGATCGGCAATTGAATACTTTACCGACAGTCGAAATACATGCTCATTGATTGCACAGGGGAAATGGGGGAAATGATCGGTCACAAAAGATGTTTTTCCAGTAGTAGCGCCATCCTTGACAATAAGAATATCATTTGGTTTTACCTTCCCGCGTTTCATTTGCTTATAGAAGCTAAGAGAAATTTTTTTTATATTTGAAAAAACAAAATCCCCATAATTATTCAAATGTTCTCCACCAATACTAAATATATCGCCACTATCATCAACCCCACCTATAGGGCGACTCCCATTTTCAAGTTCTTCTATTACTTCTGACAACGGTATAACTGGACTGGTCACTTCATCATTTCCTTAAACCTTTTATTTCCTCCGCCATCACCTGCTTCAATCTACTAGCGCGCATAATGAGAAGGGATATTTTATCCATCCGGTGCCAGTGGGCCTCAGGCAACCGCCACGCGTGTTGGCAGCTCATCCCAGGTGCGGCCATCTAGCAGCCTTCCGCTTTTCTTCTTTCGTGTGCCGCCCCACTGTTTGAAAAAGAAAGCCACGTTTGCCTCTTTGCACTGTTTACGGATATCTCGCACCCACTCATATTCAACCGGCCGGGCGCGGGGGCCTGATTCGCCACCCACAATCACCCAGTGGATACCCTGTAAATCCAGATCCGGTAATGCTCCTAACAAGGGTTCTAAAGACAAGAATCTAATCGCCGCGTGCGTTTGACGCAGTAAACTAATGCGCTGAACATACTGGGCATTTTCAACGCTGACTCCCATCCACACATTCTGCGGCCAGTCAAGCACAGTATCCAATTCAAGTAAACGCTCGGCTCTTTTGGTGAGAATTTGGAACTGGTGCCAATAAGCACGCCGCATAACGTTGAAAATGTTCAATATGAAATCCAGGGGGACATCTTTATGAAAAAGATCGCTCATGGAATTGACAAAAATATTCTGCGGCTTCAGCCAATTGAGCGGTTCTTCCAACGCGTCAGGGTGGAGAGCGAGTTGAAAGCCTTGCCGGTATTTTTCCATTCCCATAACTTGTAGGCGCTTTGCCATCCGTTCAGCATAGCAATTTTTACAACCTGGGCTGACTTTTGTGCAGCCTGTAAGCGGATTCCAGGTGGACCCTGTCCATTCAATCGCAGATGTAGCCATCAAACACTCCTTTTAGCTATTCTACTCTTATTTTAGCACATCTGTTCCGATTATTAGATTAATCTTAGCTGTCCGCTGGGCAGGTTGCGAGTGATATCTGCCCAAAACTTATTGCCCAATGAGCTTTTACACACAAATAGCAACCGGTACATTGGCGCATTTTTGGAATTGCTGAACATGGGCTCTGATAGAGGATCATCCACTTTATAACCAAAAGCCCCCAGCTTGCTTTTGTAATAATCCAGCAAGGCGCGATGCAAGAAAGCCTCTTCGCCTCGTTGGTATTGCTGATAGATTTGCCGCCATCCGGTATCGCCAAAAAATAAGTCAATCTTTGATGGTGATGGTTGTTGGATTTCCAAGGGGGCTTCTCTTGAAATCCCCATTTGAGAGTAATAGATAATCATATCGGTTCGCCGCGAGGCCAATTTCTCCACAGTTCCCCAATGAAGTTCCAGCCCTTCAGGATCAAGAAAGGCAAGGTTGAGAGACGGCCACTTGTCCGTTATCGGCTTATCAATGAGATTGATATCCTTTACGATTTGCTTTACAACTTCATTAGCGTCTCCAACCTTAAAAGTAATCTTTGGATTGGGGGCTTTCTGGGGAGTGCATCTTTGCTTGAGGGCATCTATATTCGCTGGTTCAATGTCGGAGAAGAAATATTGGTCAAACGGATGCTTTTGTGAGAGTGCCAGCAAAGGCGAGCCAGCGATGATCCTGCCATCTGGTAGTGCGTTTTTACCAGAGCCTGCAAACAGGTCAATATAGTGAATGGCACGCCAATTTTTGTGCCGCATGGAGACAATAAAGCGGTCAAGATAGGCGTTCAGATAATACAATTTGTCGTATGTCCATGTGCCTTTGCACGAGCGCAAAGGTAATCCATCATCCATTGTTTCCAAGGGGGGTAACTGGTTAAGTTTCTTGTTTGACATCCTGGTTTCCCTCGCGATGAATATAATCTAGCTTTTGAGAGTTTAGTTCACACAACTCACCTATTTCATCTAGCATCACCTGCTCCAGCCTTGCCAGTCTCTCCAGCGTGATAGGTGGCTTCTCGTGATATGCATCGTCCGCTTCCACCTGGCGGTAGCGGCTGGCGGAGAGGTCGTACTTGTTGGCCTTCACCTGGTCTTTGCTCACCCAGAACTGGCGCGAGAGTTGGTCGATCTCGGCCTGCAGCGGAGCAATGCGAGCATCCAGCTCAGCCAGGCGGGCCTGCGCCGCAGCCAATTCGGTCTCCGTCGCGCCGTCGCCCTCCGGGGCAATGGCCCGCGCGAAGGTCAGGCGGTTGATCTCGGCGTGCAGGCTTAATCGCTCGATCTTGAGCGGCGCGGCTTGGGCCTTGAGCTCACTCAGGCGCTCTTGGCGCACCTGCCAGAAGGCCTGCTCGCCGCGCTTCTGCCAGCACAGCAGCACGTCCGGGATATCGTTCTCCGCTGCCGGCAGGCGCTTGTCGTCCAGCGAAAAGCCATCGTGGGCCATATCGTAGAACCAGATGTCGCCGGTCTTGGCGCCGCGGGTGAAGAGCAGCACGGCGGTCGAGACCCCGGCGTAGGGCTTGAACACGCCCGAGGGCATCGAGATCACCCCGTCCAGGCGGTTTTCTTCGATGATCTTTTTGCGCAGCGCCACGTGGGCGTTGCTGGAGCCGAACAGCACACCGTCCGGGGCGATCACCGCGCAGCGCCCGCCCATGTCCAGCGCCCGCAGGATCAGGTGGATGAAGAGCAGCTCGGTCTTGGTGGTGCCGGCGGCCTGCAGGCTGTCGTGCAGATCGTTCTTGTCCACCGCGCCTTTGAAGGGCGGGTTCATCAGAACGACATCAAAATCGCGTTCGGCGGTGAAGGCCTTGGAGAGCGTATCGGTGTAAAAGAACTGCGGCGCTTCGATGCCATGCAGCATCAGGTTCATCGAGCCGATGCGCAGCATGGTCATGCCGGAGTCGTTGTCGAAGCCGCGCAGGAATTTCTCCGACTTGGTGAACTCGCGCTGGCGGTCGCTCAGCAGGTCGCCGACCAGGTGATGCGGCAGCCCTTCCTCATCGTATTCGAGGATGTTCGGCGAGGTGGCTTTTTCCAGCACGTACTGGTAAGCGTTCACCAAAAAGCCCGCCGTGCCGCCCGCCATGTCGCCGATGCGCTCGGTGGGGCGCGGGGCGATCATCTGCACCATCATGCGGATGATATGGCGCGGCGTGCGGAACTGGCCGTTGCGCCCGGCGGTGTTGAGCTTGCTGAGCAGGTATTCGTACAGGTCGCCTTGCACATCCTGGTTCTGCTGCGCGATCTCCATCTGGTCGATCAGCTTGCAAGCCTCGATCAGCAGGCTGGGCTTGTTGATCTTGCACTCGGCGTTCTGCATGTAGCGCTCGAAGGAGCTGCCCTGCTCGCCCAGCGTGCGGAACCAGGGAAAGATGGTCTCTTTGAGGTGCTGCAGGGCGTGGCCGGCCTCGTATTTGCTCCAATTCTGCCAGCGCATCTCGGCCGGGATGCCGGCGGTATAGGCCATGCTGCGCCGCCTGGCCTGGCGCTCGCGGGCGTTCTCGGCGTCATCCAGGCGCTTGAAAAAGAGCAGGTAAGAGAACTGCTCGATGGCATCCAGCGGGTTGGCCAACCCACCGGTCCAGAACTTGTCCCACAGGGAGTCGACTTGTGATTTTAGCTTGGGGTCGGTGAGCATAATTGGATCAGACTTTCGTATTGGTTTGAGTGTTCGATGAATGCTGCGAACTGACCAGGGCCGAAAGCGAGGCAGCTCTCATCCGTTCATAGATATCCTGGGTGGGCGCCAGCCAAACTTCGCCGGTTCCCGCAAAAGTCTGCAGCAACCCTTCGCCGCTGCGCGCGGTGCCAAAGATCGACTTGGAAGATTTCTCAACCTTAAATTCTATTTTCCCTTTACGCAGCAATGCGAAATTGCCGTCAACCTGCAGCTTTTCATTGTTGAGAACCACTTTGCGAATTTCAGCCAACGGTACCGGGCTGGCAAGCACAACCCAGCCGGTTCCACTGATGCGAGTCTGGAAAAAACCTTCATTGCCAAACAAGGCTGATGAAATATTTTTTTGCATTGCGACTCCCACATTAACCGTGCCTTCCGAGGCGTAAAACATTCCTTTATCGGTGATCATCTCTTCGCCATTCAGTTTGATCAAGAGAAAATGAGCAAAGGCCGGTTCGAGCATAATTTCGCCGACACCTTTATAACGCGGCCGAAAGGTGGATTCATTCGTGAGCGCGCTGGCAGCTATTTTAGTAACCAAGCCGCCCAATCCACCGGACTTGGTTTCCATCACAATATTGCCTTTCATGTACTGGAGCGCGCCGGCTTCAAGGACAACCTCACAAGCATTGATCTGGATGAAAACCTGGCGCAAGCGCATCCCAGACTGGGCGGCGAAATACAGGGTTCGCGCACTTTCCAGGCTGTTGCTGCCAATAAGCTGTTGGTACTCCAGGATGCTGACGCGCGACCCATTTCCATCCATTGATTGAATTGTTTGGACTTGATCTGTCATTCAATTCTCCTATTCTTGTCAGTAACGATTGCTCACTTACATACTCTGGTTTTCAATTTGCATGCTTTGGGTGAGGGTCATAATCTGTTGAATTTCATTGGGGCTGAACCAACGATCGACCGCATCCACGCCAAAACTGGTCAGCGGCGGCTCGTACAGGTCGGCCGCTTCCAGGCGGTGCTGCCGCACGAACACGCTCTGCACGGCGCGCAAGAAGCGGATCTGGTCTGCGTTGAAATTGTGGGCGGTGATGTAGGCCTCGAACTGGCGCTGCACCAGGTCGGCGTAATCGGGCAGTTCGTCCAGGTCGAGCACCTGGCGGGCGAAGGCCAGGAAGCTGTTCACCCGCAGCCCGTAGGCTTTGCGGATATTCTCGGGCGAAAGCTCCAGGTCGCCGCTGCCAAGCTCGGTTTGCAGCGTGCGCTCCAGCTCCAACAGTTGCCAGTCATCCACCAGCGGATGAACTCCATCCGCCGCCGCTCGCTGGATGGCCTGCACGGCGGGATGGTTGGCGACCAGGTCCAGGATGCGCTGCTCCACCCGGCGGCGGTATTCGGCCACGTACACTTGCTCGCCGCTTTGGGTGAGCAGGATGTAACCGCTCAGAGTGATGAAGTCAGGCAGATCCAGCATGCGGAAGGTGTCGGGGCGGGTCTTATACCTCATCTGGGGAGCCAGGCCGTCGCGCAAGCGGTTCAGGTCGGCGGGAGAGGCGGCTTGCAGCGCTTCGGGGCTGCACAGGCGTGCCAGGGGCTGGAGCTGCGGGTCTTCGAGCACGAAGGAGGGCAGCAGGGCGGCATCCTCGGCGATGGATTGCAGGGTCTGATCGGCATCTTTGTGGGTGCGCTGCAGCCACTTGAGGCGCTCGATTTTACTCACGAAGGTGGCCGCGGCCACATCCACGCCGGGCACCAGGCGCAGGTGCGGCGCGATCTTGATCTTGAGGAAGTCCAGCTTGCTTAGTGTCAGGTGGTACCAGAAGCTATCCTGCCAGGCCTCTTCGATCTGCGGCAGCAGGCGCTTGAGGGTGAACGATTCGATGGGAAGCTGGCCGATCTGCTCCCGCAGGTCGGCGATCACTTGCTGGCAATCGGGGGAAGACTGCTCGCCCAGGTAGGTTTCCAGCAGGCGCAGGCGGGTGTTGAAGATCGCCACCAGCACCGGCAGGGTGTTCTCCACCGTCTCTTTGGCCTCTTTGCTGAAGTTGTTCTCCCAGAAATCCAGGATCAGGAAGTTCTTTTTCTCGCCGTTGGGCAGCCAATCGAGGTGGGAGCAGGCCGCCTGGCAGCGCGTGCCGCGGCCGATCATCTGCTGCAGCTTGATCGGCGACTGCACCGGCTTCATGAAGACCAGGTTGACAGCTTCCGGCACATCGATGCCGGTATCAAGCATATCCACCGAGATAGCCAGGCGCGGCTGGTCTTTCTTTTTGAAAGCATCCACCAGCGCGCCGCGATACTCGGATTTGTGTGTGATGACCTTCGCCATCTCGGGGAACTGCGGGTACATCTCGTTGAAAACCGCTTCGAGGCGCAGGGCGTGCTCCTGGGTCATAGCAAAAAGGATGGTCTTGCCCGGTAATTGGCCCGAGGCATCCTTGAGACATACATCCATGATCTCCGCCCACTGCTTACGCAGCGTGTCCTTGTTGCTGACGGTGCGCTCGATCTCGGTGCCATCATAATCCAGATCGTCGGGGTCGATGCCCTGTTGCAGCAGGCTGTTGCGATCTTCCTCGCTCAGGTCTACGCCCTTAATGCCCGCCCGCTGGAACCTGGTGCGCGCCGCATACAGGTCGAAGTCCACCAGGTAGCCGTCCTGGATAGCCTGCTCGTAGGTGTAGAGGTAAGTGGGCTTGCCATCAGTGCAGTCGAATGCCAAAAAGGTGTCGCGTTCGATGTAATTAGCGGGCGTGGCCGTCAGGCCGATCTGGCGTCCATCGAAGTATTGCAGCACTTCGTTGAACTTATTGAAGATCGAGCGATGGACTTCATCAAAAATGATCAGGTCGAAATAGGCCGGGGAGAACTGTCCGACATTATTGCTCAGGGTTTGCAGCGTGACGGCGTACAGGCGCTGCGAAGTGCCGATATCCCAGGAGTGCAGCCGCGTGCAGGGCTCGTTAGGGATGAATTTCTCGAAGCCGTCTGTCTTGGCCTGGATAACCAATGCGTCACGGTCGGCCACAAAGAGCACCCTGCGGGCCTGGTTGGCGCGCAGGAAGACATCGATCAGCCCCATGGCGGTGCGCGTCTTGCCTGTGCCGGTCGCCATCACGATCAGCGCTTTGCGCTTGCCCGCCGTGAAAGCCTCGCCCACCCGGCGGATGGCCTCGTGCTGGTAAGCGCGATCTACAATGTGGGAGTTGATCGGGATTGTATCGAGCGCCGCGCCCTGCTGGCGGGTGAAAAGCATGTTTTCCAGGTCATCGAGCGTGAAAAAGCCTGCCACCAGGCGCTTCGGGGTACGTTCGACATCCACAAAATACGTTTCGAACCCATTGGTCAGGAAACCGAAGGGGCGAAATGGCTGGTGCCTCTCAATCTCTTTGACGTAATGTGTTAGCTGCGCCTCGGCCTGGCGCACATCCACCGCCATCTTCTTGGCCTCCACCACAGCCAGCACTTCGCCGTTTTCACGCAGCAAGATATAGTCGGAAACGCCATTCCAGGGGGCTGCGTCATAACCATCCACTGGGATTTCGATGCGCACCCTGGTATGGTCGTGCAGATACCAGCCCGCCTTTTCAAGCTGCGGGTCGATCATCTCTTTGCGCGTCTCGGCTTCAGATAATCTATGCATGGCACGATCCTCTCAATTGCTGCTACCAGTATAGCACAACTCAGTTTACCTCTCCCCCTTGCGCCGCCTGGCGGACGGCTTCCCGCAGCCCCTCGTAGGGGATCGGTGCGCCGGCCAGTTTTTCCAGGCTTTTCAGCGTGATCGAATGCTGGCTGCGCCTGCGCTCGTCCAGCGCGGCGGTCGGCAGAACGTAAAAACGCCACTGGTCGATGTTCAAAGGATCGATCGTGGCTTTGTCTTGGTGGGCGAGCAGGGCAAACACGTACACCTGTGCCTGCCGCCGGGAGGTTGTTTCCTGGAGGTTGCTGTCCGCCGACCAGGCGCGGGTCTTGGGAACGTGGAAAAGGATGGATGAATAACTGTGCTGTGTCCAGCTTTGCACGTAGGCCGCTGACTTCACTTCCACCGTGATCCCCTCCGGCGTCATCAGGTCGAAGGCGCCCCATTCGTCGCGCACACCGTCGCCGGCGATGCCCAGCGCTCCGGCTACGATGAACTCCGCCAGCACGCCGCGCCGGACGTTGCTGACGAGATCGGACTCGCTCCAGCGCCAGAAATCCAGCACGGTGAGGCCGGTCGGGCGGCCGTTGGAATGGAATGGCTCCGTTCCGTCTCTGCGGACTGGTTTGAGGTGGGAAAGGTCATTGGTCATGGGGCAATGCCTGTCTATCTTAATAATGGTAAATATGTTGTGTACTCAGGATAGCCAAATACAGCAAAAGTGCCCAGCGAGTCGATCATGGTATGAGCCTGCTTGGAAATAGTAAAAATCGTACTTTCAAGAGCAACCCATTCGCCAAGGTCTTCTTGCCAACGATATATTTTGACGGACGATAATTTTACATTTTGCAAACTACCCGCTGACGCCATTAAATTGATGGGGATATTGAAAGAAACATTTCCTACGATCTGGTGAGGCGCGCTAAGAAACACTAATCCTTCAGGAGGCTCACCTGTCATTTGTGCCGGGTTGATAGTGATTTGAGAGTCGACTGATAGGCTTCCTGATGGGATGAACAATTCCACCTGCCCATCGCCGGAGAAAATTGAAGCTTCCTGAGAGGCTGAAACAGCCCTGAGGCTAAAGCTGTTTTCGATTTGGACGTTGCGCTTCGCTTCATCGGTCGCCAAAACTTCCACAAAGCCATCCGTGGGGAGTGCTGTTGACATGGTAAATATTCCTGTGTAAGCCATGGCTGTATTATCATAAATCATTTCAACCACCATTGGAGTAACAGCGCCAGATTGGGTAACCGTAACTGCGGGAGATGACGATAGAGGCGCAGACGATTGAACTACGATCTCTACACTATTCGCCTGGAGTCCAGGATGCACGCTGGTTTCCAGGTTAAAAGGAGCCTGTTGTAATAGTAGAGTGGCAGCGCCGTTCGAGGCGAGGCTCCCTGCATCTTCTACCATATCCCGGGGAGTACAACTAATCCTGGCAGAGTTGATCCATAAATCGGGAGCTTCGAAAATTCTCCAACGTGATATGACAATAGTATCCCCATTACCCGCTCCGACAATTTTTATTTCACCATCAGCATCGGTATAGCCTTCAAAAATAGTTCGGTTTGTTCTCTTCAGCCATACCGCCGCGCCTTGAACAGGCTGCTGAAAAAGGCCATCCTTTGCAATATAAACCGGCTCTGTCTCACAAGCATGGGTTTGAGCATCTGCTCCAATGACAATATCGCTCCAGGCTGCAACCGGAATATTTTCAGGCCCGCTGACAACGCTGCCTCTATCTCCAGGCGAGATAAATTCCCACCGGCTGGGATTGGTTGTATCCTGGTATTTTCTAATCAGGGTCTCCCAATCTGATTCGTGATTATTTTGCCACTGCAGGGTGTCTTCGCATTTCTGGCTCCATAAACCAGGCACGCCCTGCATGGCAAACTCCGAAGTCGATGCAATGCCCTCCATGATAGTTGCATTTATGTTTTTTGTCACAGTGGGAAGAGCGCGAGATGTGCATTCTGCCAATTGATCAATCTTTCCGAAAACATTTATTTTTCTACTGTGTGAATCTTCTATACCCAACCCGTAATGCCCGAATTCGTGTACCACATTAAATCCTTCCCAGGTATTCAAATCAGACCAACTATGTTTGACCGTTTTTCCTGCCGTCCGGATCACATCCATCCCGTCAGCATAAGCAGGAAAAGTAAAATTCATCACAACTGGATAAAGGTAGTCTGCATCGGACCAATGTTGGCCCTCATCGTATAGGGTCACTTTTTCCAACAGCATCTGCCCATCGGTGGCATCGTATAATAAGTTCGACCCATCTTCAAAAGAAAGCTTTAATGGATCTGCAAATTCGCCCGAGGTAATATCCCATTGTACAGATGCAACCAGGTTGAATCCGATCAAAGTATTGCTCTTTTTGATGACCAGGGGAGGAATGTTGGTGATGTCTGTAACAGCCAGGGGCGCTGGCTCGCCAAGGGTTGGAATGTCCAGGCTGGTGAGATAGACCCGATAAGCCCAGTTCTGGCTGGAATCCCAGTTGTGATTTCCCTTGCCGGTTGCAACTTCGATTATCAGCAAGCGAGCAACCAGCGTCTCATTTACTTGTAGGCCAGGGATCTCCAGGGCGCCCGTTGAATCAGTTTTACCTGCCAGGAGGCCATTGCGGAATACTTGCGCTCCGCTAACCGGATTTCCCAATTCGTCCTGCACGCCAACAACGGGAGTATGAGCTTCTCCAAGCTTGAGCACAACAATATCATAGTTGCTTACACCACTGCGGTAATGCAGCGGGGGCTGGTCTGCCGGCCCATTCCAGGAAGCCCAATTACTTCCAGTGATGTATATTCCCCCGCTGCCATCCAACGCGATTCCGCCGCCACGATCAGTCCTGCCGTAGAAGGTGTGCCAGCGATAAGCGCCCGCTGTGTCGAGCTCAAGTACTACGAGATCATTCGTATCATTGAAAGCATGCAGCGGCGCCTGGCCTGCTGGCCCATTCCATGAGAGGCCGCTATTACCGCCAATATACACCCCGCCGCTGCCATCCACCGCTATTCCGATGCCAATATCACGAGTTGTCGATCCGTAGAACGTGTGCCATAGATAGGCGCCCGCCGCGTCGAGCTTGAGCACTACGATATCATCATCGTTATAACTGCTACTGTGGGCATGCAGTGGGGCCTGGCCCGCCGGCCCACTCCATGAAGCAATACTTGCGCCGGTAATGTACACTCCGGCGCTGCCGGCCACCGCGATCCCGTATCCATACTCGTAAAGGATCGAACCGTAGAAGGTGTGCCACTGATAATCTCCCGCCGCATCGAGCTTGAGCACTACGATATCATCGCCCAATTCCTCACCACCGCTATGAGCATGCAGCGGCGCCTGGCCTGCCGATCCGTCCCATGAAGAGCCGCTATAACCAGTAACGTACACCCCGCCGCTGCTATCCACCGTGACAGCTCTACCAATATCATTATAAAAATCCATCGAACCGTAGAAGGTGTGCCACTGATAATCTCCCGCTGCATCGAGCTTGAGCACAAGGATATCTGTACTCATCTCATCCGCGCCGCTATAGGCATGCAGCGGGGCCTGGCCTGCCGGCCCATTCCATGAAGCGCTGCTGTTGCCAGTAAGGTATATCCCACCGCTGTCGTCTACGGCGATTCCTCCACCGTAATCGCACCACCCGCCGTAGAAAGTGTGCCATTGGTAGGCCCCTGCCGCGTCGAGCTTGAGCGTGATGATATTGCTCAAGCTATCACTGTAGGTGTGCAGTGGCGGCTGATCTGCCGGCCCGTTCCATGAAGCCAGGCTGGTGCCAGTAATATACACACCACCGCTGCCGTCCACCACGATATCGCTCCCCTCATCACGAACTGCCGATCCGTAGAAAGTGTGCCATTGGTATTCGCCCGCCGCGCCGAGCTTGAGCACAACGATATCTTCTTCGTTACCACTGTAAGCATGCAGCGGGGCCTGGCCTGCCGGCCCATTCCAGGAAGCGTGACTGCTTCCAGTAATGTATACCCCGCCGCTGCCATCTACCGCGATATCAGAGCCAGACTCATCAAAATACGTTGATCCGTAGAAGGTGTGCCACTGGTAAGAACCATTTTCCAAGGAGGAGGCTGGGCTGCCTATCGATAATGGCAATTGGCTGGCGGTAGAGAAGCGCTTGGCCATGCCAGGCGGCAATCCGGCAGCCAATCCGGACGGCGTGCTGCCAACCGAGAGAGTAAGAGCAGCAGTTAAAACAATAATATTGAAATAAGAGAACCATCGTTTTTTCATCCAAACACCCTCCTTATCGATACCTTTGCATATCCGAATGATTGCCAGCCAGCCGCTCCCATACCCCTGGAGACAAAGCTGCCATCAGCCTTCATGCGCTGGTTGGCCTGCCCTATGCTAAAAGACTCCTGTGCTGGCAGTATAGCGCGGGCAGAAAGCCTTTATGTTTTAAGTCTATTACCGCCTTAATAACAGCGGCAGGAATAATCTGAGGATAATGACCTCGTATGCTCCTATGTCAACGAAGCTGCCTTGTGGACGGATCACCCCATTTTTGTCGTAAGCTGGTGCGCCTGCATTTGTGCCCTTATCCATAGCTGGCGAACTAAACTGAAGACGGTAATCCCCTGTAACGCCGTTTACGAACTGTGGGTCAACATGAATGTTGTTTGAACCACTGGGAGGCGAGGCGCGGTTACAGTAATTATTGGCGTTGTTCCAGATGTCATTGTAATCAATGATCGGATTCATACTATTCCAGGCGTGTATTCCGCAATCAGCATGACCTACAACGATATTGTTTACGAGCGTAGCCGTATAGGGTACGGTCTGCGTAGGCGGCCAAGTGAATACTTCTATTCCCATTGCCCCGTTTTGCACAACCGTGTTGTTGGCTATTGTAGGGCTAACATTTGCAATTCTAATCCCGCTATTTGAATTATTTACTATCACGTTATTGGTCAAGATGACAGGCTGTCCCATATTTTCAACGTTGATGCCCCCCCCGGACCATTCTGATGTTGCTTGGTTGTTACGTATGTCATTCCCTTCGATAACAACAATCGCAGTAGCGGAGTCTAAAATATTAACAGAACCTTGTTGGAGAGCCGTATTAAACAAAATGGCGTTGTGTTTAATCGTCACTGTAGCACTGTCCCGCGCCTCGATACCAGCACCAGATAAGGCCGATGAGTTATAGGTAATAATATTGTCTTGTATGATCCCTGAAGCGTCATTAACCATCAACACTCCGCTTCCACCTCCGTATCCTGAAGCGCTAGCTGTTCGGTTATAGCTGATGGTATTACTGATAATTGAGGCTGAACCATATTGGACAAGAATACCGCCGCCGCGTCCCCCCGCGCTATTTGAGATAATTGTATTGCCTGTTATTACCACCGTTCCAGAACGGATATAAATACCACTGCCATCATCGTCGGAAGTGTTGGAATAAATCACGTTTGCAGAGATTGTCGGAGAGGCATTATTCGTCACGTATATACCTCCGCCCCATATCGTGGCATGATTGTTTTGGATGTTATTGTGGCTGATAGTCGGTGAACCCCCATTAACCCGTATCCCGGCGCCATAGCCAACATTGCTCCCATTAGAACCCGTCACCGTGAACCCATCTACAAGTGTGTTCGTTCCGGTGATGAAAATTACCCAATCACCGGGAGAAGCAGCGGCGTCGAGTGTTGTTATATATGAGTTGGGATCCCGCGCCGAAAAATCAATAGAATATCCGCCGAGTAGAGATGTGATGCCTTTCGTGATAACTACAGTAGCCGTAGCGTAATCACTCCAATAGGGAACGTAGGCGGTCATTGTTCCTGTGTATATACCTGTGGCTACGCGGATTTCATCGCTGTCTTGGGCTATTTGAATAGCGCGCTGAACTGTACGGCAAGGAGCAGCACTGTTTACACAATCATTGGCGGTATCGGTTCCGTTTGTGGAAACATATCGCACTGTTACATCAAGTGATGTCAATACATCTGCCCTTGCGCTAACTGATTGTGCGGATACCAGCGATAATGAACCAAAAACAAGTGCAAAACCGCCGAACAGAGAGATCATTATAAGGTTGAATCGCTTGGTGTTCATTTTGTAGCATCCTTCTTTGCTCAAACGTATGGGCTTGCCTTAAGCAGGTCAACGAATTAAGATGTCTGAACCTCATTCTGGCGAACTCATCTGGATAGATTGTATACCCCCTAAGCCAACCGGCGCAAGCCGAAAATCTTGTTGGGGTGGGGCTGCATGGCTCGCTCGAGTCGGGGCAGGAGTTGTACTCAACCGGGAGTTGTACTCAACCGGGAGTTGTACTCAACCGGGAGTTGTACTCAACCGGGAGTTGTACTCAACTCACGGGTCTGGCTCGGCTAATGAGGGCTGCATAGCGGCGGAGTCTCCAATGCAACCCGGCAACCTGGCAGGGTGGATAGACCCGCCCTTACGCGCTCTGGCAGACTCGCTCATACGCCTGGGATAGACTCCCTCTACCTCCTCATCCCCAGGTCGAGCAGGCAGCAGGCGGCGCAGGACTCGAAGAGCAAGTCAAAGGAGCGTTGCGCATTGATGGCGAATTCCGAAAAGAGGTCCACCTGAGGCGGAATCACAGATTCGAGTACAAAGTCCTGCGCGTCAGCCGCCGCGCCCGACACAAACCGTTCTGATCGAAGCCGCCGCCGCGGTCGCGAGTCGGCTGCACGCGCTTGTTGGGCGGCTAGCGTTATTTGACCCTAACTCAAGAATTTGTTCCAGTATTCTACGGAAGGCCTTGCCCATTGTTCGAAAGTTAATGATTTTTCCCTGCCGGGAATACCACCTTCATTCCTTTGCCAATGACGCCAGAAACTTAATGTCAAATCAAGCATATACAATTGCTGGTGTTCAACGAAGCCAGACTGCATGGGTTTCAGCCTAAGATATTCAGTGACAAAAGCATCGGCGAGAGGCTCATTTTCTTTTAGATAGGTTGTTACCTGTAAAGACAAGTCAGCTTGGCCATCACCGAAGTGAGCCGTCATCAGGTCAAATATCCCGCTGATGCGCCATCTTCCGTCAGTGTGCATTACTACTGTATTGTGCTCGCCATAATCGGCCAAAACTATGCACGGTCTGTAAGCAAGCCGCAGAACAGGCTTGGCTTTGGCAACCACATTTTCTATCCATTCCACATCGGATGATGTTGTGTGGTTATTGTAACTTTGCGCCGCCGCTACTTTATCTCGAATACAGTCCACAATCCAGTCGCGATAGTGTTTTTCAAAGGGCTTCACGCTCTTTGTTTCCACATCATATTTGCCTGCACACTCCCAAGCAAGTGTCTGCGCCTCCACCAACATACTTGCCAGAGCGCGTGCAATTTCTGCCCTGTCGTTAAAAGTCAACTGTGACGCCGCAGCTTTGTCCCGAAGGTGCAGTCCAGGCATTCTGGGCATGATGACAAAACTCCAGCCAAAAATATCGCTGGATGGCTCCAGTAAATAGGGATGCGGCACTGGCGCACAAGTTTGCTCATGCAACTGGTCAACGATGAATTGTTCGGTTGGGAATTGCCAAGGGTAGTGCGGCGCTCCCCTAAATACGAATTCACCGAGGGTGCTAGTCAAGAAGACATTTTGCCCAAACAGTCCGAATGGAATCAGCTCTGCTCTGACGAAGTCACCTAAATGTAGTCGAGTAAGAGCTGCTTGAAATTGCTCTGGTGAGATTAGCCCTAAGCGTTTCGAATACTCTTGCATTATCTATCAACTTCGGATCGGCTCTTTGTTAATAGGATTTCTATTTATTAGAAGCTTATGATTCCATACTTGCGCTTCAATATATGCACCTGTGTTGTTCGGAAGTTTTATTTTCCAAGTTTCTTCAGGTAAGCCTTTCTCGTCAACAATCGACATAATTTCAGTCAATGTAAAAACCTTCCCATGGTATTCAGGTATGTAATATTCCGTGGGCTTATCTTTGAATAACCACCAGGAAACCATACTATCGGGAAAAGTAAAACTAACATCTACTTCTGAAAAGGTAGAAATGGGGATACGAATTTCTCCATGAGTTTTTTTATCAGGCGCATTTTTCTCTATCCATTTTGATGATCCAAGAACCATACTTATTGGATGAGATTCTGAGGGTTGACCGCCCTTTTGGACAAAGACAGAGCGAACCCAGTTTTCTGTCTGCCGTCTATTATACAAATATTGAGTTGGGTCTTTGAATCGTTCAAATAGAATATTATCTTGATGTTGAATATAAAGGTTTTCCATAATTCGGATAGCTTCGCGATCTGGTAATTCCGACAGGCTTCGAAAAGGCACTGTATCAACATTATAGTAATACGTTAAATAATCTATCATACGCTTTCTCTTCGAGCGCCGAACGCCCGCTTCACCGGCTTGGCAGCGAGACGCCGATTCCCTTCGGGATCAGAACCAATTTTTACTGTTTCTGAACAATCAACAAACCGCGATGTTCATTGGTCTCAATCCCTCGGCTGGTTGTCGATGTTTCTAATATTCGATTGATGTTCTGCCAATGCTTTTTCATTTCGATATCTTCTGGCCATGGCACTGACATCGCCCAAAACACGAATGAAGCAATGTCTTCGAACCAATACCCTACATCATACTCGCCTTGAGCAACAATGCGACATCCTTTTTCCTGAAATTGTTGGGCTAACTCACCAATAGGTTGCCACCAATCAGGTCCAAAACTGTCAGATGTCCATCCGAATGCTTCCAAGAAGTTTTTCGAACTTCTCTTCCCTACCATCTGGGTGATGAAATAACCACATGGCCGAAGCACTCGTAGAATTTCACTAACATACACTCGCAGGTGTCGAAGCAGAACCACATCAAAGCCATTCGCTTCAAATTTTAAGTTGCTACCATCCATTTCGATGAATTCGATATTGCGAATTGCCAGCCTTGATTGATTGCTTTTTGCCGTCTCAATCATTGTGGGTTCAGCATCAATTCCAATGCCTTCACCGAAATTTGACGCCAATGACAAGAAAATCTCCCCGCCTCCAGTTCCTATATCTAAAACTCTGTCTGTGGGTTTGAGATGGGAACATACAATGCTTGAATAATCCCACGGAACCGGATCACGGCCAGTTTTTATGCGAGAAAAATCCCAACCTTCGCATTTCCCGTTTTCTCGAACAAGTTGTTCTAGTTCTGGTAAGGTTGCCAATTTCTATTACCTTATCTCTTTTTCTTCAACGCCTTTATTCGATTCAACTGTTCTTGAAGTCCGAAACGGGCAAATAAATTTTGGATGCTAAAAGTAACAACGAAACTAATTGCAACGCCAATAATTGTGCGTAAAAAATCTGCCCCAGTTCCACCAACTGCAATCACAATGCATACGATAGTAACACTTATAAGAAAACTATTAATCAGTGAAATAAATATTTGTTGAATCCCAACGGGCAGTAAATACTTGAAGAATGGAATGTGTTTCGCAACAAAACTGTCGGGGTCTTCGGCGTCAGCCTCAATGGAAAAAGAGGGATGTTCTTGAAGTGTCTTTTCTACTTCTGGATATTGTTTGTAGAAATTCTGTATTGAAATAATTCCAGCATAATAATAGGCGTTTCTTATATATTGAGTAACCAAAGCATCAAGGAAAACCACACCAACTATCACCAGCAAAAATGCAACACCTGCTGTAAGGAACATTGACATTGATAATTCGCTTTTTGAAATTTGAATAATTACCACCAGCGCGCCTAGTGAGGCTGTTAATAGGCTGACGTAAAAGTTGAATAATTGATTGACTGTATTTTGCCCGTGCATTGCCCACTGATTCAGAATTTCATATTCGGACTTGATAAACTCTTCAGGAGAGGCTTTGGACGTGGCAAGGGCTTTTTTTATTGGCGGCATAATGTTTATACTTTTGGAAACCTTGTTTATTTTGACAAGCGAACGAATTAAGGGTCGGGTAAGGAGGCGGCATTGCTGCCGCCCCCTCCCCTAAGA
>CAZVRZ010000017.1:0-42754 GCA_964629965.1 uncultured Anaerolineaceae bacterium
CCGCACCAACTTCGAAAAAGGCAACGTCGAGGCCGTCTTGAACGGCGCCATCGATGGGCTGATCGAAGCCTATTTGCGGACCAAAGTGAGCATTAAAACCTCGGCAGGGCCATGACCATTGGGAAGCAACCCCCTTCCACAGAGCCGCCTGGCCATTCCCGGGTCGCCCCCCTGGTAAAGCCGCTGCTGCCGGTCGCCATCTTCTTGACCGCCACAGTCTTCTTGGTGGTCGCTGCCTTCTCCACCAGCAAACCTTTCGCCAGCCTGAGCGACCCGGATGCTTCTCAGATCCAACATTTTCAAACCATCGTCACCCTGCAGGGAGATCAAACCGCCGGGCAGAGCTTCGTCTCGCGCCGCGCCGGGCTGAACAGCATCTTGCTCTGGCTCAGCTCAGAGACGGCGGGCTCCACTGCCGGCGCAGCTTCGCCCGGCAAACTCAAGGTGGCCCTCTACCACTCGCCGCAAGACCCCCAAGCGCTCGTTCAAAGAGAATATTCGACCGCCGACATCCAGAGCGACACCCCGCTGGTGGTGCAGTTCCCTGCCCTGGATGATCCTGCCGGGCAGGCCTATTACGTCCAGGTCAGCTCCGAAACGGTCGCCCTGCAAGCGCGCGGCCGGAACGAAGAGGCTTATCCCGCCGGGAATGCGTTTTCCGGCCGCCAGGCCCTGCCAGCCGACCTGGGCTTTCGCACCACCTACGCCTACACTGCCTCCGCCCTGCTCGCCGATGTGCGCGGCTGGCTCGGCCAGGCCTGGTTGGTCCTGCCGCTGGCGCTCGTGCTGCTGCTGCCGGGCTGGCTGGTTCTGGATGTGTTCAACCTGCGCCGCGGCTACGATGGCTGGGAACAGGCGGCCCTGGCGCTTGGTCTGAGCCTGGCCCTGATCCCGCTGGCGCTGTTGTGGAGCAGCCAGGTTCACCTGAACTGGACACAGAACGGCGTGCGCTGGGCGCTCGGCTTGCTGGCTGCGCTGGCTGTGCTGCGCCTGGGATTGCGCCTGCGCCCGCTGATGCACCAGCGACCGGCGCAGTCGTTCCTGCCCGGCTCCGCCGCCGGCTGGCTGATGGCGCTGGTGTTCGGGCTGTCGCTGATCCTGCGCCTGGCGATGGCGCGCGACCTGGCCACCCCGGCCTGGGTCGACTCAGTGCACCATGGCCTGATCACTCGCCTCATCTTAGAGAACGGCAGCCTGCCCACCGGTCTGGCGCCCTTCATCGATATCGCTCCCACCGATTACCACCCCGGCTTCCATGCCGTCCTGGCAGCTTTCCTGTGGCTTTCGGGCCTGGAAATGGCGCCGGGCATGCTGCTCTTTGGCCAGGTGCTCAACGCCTTCAGCCCCGTGGCCGCCTACCTGCTGACCGTCACCCTCGGCCGCAACCAGCGCGCCGGGTTGTTGGCCGCCCTGATCGTTGGCCTGGTCTCCGCCATGCCCGCCTATTACACCAGTTGGGGACGCTACACGCACCTGGCAGGATTGTTGATCGTGCCGGCCTGCCTGGCCTTGTTCCTGAAAGCCTGGCGAGGCTGGCAGTCCCCCGGCAGCCTGCCCAAGATATTGGCAGCCGTGTTAGCCGCCAGCGGGCTGTTCCTGGTGCATTACCGCGTCATGGCTTTCCTGCTCTGCCTGCTGGCAGCCTACGGCCTGGCGCACATCTCCCTCCGCCGCGGCCGGCTGCTTGGCAATCTGCCCGAGTTGGCCAAACGGCTGGCTCTGCTGGCGCTGCCAGCCGCCCTGCTCGTCCTGCCCTGGCTGCTGCCCACCCTGGCCGACTCCGTTGGGCCGCGCCTGATGGTCGGCGTCGGCGGCTCTGCCAAATGGTTCGGCGATTTCTCCTGGCATTACCTGACCGCCGCCCTGGGCAATTACATCCTGGCCGCTGCCGGGGCCGGCCTGCTGATCCTGCTCGTCTTGAAGCCGCGCCTGGCCCTCACCGTTGTGCTCTGGGTGGCGCTAATGTTCTTGCTGGCCAACCTGAGCGTACTGAACTTGCCGGGTGGCAGCTTCATTAACAACTCCTCCGTCGCCATCAGCCTGTTCCTGCCACTGTCGCTGCTGGCCGGGCAGGGCCTGGCAGAGTTGGCCTGCCTCTGCAGTGGCATGTACCGCGCCGGCATACACCGGCGCAATCCCCTGGTGCTGTTCATTGATGGGCTGCTCTTCCTGCTCGGCGCCGCCGCTGCCCTGCACGGCACGCGCGCCCTGCTGCCCATCTTGAACCCCGATACCATACTCACCCGCTCCGCCGACCTGCCCGCCATCGCCTGGGCTGCCGCCGAGATTCCCGCGGATGAAACCGTGCTGGTCAACCCGTTCTCCTGGGGATACGGCATCTACGCCGGCAGCGACGGCGGTTACTGGCTCGCCCCGCTGGCCGGGCTGCAAACGCTGCCGCCGCCGGTCTTGTACGGCTCGGGTGATCCGCAGGTGCGCAGCAGCATCGTAGAACTGGCCGAATGGATCGCCAACCACAGCCAGGATGTACCCGGTCTATGCGAACGTTTGCGGCAAAGACACATCCAATACATCTTCGTCGGCAGCCGCGGCGGCCCGCTCTCGCCACGCCTGCTGCGAGAAAGCGGCCTGCTCGAAGAAATCTATGCGCAGAACGGAGTCTTTATCTTCCGCTTGAACGATCCTTGAGGCGAGCTGCGATAGCGACCAAGTTTTCCCCAGCCTATCCCATGCTGTAGATCAGGCCTAATCCCCGCTCTTGCGCTATTGCCAATATTTTTATTAGCGCGGCCTGCTCCGCCGTGCTCCTGGATGTTTGCAGCCGTAATTCCCTGAGCAGTTCACCCAGGCGAATGACCTCCCTGGCAGTCAAATATCCCAGGTAGATACCCTCGGTCTGTTCCACCAGGTTTCCCTTACCTTCTGTGATCTTGCCCAACAGGCTAAGGGCTTCCGGCACATTCTCGGCGCCGGCGCACTCCGCAGGCAGCCTCTCGATCAGGAAATCCACCAGGCTGCCGATCGGCCGGTAGGGTCTCTCTTCGATCCGGAAACTGATGATATCGTAGCCATCGATTTCCCAGCCGTATTGATTGGCAACAACGGCGTGCGATATCCTTTCGTACAACTCCAGGCAATCATCAGCCTGATAGCGGGCATCATCAAACAAGTTGGGGTGAAAAAAGATAGACATCGTGCGGCCTCCTGTTTACAGGACAGACTCCCCGTTCCATTCAACACACACCAATTCCCCTCGCCTGCATTCTGCTGTGATGCAGGTGGTGTACGCCAGGCCGTGCCGGTCAATCCAGCCCAGATCGATGTTGCGCAAGACCAGCGGCAGCATCATCCAATATACCCCACCGTGCGAGACGCACACCAGGCCCTGATCAGTATCGCCGAACTGCTGCACCAGCCCCTCGATGAACGGCAAGAAACGCGCCCGGATATCGTAGAAGCTCTCGCCACCTTCTATCCGTTGTTCCCAATGCCGGTGCACCGTCCAGGTCTCGAACAACTCGCGCCACTGCTGCCAGGCCGCCTCATCCGAACGGCCTTCGATAACGCCGCAGTCGTACTCCCGCAGCGCATCCACCACCTGGTAATCCAGCCCCAACCGCTGCGCCAGGATAATGCTCGTCTCCAGGGCGCGCAAGACCGGGCTGGAATAGATATGGCTGACCGAGCCTGCCCGCAGCTTGTCTGCCAGCGCAGCCGCCTGCTCCCGCCCAAGGCGCGTCAGGCCATGCCGCAGCCCACGATTAGAGATCTCATGCAGCAGGTTGGCCTGGCTCTCTCCGTGGCGGGTGAAATAGATTCTCATGGACATCATTGTACAACCAGCCGGCTGCGCCGCGCAAGGGTCATCGGGTGCACCAGGCCGGTTACGGTATAATTCCCCATACCTGTACCCGATCCAATCATCCTGCCCGGAGGTAAAACATGCCCGATGTCCTGTGTATGGGAGAGCTGCTGGCCGAGTTCGTCTCCACCCAGTCGAACGTCTCGCTGGTAGATGCGCCAGGCTTCATTAAAGCGCCCGGCGGCGCCCCGGCCAACGTGGCCGTCGCCGTGCAGCGCCTGGGATTTTCGGCCGGTTTCGCCGGTAAGGTGGGCGACGATCCCTTCGGCCTCTTCCTGCGCCAGAGTCTGCAAGCCGATGGGGTGGATACCCGCTTCCTGCTGGTGGATGCGCAGGCGCGCACCACGGCCGTCTTCGTGGCCGTGTGGGACGATGGCCGTAAAGACCTGTGTTTTTATCGCAATCCCGGCGCGGATATGTGTCTCTCGCCGGATGAGATCGGCCCGGAGCTGCTGGCGGGTGTGCGCTGCTTCCACTACGGCTCCATCTCCTTCATCGACGAACCCGCCGCCTCGGCCCAGCGCAAAGCGCTGGAGATGGCACGCGCCACCGGGCTGATGATCAGTTACGATCCCAACTACCGCCCCACCCTGTGGCCTTCTGTCGAACAGGCCCAGGCCGTCATCCGTGACGGCTTCCGCTTTTGCCACCTGGCCAAGATCAGCCAGGAAGAATGGCAGGTGGCCAGCGGGCACACCGACCTACGCATTGGCGCGCAAGCCGTGTTGGCCCAGGGCGTGGAACTGCTGGTGATCAGCCGCGGCGCGCAGGGCGCCATCGCCACCAACGGCGATTACTGGATCGAGCTGCCCGCCTGCCCGGTGCAGGTGGTCGAGACCACCGGCGCCGGCGACGGTTTCATGGCTGCCATGATCACCCGCCTGTTGCCCGAACGCGAGCGCCTGGGCTCATTGGCAAAAGTCAGCCCGCAGGTGGTGCGTTCTGCCCTGCGTTATGCCATCGCAGTTGGAGCGCTGGCCTGCACTCGCCCCGGAGCCATCCCGGCACTGCCCACTGCCCAAGAAGTAGTCGCCTACCTGGCGCAACTGGAGGGAAGCCATGCACATTGAAAACCTCACCCCCCAATCCCTGGCCGCCATGATCGACCACACCTTCCTGAAGCCCTTCGGCCCGCCGCAAGACATCGAAAAGCTGTGCCAGGAAGCCTGCCTCTTCGGCTTCGCCATGGTTGCCATTACCCCGGCCGAAGTGGTCAACTGCGCGCGCCTGCTGGCCGGCTGCCCGGTGCGCATCGGCGCAGCGATCGGCTTTCCCCTCGGGCAAAACACGCGTCCCGTGAAAGCCTACGAAACGCGCAACGCCATCCAGAACGGCGCCGGCGAGATCGACATGGTCATCAACCTGCGCGCCTTGCAGGCCGGCGATATCAGCCTGCTGAGCCAGGAAATCGCCGACATGGTCTCAACTTGCCGGCCCTCTGCTGTGATCAGCAAGGTCATCCTGGAAACCTGCTACCTGACCGATGACCAAAAGCGGCTGGTCTGCCAGGTGGCGCTGGATGAGGGCGCAGATTTCGTCAAAACCTCCACCGGCTTCGGCCCGGCTGGAGCCACCGTGGAAGATGTGCGCCTGATGCGGCTCGCGGTGGGCCCCAACATGGGCGTCAAAGCCGCCGGCGGCATTCGCAATTTGGATACCGCCCTGGAAATGATCGCTGCCGGAGCCACTCGCCTGGGCACTTCCGCAGGAGTAGCCATCGTGGAAGAGTTGAAGAGCCGGCAGGCTAATTCCTAATCTTCTTCTGCTGTCAACGTTCGCCAGCCCTCGGACTCGACATGCACAAACAACCAGCGTCCTTCCCGGTATGGATTGGCCCGCTCGATAGCCTCTTGCACGTGCCTGCCCAGCCCCATCCCCTGTGCCTTCTCGATCGTCCCCGGGCTGAGATTAGCCTGGGCCGCAAAGCCATCCTGGCGCGGAAAAAGCGAAGTCAACAACTGACCCTTTCTCACTTCAGGCTGCCAATCAATGCAACCAATTCGTCGCGATAGATTTTACCCGGCTCGCCGGCATGCCGGAACAGCATAAAGAAAAAGCCGTCGCGGTACCACTCCAGGCTTTCGGTAGCAATCACACCGTCCGGGCCGGCATTTTGATGATACAAAACGGATAAATCGCCGATCTGAAGCAACTCGCAGCCCTCGCCCGCCTCCGCACAAGAAAACTCCTCGGCAGGCTCCTGCTCTCCCGGCTCCTGGCTCAGCCAGAAGAACGAACCCATCTCACGATGCTCCTCGTGTAAGAAGCGCAGGGTCACCCGCTGGCTGGGCTGCGCCTCGTAGGTGGCGTAATAGAAGGCCGTCTTATCGGGCAGGGCGACGGGCTCCTTTACATCGAAGCCGGCCAATTTCTCGACATCGGCGATGGAATGCAAACAATCCGCATCCAGTTCATCCGCGGTGTGCAGTGCAGTCCCGGTCAAACCCTCCGCCAGGCGCACCAGGTCAAGCGTGGTCAGTCCCCCGGGTGTACCGCAGCCGCCGTTGGCAGCGTACAGATCGAACTGCTTCCTGCCGGCCTGCCAGGTGAGCTGCGGCGCCAATGCGTACGAAAACTGCTGCGGCGCGGCTTGCGCTTCGGCTGCACAGGCCCAGCCATCGCGCCGCCAGCCGATCGAGTGAAAGCTGTTCTGCGCGCCGCCGATGGATACCGGCACGCTCATCACAGAAAACTCGGGCCAGCCCGGCACGATCGCCAACTGCGGCGCCTCATCGACGGGTCCTTGGGCAAGCAACAAAATAAGATCATACATCTCATGGGGATAGCGGTATTGCAAACACACGCTGCGCGTGCGTTCGTCCAGCGTGGCGCCCACCCATTGGTACCCTTCGGGCAAGAAAGCCGGCTGGTGGATGGCGTAACCCACCCGAGCCTCCAGCGCGGGCATATCGGGCACGGTATCTCCGTCGGTACCCCCGTCGGTATGCCCGACGGTATCCCCGTCGGTATCCCCACCAGCAACAGGCGCGGCAGCAGTGGCAGCCTCTGCAGGCGCCGTGGCAGTCGTTGTTGCAGAAGGCGTTGCAGATAATGCGGGCAGCACCGTCTCCACCAGGCTGGTGGCAACCCCCGCCGCGGCCGTGGCCTGCGTGAAGCCCACCTGGCAGGCCGCCAGGCCAAAGGCCATTGCCATCCCCAGGATGAAAGAGAACGCCTTTCTCATGAGAGCCTTCCTCCTAACTAAAATGGACTTCCGGCTATGATACCATAAGCGCTCTGTCGCCTGCGATTTATCGAAGCCGCCCGGGCATATGTTATACTCAGCCGCTGGAGGACCTCTGGCGATGATCAAAGAAATCCTTTGCACCACCGCTATCGAGTACGAGCACCAACCCGATGGCGGCAAGACGCCGGTGATCGATGCCTATGATGGCTGCCAACTGTACTGCCCCTACTGCTTTCAATGGCGAGATCCAACCTGGAACCAGGACATCCTGGTCAAAACCAATTTGCCCGAAATCCTGGAACGGGAGTTGGCGAATTGGGACACCTCGCAAACGCTCTACGTGGGCAGCCGCAGCGATCCGTATATGCCGCTGGAGAGCAAATATCGCCTGACACGCCGCACGCTGCAAGTGGTGCAGCAGCTCGGTTTTCCCTGCGTGCTATCGACGAAATCGAATGCACCCGCCCTGCTCGAAGACATCGACCTGTTCCGCTCTTTCGGCGACAAGCTGGTCGTTTGCGTGGGACAGGCCAACCTGCCGCACTTGCGCGGCGCGCCCATCGCGCACGATCTGCCCAACATTCGCACCGCGAACGAGCTGCACCGCCTGGGCATCCCCACCTGGGTTTTCATCACGCCCGTCCTGCCCGGCATCACGGATGTCAAGGCCATGATCGCAGCCCTGCCCGCCGATATGCCCGTTTACCTGGACAAGCTCCGCCTGGAAAAGGATAGTACAGCCGGGCAGCGCTTCTTCGCCTACCTGGATAAGGATTTCCCCGAATTAGCAGCCCGTTACCATCTCATGGTACAGGAAGGCGGCGATCCCTACTATATGGAACTGCGCCAAATGTACCAGGACGAACCCAGGGTCAAATTCGTCTTTGGCGAGAACTGAGCAAACCCCGGGATTGGCTGCCACCTGAGCAGGGGCAAGAACAGCTCTTTATGATGCAGCAAGTTGGACGATGTTGTAAGATTCGATCAAGGCAGCGCAGATAAGCAAAATAAAGACGAGTAACAGGCAAATCTTTTCGGGCGTATCCAATTTGATCTCTTCTCTTTTGCGGCTGCGGATGATACTCCGTCCGTCAGAGTACCACAGCGTAAACTTATAGGAGGTAGCAGCCGCCATCAGGTAGGCAGAGAGTTCGAGTATCCCCGAGTGATGGAAAATATCAAACACCTGCAAAAGCCTATCCTGGAGAGGCGGCGCCGCCGTAACGATATCAAATGACCATGTTCCGACGTATACAGCCAGCAGCAGCACCACCACCCAAAAAGCCAGGTATCCCATCGGCACAAATCTATCTTTGCTTACTTTAGACTGCTGTGCAAGCAGGCTGGATGCCATTATTAATCCGGTGGGAATCAAGTTATATGCGAATATTTGCAGCATCGAAATGAACAGATTGGGAGAAAGCTCCAACTGGCTGGCGACAGGATGCTTCCCCCGCAAGAAACCTTCGGGAAAGAGATAATAACTCGCCACGATGGCAAAAAGTAATATCCCGAATAAGATGATATACAACCAGCAGATGCGCTTGAAGATCTTTTCGTCGGTAATGCCGTCAATAAGTGTTTTGAATAGATTCATATTTTAGCCGATAGCTTCACTCCTTCCTATCCAATTCTCCATCAAGATTACCGCTTGAGCAGCGGCAAGAACACGCTGCGCGCCAACTGCGACAACCGGTAGATTTGCGAAGGGATATTGTCGCCAGTCGCCAGAGGTAGGTTGCGCAGCGTCTTGGCGGCATCATCTCCTGCAGCAGTGATGGCATCTGGAAGCGCCTCGTCCAGGCTGACCGCCACCGCCAGGTCATAGAAGGCAAAGTCATACCCGTACACTTCTAGCCAGTAGAAACCCGCCACCGGAGCGGTCACATTCAACGATTCGTTCAGCCCGGCATCATTAGCCGAATACCAGTAGGGACGGGTGGGATAATCGGGCGGCCAGATGTACAGATCGGCGTCACTGGTGCTGTACTGATTGGTGAGGTTGGCGGCGATGGTCTCTCCCGTCTGGCGTTCGAACAGGAACAGGTTTGATTCGCCCGCTCCCACAAAGCTATCAGGCTCGATATAGTTCACGATCACGCTGCCCGGCTCCTCGCACAAGTTTTCCTGTCCATCGGCCACCCACACATCCACCCACCTCGGCCCGCTGAAGTAATCCATACCTAGCGAATAATGGTTCACGCTGCCGGCCTGGAAGCGCCGCCAGCCGCTGTCTTGCGTTACCAGCCATGCCCGCACCGCCGGGAAATATTCCCACACCACATAATCTACCCATGCCACCCCAGAGCCGCCCGCATCGCTGGCCTGCACCAGTATCTCAGCGTGCGGCGTATACACTACGTCCGGCCCAGTGACCGAAGTCACCACCGGCGGCGTGGAGTCCACCGGCGGCGCAGGCTGCACCTGCACCCAGTTGTGGTACAGGTTGTTGCTATTATCCAGCTCAGCGATCGCATTCTGCGGATCGATCACCGCGTACAATTCCTGCGATCCAGCCTGTGCCGGCGTCCAATTCACCGAAACCACCTGCCAGCCGCTGGTCTTCAAGCCGGCCGCCACTGCCGAATTAATCAATGTGCCCTGGCTGGCGGGATCGTTCAGGCCGGCTGCACCCACGTAAAAGCGTACTGTGATATTGTTGAGCGCCGCAGAGCCTCCCAGGCGGCGCAAGGTGAACCATACCTTGGTTGCCTGTCCCACCGTCTCGTTGAAGTTTTCCGAGGTTAGCTCATAATCATAGCCGTACAGATCGTCCTGTACTGTTGGAGAAACGGGGTCAACCGTCATGGCGGTGTAGCTCGCCGCCAGGGTGCCCTTGCTCCAACCCGGGTTAAGCACGCTCACATCGTATATGCCGGCGACCAATCCGCCGGGAAAATGGGCGGTGAGATGGGTCGAGTCGACAAAACTGGTTTGGATGGCATTGATCGTGCCCAGGCGGGCGATCGCCCCCACCTGGAAGTTGCTGCCGTAGATCTCTACCTGGCTCACCAGGCTGGCATCGCCCTGCTCTGGCTGGATCGATTTCACCACCGGCGCAGGCTGCACAACGCCGGGCGGCGTAGTAGGCGTTGGCGCTGGGGTAGGTTCAGCGCCGCCCGCCAGGGCGCAGGTAGGCCCGCCGCCCTGCATGGGATGGACTGTGCCTCCGGAAACCAGGTTGAAACTGGTCGAGGCCCGCACGCCTTTGGCGATCGCCGTGATCTCATAATAGCCGTCTGCAGCCCCACCGGTCAACAGCACTGCCGGGAAGAAACCGTCCGGCCCATTGGTAACAGTGCAGAACCCGTTCCCATTCGCTTTGAGCAGCACCAACTCGTTGGCCGGAAAGTTTGCTCCCACCAGCCGCAGCGGGCTGCCTGGAGCAGCCGTGTCGTGGTTGATGCGCAGCTCAGGCTGCGGGCCAAAGCCCAACACCAGCGTTGGGCGGTTGTTCTGGTGGGTGCGCCCGTCGCCGAGCTGCCCGTATTGGTTGCTGCCCCAGCAAGACATTCCCTGGGCATTCAGCGCGCAGGAATAATCATAGCCGGGCGAGACCTGCGTCACGCCGCTTAGATCGGATATCTTGTAGGGTGTGCTGACAGAACCCACCGTCCCGCCCCAACAGTACACCTCGCCGCCCTTGACCGCGCAGGCCCTTTTTTCGCCGGTCGAGATCGCCGTCACCCCGCTGGTCAGCCCGCTCACCTGCCCGGGCGTGCTGTGGTTGGTCAGGCTGCCATCGCCAAGCTGACCCGCATCGTTGCGCCCCCAGCAGCGCGCCGAGCCATTCACCACCGCACAGGAGAACTCAACCCCGGTAGCAATGGCCGTCACACCGCTGCTCAGACCGGTCACAGCCACCGGGCTGGTGTAGCGGTCATTCACGCCCGAAACCCCGTTGCCAAGCTGGCCATAGTAAGCCGAGCCCCAACACTGGGCCGCGCCGTTGACCACCGCGCACGAGTGATTACCGCCCGCAGCGATATCGGTCACGCCGCCGGCCAGCCCTACCACCTGCTGCGGAGTCGGCTCGCCATTAATCACGCCCGATTGACCGTTGCCGAGCTGTCCCACGTAATTGCCACCCCAGCACCAGGCTCCGCCATTAGCAACCGCGCAGGAATGCGGTTGGTCGGCCCAGGGCACTACGGAAACCTTGCTCACACCGCTCAAGCCACTCACCTGGCTGGGAGTAGAGGCATCTTCGCGAGTACCATTGCCAAGTTGCCCAAAATTGTTGCGCCCCCAGCACCAGGCCGCACCGTTGACCACTGCGCAGGTATTAGCGCCTGCCGCTACCTGGGTTGTTCCGCTGGTGATACCATTGACCGGTTGGGGCAGCGAATAACTCATGTCTTTCGCTTCACCGATCCCCAACGAGCCGGCGCCGTTCAGGCCCCAGCAATACAGCGCCCCGCCAGTGGTAAAGGCACAGGCGTAATTGTTGCTGCTGGTCATCCCACCCAGGGTTTGCCCGCTCAGCGCCACCACCGGCCAGGGCCGCGTAGCCCAGGTGGCCGTGCCGATGCCAAGTTGGCCGCTGCCATCCGAGCCCCAACACCACACCCGCCCGTTGACATCTGTACAGGTATGGTACAGGCCGGCTTCTACCGCGCTCGCCCCACTCTCAAAGCCCGGCACGACTGCGGACGTGATGCGTGAGACATTGGTGCCGTCGCCCAGCTCGCCGGCGCCGTTGCTGCCCAGGCACTTCACCTGCCCGCCGGTATGCAGCGTGCACAGATGGTCAACTCCCATCGTCAGGGCGGTCACACCGCTCTCCAGCCCCGCCATAGCCTGGGGTGTATTCGTAAACAGGCTCATCAACAATCCCCAGCACTTCACCTGGCCGCTTTCCAACAAGGCGCAGGTGGAATAATTACCCGCCGCCACATCCAACACCCCGTGATCCAGGCCGACCACATCCTGCGGCGTGGGAGTGTCTGCGCTACTGCCACTCTGACCGTTGCCCAATGAGCCGTAGTAGTTATATCCCCAACATTTGAGCGCTCCGCTGTTGAGCAGTGCGCAGGTGTGCGCCCCACCGCCCACTACCTTGCGCACGCCAGACAGCCCGGCCACATCCACCGGCGTCCAAGAGGAACTGCCCGATGGCAGGCCAACCTGGTAGTTGGCGTTCAATCCCCAACACTGCACCCCGCCACTGCTCAGCACGGCGCAGGTGTGGCTGTAGCCCAAGCCCAGCGAGCTGACCGCCCCGCCCAAGCCGGTCACATTCACCGGTGTCTGGCGGAATTGACTCGTCCCATCGCCGACTTGCCCGTTCAGGTTTAATCCCCAACACATCACCCCGTTGGATGGAGTAATCACACAGGTATGGGTGCTGCTTGCCTGCAGGCCGCGCACGCCCGCCGGCAGGCCGCTGACCGCCACCGGGATCGAGCGATCGGTGTATTGCGGCACGCCGATGGTCCCTAGATAACCCCAACAGCGCACCGCGCCATCCACCAGCACGCAGGTATGGCTGCTGCCGGCCGCCAGCGAGCTTACCGGCGAGGCATCTTCCTCCGCCAGTGCCAACCCAGCGGTTGTAACTATCACTATCAACCCCGCCAGCCCGGCGAACAACAACCGCCGTCCAATTTTAATCCGGTGAAACGCATTCAGAATACTCATTGCGGCCTCCCTGGTACCCTAACACCTTTAATACTGATAGTTATCTCAGCTTATTCTACTACTGCTTGGTCAACCCGGCAAATGTTGCGATTTACTTTCCTTTTAAGATAATCTCGTGTTACTCTCTCTTCCCTCGCTCCGAAAGATACATCCCTGCCAGGATGAAAGCCACGCCCAGCACGGCCAGCAGCGTGATCTTTTCGTGCAAAAACAACGCCGCAGCAATGATCGTGATCACCGGAGACAGGTAGATATACACGCTGGTCCTGACCGGGCCCAAAACCCCCACGGCGTAGTTCCAGGTGACAAAGCACAGCGCCGAGGCGCCCACCCCCAGGAAGAGCAGGTGAAACAGGTTGCTCGGCACAGCCAATCGCTCCAGGCCCAGGCGGAAGTCGAACAGCGGCAGTACCGGCAGCAGGAACAGCAGGCCGTAAGTGAAAACCTTGCGCGTCACCACCACTGCCGCCGCCTGCTGCTGCAGGCTGATCTTCTTCACCAGCACCGAGTAACAGGCCCACACGCTCGCCGCCAGGATGGACAGCACATCGCCCAACGGATTCAGCTTGAGGATATAGCTGCCGTTGAAAGCGATCAGGATAATGCCCGCCATGGCAATTGCAAAGCCAACGAAAAAGTTTGCTTTTAACGGCTCGTCTTTCAAGAAGAAACGCGCTGCCAGGGCGGTCAGCAGCGGCGCAACCGACACCAGCACGCTCACGTTCGAGGCCTGGGTGTAAGCCAGGGCCGTATTCTGGAACAAGAAGTACAAAGTCACCCCGCACAACCCGGCCCCCATATACAGCAGCTCCGCACGCCAGGAGCCCGCCTCCGGCCGCTTGAACCTCAGCCGGGGCAGGCTGGCGATGAACAGTGCCAACAAAGCCAGCGCCAGCCGGAAGAACATGATCTCGACCGGCGAAAAGGGCGCCAACAGCATCTTGATCGAAATAAAGGTAATCCCCCAGATAAAGATCGTCAAAGCAGCCGCCAGGTGGCCCAGGGTAATCTTGCGCGTGTCCATAAGCCGCAGTTATACCACAAAAGTTATCGTTTTCCCCTTGACATCCGGCCCGCTCACACGTATAATCCCTTCGCCTGCCCAATGGGCAGGTCTTCTTATGATATTTTAACGGGTTATTGGAACCAGAAACAGGAGTAAGCTCATGCCCCCACAGCCAAAGCGCAAACACTCATCCGGTCGTCGCGATCGCCGTCGTGCACATGACGCCCTAACGGCAGCCAACCTGGTGCAGTGCAGCAATTGCGGCGAAATGCGCCTGCCGCATCGTGTCTGCCCCAAGTGCGGCCATTACAAAGGTCGTGAAGTCATCGAGGTTGAGGAAAAGAAGTAAGCCTTCCGGGCCGTGAGATCCACGGCCCGAACGTTTTAAATCCTGGAGGTACGCATGGAACCGTCACAAACCGCTTTCGTCTTTCCCGGGCAAGGTTCGCAGGCGCTTGGCATGGGGCGCGCCCTGGCCGATTCCTTCCCCACGGCCAGCGCCGTGTTCGCCCAGGCTGACGAGATCCTGGGATTTGCCCTTTCCAATATCGCCTGGGAAGGGCCGGAAGAGGCTCTCAACGACACGCTCAATACCCAGCCGGCCTTGCTGGCCCATTCGGTGGCCGCACTGCGCATCTTCCAGGAGCAGCACCCCGGCTTCCAACCAGCCTTTGTCGCCGGGCACTCCATGGGCGAACTGAGCGCCCTGGTGGCCTGCGGAGCGCTGCCCTTCGCCGAGGCCCTCAAGCTGGCCCGCGAACGCGGCCGCCTGATGAAACAGGCCGGCGAACTTCGCCCCGGCGGCATGGCTGCCATCCTGGGGCTGGATATCCCTACCCTCGACAGGCTGTGCGCCGAAGCCAGCACCACCGCAGAGATCGTGCAGGTGGCCAACGACAACTGCCCGGGGCAGGTGGTCATCTCTGGCGATAACGCCGCCCTCGACCGGGCGCTGGCGCTGGCCCAATCCGCCGGTGCGCGGCGCGCCATGCGCCTGGCAGTCAGCATCGCCGCCCACTCGCCGCTCATGGCGCACGCCCAAGAAGGCTTCAACCAGGCCGTGCAGAGCGCCCCCTTCCGCAATCCCCATTTACCGCTGGTGGGCAACGTCAGCGCCGAGCCGCTTTCCAGCGCCGACCAGATCCGCACCGACCTGCAAGGGCAACTGCGCAACCGGGTGCGTTGGACCGAGTCGGTGCAGTTCATGGCCAGCCACGGTGTGACCACCTTCATTGAAATGGGCTCGGGCAGCGTATTGGTCGGCCTGATCAAGAGGATCGCTCGCGAAGCTGCCGGGCTGGTGCTGGGTGCACCGGTCGACTTAGAGAAACTCCTCGCCTGAGAATCTTCCCCGCTCCGCTTTCGTACCCTGCGAGAACCTTGGGTGTTCTTTTCACCAAGAGAAAGGTTTTCTGGGGCATGGCAAGGCGGCAAAGCTGCTCTGGCATACCTCAACTATTAGAAAAGCGTGCGCCCTGGAATACGAGAAATCTGAAAGCGCCATTTTCAGGTATAATCAAGGCGCGTGCTTGATCATCTCAGCTAAAGGAGACTGACAAATGAGCTTCGCAGGTAAAGTCGCTGTTGTAACCGGGGGAGCGCGCGGCATCGGTCGGGCCATCGCCGAGGTGCTGGCCCAGCGCGGCGCCAGCGTGGTGATCGCCGATCTGCAGGCCGAACTGGCCCAAAGCGCCGCCGCCGAGGTCGCCGCTGCCAGCGGGCAGAAGGTGGTGGCTGTGGCGGTCGACGTTTCCAGTTTCGCCAGCGCCCAGGCATTGATCGAAAAGATCATGGCCGAATTTGGTCGGGTGGATATCCTGGTGAACAACGCCGGCGTCACCCGCGACAAGCTGATCATGCGCATGGATGAAAGCGATTGGGATCTGGTCATCGACATCAACTTGAAGGGCGCCTTCAACTGCTGCAAAGCTGTGGTGCGTCCCATGATGAAGCAGCACTACGGACGGATCGTCAATATTTCCTCGGTCTCCGGACAGGCCGGGCAGGTGGGCCAGGCCAATTATTCCGCTTCCAAAGCCGGCCTGATCGGGCTGACCAAGGCATTGGCCCGCGAGCTGGCCTCCCGCCAGGTCACCGTCAATGCCGTTGCCCCCGGCTTCATCCCCACTGCCCTGACCGTTGACCTGGCAGCCGATCTAAAAGAAGCCATCCTCAAAGCCACTCCCCTGGGCCGCATGGGCACTCCCGAAGAGATTGCTTATGCCGTGGCCTTCCTGGCCTCCGATGAAGCCGCTTTCATCACCGGGCAAGTGCTGGCAGTGGATGGCGGTATGGTTATGATGTAGGTGTAGCATGGATGAATTTGAAGGAAAAACTACGATAGCACCCGAAGTATTGTTAACCATCGCCCGGCTGGCCTCCACCCAGGTGGCAGGCGTCAGCCGCCTGGTGTCCGCCCCTCCCAGCAACATGAGCCGCTTGATCAAAGGCCGCCAGCGCGCCGAAGGCATTGGCCTGGAGATCATCGACGATGCCGCCTATGTGGATATTTACGTGGTCCTCAAGAATGAGGTCAACGTGCGCGAAATCAGCCGCAACATCCAGCGCGAAGTCTCGCGCGCCATTACCGAGATGGTGGGCATGACGGTAGGGCGCGTCAACGTTCACATCGAAGACATCGATTACCCTGTGGAGGCTGCAACCTAACCGTTATGAAACCACGCACCAGGGCCCGTGGCATTGCCCTGCAAGCACTTTACGAAATTGATCTAACAGGCCATCCGGTCGGAGAAGTGCTCGAAGAGCGCCGCTTAGAAGAGACGATCGAAGAGACTCTCTTTAATTTCACCCGTGAAATTGTCATGGGTGTACTGCCAGTTGTCAAAGAACTGGACCTCACCATTGCCAAACGCGCTCCCGAGTGGCCTTTCGACCAGGTCGCCATCATCGACCGCAACATCTTGCGCATCGCCCTGTGGGAGATCGCCGTCAGCGGTAAGACGCCGCTCAAAGTAGCCATCAACGAAGCGGTCGAACTGGCCAAGCTCTATGGTTCCGACAGCTCGCCGCGTTTTGTCAACGGCGTGCTGGGCAGCCTGGCGCTGCACCTCAACGAGATCATCCAATCCTTCCATCATGGACCCAAGAAAACGGTATGAATATTTTTGGCATCGGCCCGCTCGAATTCATGCTGATCCTGCTGCTGGTTGTGCTCATCTTTGGGCCCAAGGACCTGGTCAAAGCCGGGCGCACGCTGGGAAAGTGGCTGCGTAAGCTGGTAAATTCGGAAGAATGGACGGTTGTGCGCCAGATTTCGAGCGAGCTGCGCAATGCTCCCAGCAAGCTCATGGAAGAAACCGGCCTGGATGAACTGAAGGAAGAATTCTCTGAAGAAAAGCTCAAAGAAAACATGGGCTTGAACGACCTGGAACAGATAGGGAAAGACCTGTCCACCGACATCAAAGACTGGCAAGAAGACATGGACGTCACCAAAGACACCGCCGTGGGATCGCAAGAGGGGCGGTCTGTGCCGCAAGCCTCACAATCCCCTGAGACGCCCCACAGCGAAGGAGCCGGCTCCTGACCATGCGCAAATTCTTCCGTACCTTGTGGAACATCATCACCGCTCCTTTTCGCTTCATCGCCTGGCTGTTCCGAAAGACCGCTGCAGCTCTCAAAAACACCATTGAATTCTTCTCGGAAGAAGAAGATGACAGCGACCTGCCAGAAGTATTCGCCAAATCGGTGCAGAACCCATTGGCCTTGCTGGAACACCTGGACGCCCTGCGCAAGCATCTCTTCCGCGTCTTAATCTACATGGTGATTACCACCACCATTGGCTTCACCTTTATCACCCCCATCATGAAATTCTTATCCCGCCCGCTGCCCGGCGGCATCCAGGCCTTGGAAGCCATCGATGTGACCGAGCCGGTGGGCGTGGTCATGCGCGTTGCTCTGCTGTTTGGCTTTACCGTGGCTTTCCCGCTGATCGCTTTCGAGTTGTGGCTCTTTGCTGCTCCCGGCCTCAAGCGCGGTGAACGCATCTTCAGCTTGTTCTCCATCCCCATTGCCGCCGCCTTTTTCTTGTCTGGTATGGCCTTCGCTTATTATTTAATGCTGCCAGCCGCGCTGCCCTTCTTGATGAACTTCATGGGCCTGGCCTCCGCCTGGCGACCGCAGTCCTATTTTCAATTCGTCATCAACACCACCTTCTGGCTGGGCGCAGCCTTTGAGTTTCCACTGGTCATTTTCGTGCTGGCGCGCCTGGGCATGGTGAATGCCAAGATGCTGGCAGACCAGTGGCGCATTGCCATCGTGGTCATTGCCATCCTGGCAGCCGCCATCACCACCACCATCGATCCCGCCAACATGGCGCTCATGATGCTGCCCATGACAATCCTATATTTCCTCAGCATCGGCCTGGCATATCTTGCCCAGCGCCGCCGCTCCGACTGAACGCACCCACACCCATGACGGGATATCTGGCTGCCACTGGCCCGAATATTGCACCGTCATAAATCAATGCCTATGACCCGCCCCTCCCGCATCCAACCCGTAGAGACGCAAAAGGAGCTGTACCCAGCCGAGATGTACTCATCTCAGTCCGTCCCAGCCCCTCTCGACGACACCCAGCCCCGCCATGTCCCCCCCGTGGACACCGCTGCGGTACAGAACACCGCTCTTGCCTCCCCGGCCCCGCTCGACGACACCCAGCCTCGCCATCTTCCATCCCCCGTCTCTCCGCCCGCCTCCAATATCGCCACCTACCAGCCTGCCCGCTGGGCGAAATGGCAGATAACTGCCTGCCTGGTGTGCGCGGCGCTCAGCATTGCGCTGCCCGCCATCGCCGGCCTCTACCAGTTGTATGACGGTTTGAGCAACCACGGCTACCTGGCCGCCCAAACCTGGAGCCTTCCCTGGCTGGCGCTGGCCTTCCTGGCTGCCCTGGCCTGGCTTGCCGTGCTGGTCGTCTATCGCCTGGTGAAATACCGTTCGCTCAGCCTGCATCGCAGCGGGATCACCCTGCGGCTGCCGCTGCGCCCTGCCCGCACATACACCTGGGAATCGCTCGATAGCATCCTACTGGCGCAGTACAGCGACCTGTGGGCTCCCCGGCGCATTCAAACCCGCGCCCATCTGCGGCTGCAAACCGGGCAGGTCATCTCGCTGAACAGGTACAGCCCGCCCGGCGACCTGGTCGAGCTGGTCACCCGGCTCAAAGCAGGCTTTTACCCTCGCCGCGAAACTGCCCTGCAGCAGGAACTGCTTTCCAGTAAAACGCTGGCCTTTGGGCCGCTGTCCATCAGCCTGTCAGCCCTGGAATATCGCAGGCTTTTCTTAGCGCCTGTCATCGTCCCCTGGCCCCACGCCAACCGCCTCTCCGTGCAAAACGGCCTGCTGACCATCACCATCCGGCAGGATACTGCCCAGGGAGCATCCTCGGGGCAGATCTACCGCACGATCCCCCTCGGCAAAATCCCCAATTTCGAGATCTTCCTGAAACTCTGCGAGCTCGCTGCAAATGAAGGACAGCCCCCTGCGAGCTGAAAGGATTGCCATGTCCACATCTCGTCTCTCGCCCCGCCGTAGAGACGCAAAAGCGGTGTTCTGTACCGCAAGCGTCTCTACCCGCCCCCCCGCCCGGCACCGCTGGCTGGCCATCCTGCTCATCCTTTCTTTGCTGCTCTCTGCCTGCGACAGCCTGGCCCCGCTGTACCCAACCCCGTCGTACCCGGCGGCAGCGCCGCAATCCGATGATCCCTTGCCCACACCCTTCCCCGCCGCAGTGCAGGCCATGGTCACTTTTCGCCTGACCTTGCCCGCAACGCTGTCGCCGGGCGAAATCATCCACCTGACCATCCTGGACGAGATCACCGGCCTGGCTTTCAACCAACAGCAATATCGAATGGAAGCCGAAGACGCCCAACACTTCATCGCCATCATACCGCTCGCTCTGAACACCATCGTCAAGTATCGCTACGAACGCTCGGGCGCCTATCATGTGCTGGAGCACACCGCCGATGGGCGCGCCGTGCGCTACCGCCTGTTCCAGGTCAACGGCCCCGCCCTGGTGCAAGACACGCTCAGCCGCTGGACAGATACCACCTTCAACGGCTCCAGCGGGCGCATTTATGGAGAAGTGCTCGATGCGCAAACTGGCGAGCCGCTGCCCAGCATCCTGGTGGCCGCCGGCGGCGCCCAAACCCTGACCCGCGCCGATGGCAGCTACCTGCTCGAGGGCCTGCCGCCTGGCTCTCACAACCTGGCAGCCTACTCCCTGGACGGCTCTTACCAGACCTACCAGCAGAACGCGCAGGTCGAGGCCGGTTCTGCCACGCCTGCCCCCATCCGCCTATCGGTTGCCCCGTTGGTCAACCTGGTGTTCGCAGTCAGCGCACCCGCAGACACCCCACCCGATGCCGTGCTGCGCCTGGCAGGCAATTTCAGCCAGTTGGGCAACACCTTTGCCGACCTGGGCGCGGGCCTCAGCGCCATTGCCGCCCGCATGCCAGAGCTCGCTCGCCTGCCCGATGGGCGCTTCTCCCTCACCCTCACCTTGCCGGCCGGCGCAGACCTGCGTTACCGTTACACCCTGGGCGACGGTCTTTGGAATAGCGAGCGTTCGACCACCGGCAGCCCTGGCCAGGGGCAGTTCTTTACCCGCCAGTTGATCGTACCTGCCGAAAACCGTTTGATCGAAGATACCATTTCCACCTGGAAGGAGGCCCCCGAAACGCAAGACAGCCTATCTACGCTGCGCTTCGAAGTGGCCGTCGCCCCGCACCCCCAGGGCGAAACCATCGCCATCCAGTTCAACCCCGGTTTCGGCTGGGCAGAACCCATTCCCATGTGGCCGGCCGCCAATAACCGCTGGAGTTACACCCTGTTCTCGCCGCTGGCCGGTTTGTCAACCCTCAAGTACCGCTATTGCCGCGGCGGCCTGTGCGGCAGCGCCGATGAGAGTGGGCAAGAAGGGCTGTTGGCAGCAGGCCGCAGCGTGAGCCTGGCCCCGCTGTACCCAGCGGCCGATTCCCAGGCGGTGAATGGCGTTCTCACCATCCAAGACACGGTTGCCTCCTGGGCCTGGATCGCACCCGCCAATCCCGTCACCGTGCCGAACATCTCGCCCGCACCGCGCGGCGAGAGCTTCTTCGCGGGTATCGAATATTTAGCCGCCTACCATCCCGCCTGGGGGCCGCTGCTGACCAACGCCGTCCAAGAGTCCGCCAGCCTGAATGGCAACTGGCTGGTGCTCTCGCCCACCTGGAGCTACACCCACAGCTCTCCCCCCGTGCTAGAGCCCGTCGCCGGCTACGATATGCCCTACCCTGAGCTGGTCAGCACCTTGCTCCAGGCGCGCAACCTGGGGATGAGTGTGGCCCTGTTCCCCCAGCCGCGCTTCTCCGGCGCGGCGCAAGATTGGTGGATCTCCACACCCCACGATTTCCCCTTCTGGGTGAGTTGGTTCAACAACTACCGCGAGTTCATCCTGCATCACGCCGACCTTGCCAGTCAGTACGGTGCGGGCGCCCTGGTTATGGGCGGCGAATGGCTCGGCCCGGCGCTGCCCGGCGGCCTGCTGGCAGACGGCTCATCAACCGGCCTGCCCGAGGACGCCGCCGAGCGCTGGCACGCCCTGATCGCCGAAGTGCGCACCCGCTTCAGCGGCAGCCTGTTGTGGGCCATCCCATCCACCAGCCTGCCAGCCTCGCCGGCAGGGGCCGGCACGCTTGCGCCCGCCTTCCTCTCCGATTTCGACATGGTGTATATCCTGTGGTCCGCCCCGTTGGCCGAAACACCCGGTGCAGATGCCGCCGCTTTAGCGGCAGGCGCAGGCCGCTCCCTGGATCAGATTGCCCTGCCCTTCCAGCAGCAAATTGAAAAACCGGTCATCATCGCCGCTGCGTACCCCTCGGCGCAGGGCGGCAGCACCGGCTGCCTGCCAGCCAGCGAAGGCGCCTGCCTGGCCGTTGAGATGCTCGACCGGCCTCGCCCAGACGTTCCCAACCTGGCAATCGATCTGCCGGGGCAGGCGGAGGTTTACAAAGCGCTGCTGCAAGCCGTCAGCGACCGGCCCTGGATCAGCGGCTTCGTCTCGCGCGGCTACTACCCGCCCATTGCCCTGCAGGACAAATCCGCCTCCATCCACGGCAAACCCGCCGCCGGCGTGTTATGGTTCTGGTTCGGTAAATTGTTAGGAAAATAGCGCCGGCTGCTAACCTCTTTGCGCCTCGGTAAATACAATCTCCTGTCACTTGCTGCGCCGCAAGCGCGGCGCGAAGCGCGGCACCCGCTCGATGTAGTCTCGATAGTCCGGCAGGCGCTGGAGCAGGTCATACTCTTCAAAGCGGCTTTGCAAGACCAACCAGCAAAGCCCGCACAGGCAAGCCGTCATCACCGGCCAGGTTGGCAGCAGCAAGAACAAGCCGCTAAACTCCAACAGCGTGCCGGTGTGGATGGGATGGCGGATGTGAGCATAAATGCCCTCCTGCGCCAGCCCATCGCGCCGAGATGGCAGAGCAGAGCGGAAGCGGATGGTCACCAATGCCGCCAAGATCACCCCCATGCCGGCGGCAATGATCGACCAGGCGATCACTCGCAGCAGCAGCGTTGAAACAAAGAGGGGTCGCGCCGGGGTGCGCGCCGCCAGCGCAAAGCCGGCTGCCCACACCGGGATGCCCAGGATATTCCGCAAGACAGCGCTCAACAGCGTACCGCGCCGTTCGCCATACTGCCATGAATAGAACGTGGTAAATGCGCTCGCCAGGTTACAGGTGAAACCCAGCACCAGGGGAATGAGAAAGATCAGAGAAGTCGCCATTACCCGCCAAGGATACCCGCTAATGTTATCTTTGACAATAGTAAAGAATCTAAAGAGTTCGAAACCACCTGCGGGTATCGAACTCTTTGTTTACAATAAGCCCTGAGTAAACTTACCGAATCGCAATCGGTAAAAAGATCTCATACAGCGAGTTTACATCCATGACCCACATCTCTGCACCATGAATGCCATCGTCCGCCCGGAAATACAACCGCGAGCCCATGACGCCCAGGACGAAAATCTTGGGTGCGGTGTTGCCGGTAAACAGGTCCATCACCATATGCGTGCCCGCTTCGCTGCCATCGCTGGACCAAATCTCTTGACCGTGGATGCCGTCATTGGCGTCGAAATACACGCTATTCTGGATCACAAACAATTGGGGCAAGGAGGGCCAGGTTGTCGGATTATTCTCGCCGATACTGAGAGACATGATCAGAACCGTGCCGGCCTCGCTCCCGTCAGAGCTCCACAGTTCGCTTTTGTACTCAGGAGTAACAACAACGAAGACCAGCCGATTACCCACGCTGAACAAGCTGGTGGAGTCAGAATAGATATAGATGCCAAGCGAGATGTCTTTCACCATCACGGTGCCTTCAGCAGTGCCATCTGTTTTCCATAGATCCTGCCCACCGTGGACTCCGTCATCCCCAATAAAATACAATCCGCCATTGTGCGCAACCAATGATGCCGGAGAGCCAAAGCCGCTGGGATTGATTTCAGTAACCATCATGGTCCCGGTCTCGGTTCCGTCCGTCTTCCATAGTTCGCGCCCATGTACGCCATCATCTGCAGCGAAATAAATTCCACCGGCGTAGCTGGTAAACTCGCTCGGAAAGGCATCCCCGCTGGGGTTGATATCCTTGATGAGTGCCGTACCTTCAGGCGTTCCATCGCTCTTCCAGAGCTCATAACCATGGACTCCGTCATCGGCCATAAAATATAAGACGCCGTTCGCCACAGCAAGATTATCCGGAGACGATGACCCTGAGGGATGGATATCTTTGAGCATCACCGTGCCGGTGATCGTTCCATCACTTTTCCATAGTTCTCTACCTGCCGCGTCGTCTGCTGTGAAGATCAGGGTGCCATTGAGATCCAACAGCGTCTCTGGATCAGAGTCGCCAGTACCCGGAGCAATATCTTTTACCATGAATGTGCCCTCTTCGGTGCCATCACTGCGCCACAGCTCATTGCCGTTCGGGTACTGTCCTGCAGATGCCGCAAAATAGAGGATCGACCCTACGGCTGTCAGCTTGTCGGGCCGGGTATTTTGCGTCCAGCTTTCTGGCAGGATATTTTTGACCAGGTGCGTGCCTCCCGCCGTCTCATCCGATACCCACAACTCGATGCCGTTGATACCATCGTCTGCGATAAAGAAAAAGTTGTCTTGCACGGGAGTAAAGATGCGCGGGTATGATTCTCCATTCCTGGGGTTGATCTCGGCAAAAAGCTGGGTGCCAGCTTCCGAGCCATCCGAGCGCCACATCTCCATTCCTCGCGTGCCATCATCAGCCGCCAAGAACATGGCTCCATTGAAGACATAGGAGGCCGACATCTTATTGGCTCCACTGCCCGCTCCGGCCTGGATATCTTTCAAAGGCACCGTGCCAGCTTCGCTGCCATCGCTCTGCCACCATTCTCTGCCATTCACGCCATCATCGGCCGTGAAATAGACCTTTCCCTGGTAGGTGAACACCCCATAAGGCAACGAGCCAGAGCTGCCAGGGTTAATATCTTTGACCAGTTGTGTGCCAGCCGGCGTGCCATTGCTCTTCCACAATTCAGCTCCACGCTCGGCATCGAGCCCGTTGAAAAAGACCGTGTCGCCCACCTGCGTCATCTGGTAAGATGTTGCGAGGGGCGATTTCAAAAGGATCGTGCCGGCCTCGCTGCCGTCGCTTCTCCACAGGCCGCCATTGCTGCCGCTAAAATAGACCACATCCCCGGCAGCATAAAGCAAGGAACTCGTCACACCGCCTTGGCTGCCTGGGACGATATCGGTCACCATCGTGGTGCCGGCCTCGGTGCCATCGCTTTTCCAGAGCTCATAACCGTGGACGCCATCGTTGGCGCTAAAGAAAACATGGGTGCTGGTGGCTGCCATCCTGTTGATTAATGGGGATCCTGATCCCACGACAATATCTTTGACCATCTGCGTGCCAGCCGGTGTGCCATCGCTTTTCCATACTTCGTATCCATGCGATCCATCATCTGCTACGAAGACCACCATATTTTGGAACGGCGTAAGCAACATTGCGGAAACATTACCGGTAGGGCTCATATTGACCGTCCCGGTTACTGTACCATCGCTGGTGAACAAATCGCTACCTGTTGCGATAAAAAGTGTATCGGACACCACCTCCATATCGCTCGGATAACTTCCCCCATAAGGCCACAGATCGACAAAGAGATGTGTGCCATCCGCAGTACCATCGCTGACCCACACCTCATCCCCATTTACGCCATCATCCGCATTAAAAAAGACTCGGTTCTTATAAGCTACCATGACATCTGGATCGATGCCGTCTGTCCCCGAAACGATCTCTTTGACCATTTGTACGCTGACCGGATCGTTCCCGGTCTTCCATAACTCAACGCCGTGTACAGTATCAAAGGCAGTGAAGAACAGCTCGCCATTCGATTCTGCCATGAAATTTGGATTAGATGAGTTATCGGTCAGGTTGATATCTTTCAACATCTGAGGCGTTTTATCCGCCATGCGTGGCTGCCTGCCGGATAGGGAATCTGACGAGCCGGCTCTGGATACTACTGGCGCCAGCGAGGTCATGACCAATACAACGAATAATACACAAGCAAAGTGGATATATTTCATAAGGCCCTCCCAAGTAGATACGAAATTGGTAACAAGAATTTCTTCGACAATATTGCCATCCCCCGCCCGGGGCTATTACACCTGAATTTACACAGGTGATTAAATTATATGTGTGTAAGTGAATTTTGCCAAGATGGCAAGCCTCTCGAATGAACTATATCGAGTAAAATAGGCCGGTAGCCCAATTTCGCCCACGCTTATGCAGCTCATCAGTTGAAGGCATCCATGTCCACCACGCACCCGACCGAATCCAATACCCGCTGGCTGATCCTGGGCTTGTCGATGTTGACCAATGCCATGGTTGCTGCGGCTCCCAGCATGGCGCTGCCGGTGCTTTTCGATGAAATTTCCCAAGACCTGGGCCTGAGCCTGCTGCAATTGGGCTGGGTTTGGGGTATCTCTGCCCTTCCGAGCATTCTCAGCAGCTTTTTCGGCGGTGCCATCGGCGACCGTTTTGGCCCCCGGCGCATCTTGATACTGGCCTGCCTGCTCAACGGCCTGGCTGGCGCCGGGCGCGGCTGGTCGCAAGACTTCTTCTCAATGGCCGCGACGATGTTCCTTTTCGGCCTATTAAACCCCCTGGTCACGGCAAACAATCTTAAGATATGCAGCCAGTGGTTCTCTGCGCGCCAGTTAGGCCTGGCCAGCGGAATTCTCTCCATGGGCATGGCGCTGGGCTTCCTACTCGGCTCCATGCTGAGCGCCGCCGTGCTTTCACCCTGGCTGGGAGGCTGGCGCAATGTACTCTTTCTCTATGGGATGTTGTCCATGCTGCTCGCCATTCCCTGGTACTTCCTGCGCGTCTCTTCGCCAACGGTCAAAAATGCCGCTTCCGGACACGTCTCTATGGGCCAGGCCATGCGGCAGGTAGCCCGGCTGCGCAATACCTGGCTGCTCGGCCTGACCATCCTCGGATTCAACGGCTGCGTCCAGGGTCTGCTGGGTTACCTGCCCTTATACCTGCGCGGCTTGGATTGGTCTGCGGCCCAGGCTGACAGCGCTCTGGCCAGCTTTCATACCCTCAGTATGATCTTTGTACTGCCCATTGCACTGGGTTCCGACCGCCTGGGCAGCCGCAAGAAATTGCTGCTGGCGGCTGCGCTGGTCATGCTGACCAGCACCGGCCTGCTATCGCTGGTGCAGGGCGGCTGGATATGGGCTGCCGTGCTCACCGCCGGACTGGTGCGCGATGGCTTTATGGCCATCTTCATCACCATGATCGTTGAGACCGAAGGCGTTGGCCCAACTTACGCCGGCACAGCCTTTGGCTTCGTCATGATCTTCTCAGGATTGGGAAGCCTGGTCTCTCCGCCCCTGGGCAATAGCCTGGCCGCCATCACCCCACAGACCCCCTTCATTTTGTGGGCAGGCCTGGCATTGGCCGGAGCGATCAGTATCTTCTTCGTGCAGGATAGACCATCTGCACACAAAACTGCGCAACAACCTGCCAACACATCCCCGGCGATATCGATCTGACCATCATTCCCCAGCGCAGGTGTTCGCGATCGTCTCAAAATCCAGCGGGCTCGAATAGATCGAAAAATAACTCTCATCCGGCAGCAAACCAAGCTGCGTATGGAAATAACGGTCGAACACCAGGCGAAAATTATTGACCGGGGTCAGGCCGACCGGCAGCGGCTGAGACCAGTCGCCGGGCAGGTAGAGCGCGCTCAAGATCGCCATGCGGCCCTGGTGCGAAGCGCGCCCGGGGCCGGTGTCGCCTTGCAAGATGATAATGGGAGGCGTGGCGGAGGTTTCGATGATCGTGCGCAGCAGCGGCAGCAAGCGGTCGTTGAGAAAGGCCACCTGTTGGCTGTAAGCCTGCACGTAAGCAGATTCGCTTAACCCTTCCGAGTAATTCGCCGCTCCGCCCTGGGCATCGAAAACAAACGGCTCATGCGGCAGCAATATGTGGGCAAAGACCAGCCTGGGGGCAGCCGTTTTCTGCGGCCGGGTTGAGAGAACTTCCAGGTCATACAGCACCTGAGCGCGCTTCTCGTCCAGCGATTGTTCGAGTTCTGGCGCCGGGAAACCTGGGATGACGTTGGATATATCCATCAGAAACAGGCCGGCAGTGGAACGCAGCAGCATGGCTTCAAAAGCGTTCATGCCCCCCGCCAGGCCGGCGCGATACAGCCAGCCCCGCTTGCTTTCGACGGTGTAATATACCTCGGCATCTGTGAACTCCGAGAAACCGAAACCCGTTTCAAAGGCCGCCAGCGAGTAGCCCAGGCTGCGAAAAGCTTGCTCGACCAGGCTGTCCTTGATCAAGTGGTGTAGATAGGTGCGGTCGATTTCATCGGGTGCAGCCTCGGCAGATAGGCCCAGGTTTTCGAGATAATCCATGTTCAGGGTAGATGCCAACGCCATTTCCGTTTGGGCGTAATTCGATTGGCTGCAGGGGATCACTGCGAAACCCAGCTCTTCCAACCCATCCAGGAAAGCGTCGTTATCGAAACCGAACTCCTGCTGCAGTAGATCCTGGCGGGTGTATTCATCCAGGATGATGAAATACACGTCCGGCGCAGATTGGCCCTGCGGCAGGCGCAGCCCCTCCAGCCCGGCTGCCTCCGGCAGCGCCGGCCCCGCGCCAAACCGGCTACCAAACTCATACTGCCCAATCTGCCAGGCCGGGAAAAGCAAGAGCAGCAGGGCGATCAGGTTCAGGGCCTTCGTGGGCTGCTCATAGGCAGTCATCGGGAAGGCGCTGCGCGCGGTGTTCTGTACCGCAAGCGGCTTTCCTCGTCTCACGATCAGCCAGCTTCCCAGGATTCCCAGCGCCAGCCAGGCGGGCGCCAAAAAGCGGTGACGCCCCAGGAAATTGGCCTGCTCCAGCGCCTGGTACACATGCCCATAAGTGAAGAAGAGCGCCAGCAGCAGGCTGACCAGCACAGCCGCCTGCCGCCAATCGGACAACCACAGGTGCAGCAGAGCCAGCAGCAGGCCCGCCGCCAGCAATGCCAGGATCAGCGGGCGCAGAACCACCACCGGGCGCACCTGGTCGATGTTCAGTCCAAGCAGCGCCAGGACAAAGTAAGCTGCAAAAAGAAAAGGATGGAAAGGCCTATGCAGAACGCACCCCTTAAGTTTTCACCTCGAGCAGGTAAAGCACGCGCGGCGTATCTTGCACCTGGATCTTCTCATGGATGGTAAACAACGGCTCGAAAGCCGCCTCAAAACCCTCCAGGTGATAATCCGTGAAGATATCCTGCCTGGAAGCCAGCAGCTTCTGGACCTGCGAATCTTCCTTCGGAACGAACTCGATCACCAGCCAGGTGCACAGGTCGCCCAAGGTTTCAGCCAGCTTGGGCAGCGGCACGTTGTTGGAGATCGCCAGGTGATGGATCAAGGCCAAAGCCAGCACCATATCCACCGGGCCGCGCTCTGCCAGTGAATGGCGCTCGCGGTTGTGCCAGCCCAACCCGGGGCTGGGGTTGGTCAGGTCCATTACCAGGGGCAGCAGGTTGGTTTCTTTCTGCGCTTTGCAACCCCGGTAATTCTTCTCCACAGCAGCCGGATCGATGTCAAAAGCCACGGTAGGAATGCCACGTTCCGCGGCCAGGCGGCTGAAATCACCGGTATTGGCGCCCAGGTCCCAGGCATGCTGCGGTTGGACGCGCTCCAAGAACTGCGCCACCAACCGGCGTTTGTCTTCAAAGGCTGTCGAGGAGTAATGCCCAGCGGAGGCCGCGTAATAATCGCCCCACTCGGTGCCGGCGGCCTTCCAGGCAAGCTTGCGGGTCGTGCTTTCCAGGCTGTCGATCAACCCCAACAGGGATAGTTTGCTCATCCCGGCGCGGGCGGCGGGTTTCCCCGGAACGGCCCGGTTTGCATAGCGCAGTTGGGCAGCCGCGTGCAGGTGGATGTGGGTAGCCAGGCCCAGGTTCCAGCGCGTGCGGCCAGGCAGCAGGCGGGCAGCCAGGTCGAGCGGCGTCCCATCGATATAGATGCGCAGCAGTTGGCTGAGGCGCACATCCGTGTGCGCCATCAACGCCAGCGGCGCCAGGAAGTGCTGGCAGAACTGCCGGTACGCCACCCAGGGTTCGCCCTCCCGGTAGATTTCAAAGGAAAGCGTGTCGATCAACAGCGGCTTGCCGCGGTGGAACTGGATGTTGTAAGCGCTGCTGTCTTTCAGCGTCATGCCGGCTTCCAGGGCTCGCTTCTGGATCGCCAGAGTAGCCAGGGCAGCATCCTGAAGCTGGCTAAAGCTCCACTCGTACGGATACGAAATAAAGTCCACCCGTTCGGGACGCAAGATCTTATAAACCTGTTCGGGCTCAGCCGGTTCCAGCGCCACTTCTTCGTGCGGAATGAGCAAGCCGGCCTTGACAAGCTGCGCATACAAGCCAGAACTCATCAGTTGATCATAATGAGGCCGGTAAAGCTGGTTCACCTGGCGGTAAAGAATTCCCTGGCGAGCGAACAAAAAGCCGCTGGGGTCGCGGAAAGAAGCGCCCAGGCTGTTCTTATGATTGGGGGTGGTCATCGTCATCTGCGGCAGAGTCCATTTCTGCGGTAAAATTCACCGCTTTCTGTTCGGAATTTTCGGCAGGCGAGCGCCGGAAGAAGCGCGTGATCTTTTTCCAATAGGTCTTAATGATGAAGCCCGCACCCACCAACCCGGCAATGAGCAGTTGGATGATCAGGCTGCCCGAACCGGGATCCAAATAAGCGAGTTCCCGCATCGGCGGGGCGAAGAAAGAAATGAACATATCACGCTGCCTTTCTCATACCAGGCCGGGAATAATTTATCGCCTCAGAATATTAAACCGGCCAATCAGACGAAAATTATACCCGATATAGCCTCTTACAAGTGTTTTTCGAGCGGGTCGGATGGGGAAGTCTTCAGAGCTGCGATCCACTCGGCAATCGGATCGCGCCAGTTCAAACCGGTGGACAGGCCGGCCGGATCGTACTGTTTCACAGCATAGGCATCGCCGCCCTCGTACAGAGCTTGGGGGATGAGCACCCGGTAGAGCGCCTGCGGCTCGAGCGGGCTGCCATCTTCCAGGCAGTAGCCGTCCCCTTGTTCCTGCAGGCCGCCAAACACAGCCTGCCTCTTTTCGATCGTCTCAACCAACTGTGCACCGGTCAGGCCAACATCCACCAGGGCATTATCGGTCGGCAGCATGCCCAGCAGCCCGGCCCGGCTGATCTCGCCTGGCGGCAGCGACTGGATGTAGCGCCCACTGTACAAGGCTGCCCGGGCCTGTGGATAAGCCGCCAACCAGGGCCTGGTCATCAGGTGGGCCATTTGCGCCGTGTCCCGGTCGATCTTCGTACCCAGGTAACCGATCGCAGCGAACAATTCTGCCGGCATCTTCTGGCGCCAGTCATCAACCCGCGCCGCCAGGTCGGCGGCAGGCTGCCCACCGCGGTTGGGCTGCAAGCCGGCATGCATCTCAACCACCCGGCCGTTGGCCGTATCGAACAGCAGCGCTATGCGCACGTAATTGCGCAGGAAAGAGCCGCTTTGCACAATGGCGACGCCCTCCACAGTCTCAACCGTTTCTTCGTGGCAGTGCCCGCCGCACAAGATCGAGATACCCAGCTCGGCCGCCGCCGGCGCCAGCCGGCGCATCTCCCCGCTGCAAATATGTCCCACCACCACCAGCAGCGCCGCTCCTTCACCCTTCACCTGTGGGACAACCTCGCGCAGTGCCTGGTCATACGCAATAAAATCGAAATCTGCCGCATACTCGGGCTGGGTATCCCAGGGGGTTTCCAGGGTGGCCAGGCCGATCAAACCGACCCGGATACCGTTTACCTCCCGGATGGTGTAGGCGCGCAAGAAATCCGGGCTGGCTCCATCCGAACGCCGGCGAACGTTGGCCGCCAGCAAGGGATACGGAGCCTGGCCCTGCTGTACCCAGCGGCCGCGCCTGCGCAGCACATCCAACCCAAAGTCAAAATCGTGGTTGCCCAAGGCCGCCGCCGCGTAACCCATCTCCCCCATAATGTCCATCATCGACTCCCCGCCAAACCAGGTAGAAATGGCCGGGCCAATCCAGCTATCTCCGCCGCTCAAGGCAAGGTAAGGGCCAGCCGGGTCATACTGTTCTTGTTTCCGCCACAGCCCCAACATGCCCGCCGCCCCGCCCACCTCTCCCGACGGTTCCATCCAGCCATGTTCATCGTTCGTATAAAGCAATACCAGCCGGCGCAGCGTGGCGCTCTCGCGCTCGGCGTAATCAGGCGCCTCCCGGCTGCAGCCCGCCTGCAGGGTGAGCAGCGGCCCCGCCAGGGACGAGAGCACTGCTCCCTTCCCCAAGAGAGCCAGAGCCTGCAGGAACTCCCGCCGAGAAAGACCCGCCTTCAGATTTCCACTCCGCCTACTGGTCCCCATAAACTCCTCTGCTCATCCACGCAGCCCGCGCACCAGGGCCGGCAGGCCAAAAGCAAACAGCGCCCAGCCCAGCCAACCCGCCAGCATCGCCCAGCCAAAGGGCAGTTTGAGCTTTAGTCCACCCCAAGTGACCGCCACAAAGACCGCCGTCGCCAGCATACCGGTGATCATCGAGCCGGTGAATTCCGTGATCTTGGCACGGTCGCCCTTAGAAGCCGAATACACCACCCACATCGCCAGCGGCGCGGTCAGCGGCATGGTCGCCAGCAAAGCAGCCAGCGCTTTAGAACGTTCTTGTACCATAGCGATCAGGATGATGATCAACACCGAGAGCAGCACGGGGATGATTTTTGTTATCGTCATAACGCTCCTTATATAGATCACGATTGTTCCGAATTGCACAAATCGAAAACTTATGGTAAATTGGGGATACGAGGCATTATGGATCCCACGATACCCATTCCAGAAATTGTTGTCAGCCGGCTGCCTATCTACCTGCGCACCTTACAACGCATGTGTGAAACCGGGCAGCATTTCACTTCTTCGCGCGAGCTTGGTAGATGCCTGGGAATCTCGGCGGCCCAGATCCGCAAAGACCTGTCCTTGTTCGGCGAATTCGGCAAGCAGGGAACCGGCTATCAAATCTCCTTTCTTATTGAGCAGATCCGCAGCATCCTGCACATCGACCGGGTGTGGGACGTGGTGGTGGTGGGCGCCGGAGATATCGGGCACGCCGTGGCTCACTACCAGGGTTTTGCAGAGCGCGGTTTCCGCGTCACCATGGTCTTCGATAATGACCCGCAGAAAATTGGAACCATGGTGGGAAAGTTTCCCGTTCAAGATATCGCCGGCCTCGTCGCAATCGTCAGTGCAGCCCAGCTAAAGGTAGCCATGCTGGCGGTTCCACCGCACAACGCCCAGGAAGTCACCGATCTATTGGTGAAAGCAGGCATCCGGGCGATCCTGAATTACGCGCCGATCAACCTGGTGGTGCCCGAGGGGGTCTACGTTCAAGACACTGACCCGCTCACCCACCTGCAGCGCATGGCCTATCACCTGGCCTGATAATGATAATCTAGCAGCGGCATGTGCAGCGGTCGCAAGGCAGGCAGCTGCCCCGCTCGCAGGATCAGCGCGCCGGTCGGCATGGCGGTTTTCTGGTTCTTCACCGTCACCGTCCCGCCATTGAGCACATCCTCGTAGACTCCATCCGGTAACTGCACGGTCACCCAACCGCCCGCCTCGGCTGGATTGAAAACGCCATACAAGCCGTGCGTGGGATGGATCCAGGCTGCCTGGATGGCCGGCTCTGCCGCCAGGATCACAAACTGGCCTGCCAGCAGGGCCGCATCCTTCTTGAGATGGGCCAGGCGGCTCAGGTACGGCTGCAGGGGATAATCCTTCCAATGCACCCGGTCGATATCGAACAATGAAGGGGTATGCTCGGCAGCCGCTTCCTGCCCGCCATAGATCAACCACGCTCCATTATTGAAAGCCGAGAAAGCCGTCCACGCCAGGCCCTGGGCATAGCTGTCTGCCAGGTGCATGATGCGCGCCTGGTCGTGGTTTTCCACGCAGCGCATCTTGACATACGTCTGCGGATAAATGCAATCCTGAAAACGCAGCATCTCCAGGTAGCGCAGCACGGGCATATCGCCGCGTACCGCCTGCTGGAAAACCGGCCAGATATCGTAATCATAAGTCAGGTCAAAAGCCGCATACACCTCGCTGTCCGAAAGCCCCGAGAGGCCATGAAAGCGCCGGTGACCGACAAAGCTGGCATGCACGCTTTCGGCCAGCCAGATTACGCCCGGCTTGACTGCCGCCACAGCCTGGCGGGCATGCAACCAGAAGTCCAGCGGCAGCAAAGAAGCCACATCGCAGCGAAAACCGTCCACGCCAAACTCAGCCCACATTTGCAGCGTTTCGATCAAATATTTCTCCAGGTCTGGGTGGGGATGCTTGAGATCGATCACATCGCTCCAATGGGGCACGGTGGTGATTGCATTTCCCGCAGCGTCCTGGTGGAAATATTCCGGATGCTCGTGCACCAACACCGAATCATGCGCAGTGTGGTTGTAAACCACGTCGATCATCACCTGTAGACCCAGCTCGTGGGCGCGGGCGATCAAACGTCCAAAATCCTCTTTCGTGCCATACTCCGGGTTGACCGCGCGGTAATCCTGGATCGAATAGGGGCATCCCAGGCTGCCCTTCTTGTTCAACTGGCCGATCGGGTGGATGGGCATAAACCAGACCACGTCCACGCCCATCTCTTTCAGGCGGGGCAGGTCGGCCTGCACATCGGCAAAGGTGCCGTGCGGGCCATGGTTGCGCACATACACTTCATAGATCACCAGGTTGCGAAAGTGATTCGGTGTGTCTTTAGCCATATGCTCTCCTCTTGATCGTAAAAAAGGCTGCCGGTTTCCGCTTCACTGCCACCGCAGCTTTATCTGCCACCGGCCAGTTTTTGGCCCAGGCGGTGGGCTTGTTCCAGCAAAGGATTCGTTTCCCAACCCGCAGCGGTGATGAAGTCGCTGCCGTATAAAATATCCACCAGGTTCCCGTCCAGGTAGCGCACCATATCCTGCACTGTGCGAATGGCATTCACTGCGCCAGAGCTGTACGGGTCGCTGTCGCCATACGCCAACAGCAGCACAAAATCTTTGCCCGCCAGGGCATGGCCCGCCGTTCCTCCGAGCGCGTACCAACGGTCGATACACAACTTGATTTGCGCGCTCAGGGTAAACCAGTAGATCGGGCTGGCCAATACGATCACGTCCGCTGAGCGCAGCTTGGGATAGATGGTTTGCATCGCATCATCGATCACGCAGCGCTGCTCATTTTCCCGGCAGTAGTCGCAGGCATCGCAAGGCCGGATATCCAGGCCGTGCAGCTCAATGCTTTCGACAATGGCCCCCTGCGAATGCGCTCCGGCAATCAAACGCTCCACCATCTTTGCCGTACTGCCGCGCCTGCGCGGGCTGCCTTTCAGGATCAATATTGTTTTAACACTCATTTCTCAGCTTTCCTCTCCATCAGGGAATATTTCCGTGATACGCTCGGATCGCTAATCCCGAAGTGACGCTAGAAAAAGTATCCGTGTCACGAATGCGCTCTGGCCCAAACAGGCGGCTTAGCATCTCGTGAAAGACCGGAATGCGCGAAGAACCGCCCGTTTTCACCACCACATCGATCTGTTCCGGTTCTAAACCCGATTGTACTACAGCCTCCAGCAAAACTTGCTCGATCTGCTCTCGTTCGAGTAAGATATCGTGCTCAAACTGGCTGCGCGTGTACAACTCCCACAAGTCGATGTCCTTCCCTTTCAAACACAGCGTTGTAGCTCCCTGGCCGGACAGGGCGATCTTGCCTTGTTCCACCACATCGTAGAAAGAAAAGGCCAGGTTATTAAAGATCAGGGCCTGCAGCGCCTTGAACCGCACCGGCGCAATTCCTTCCAGCACGGCCCGCTCCAGCTTAAGGCGATTTTCGGGCGTGCTCAGGTCTGGCAGCGCCATCCAATCGGCCACCGCCTCGACCAGCGCCGCCAGGTCGGGATCGATGGCCTTCACGCTGTTCGGGGTGGTTATATTCTGCCCCGCCGCGGGTGTTCCCTGGTGATCCAAGGCGCCGCGGCCAAAATGCGGCAGCAAGCGCTTTTGGATGATGGCCCGGTCGAAATCGCTGCCCGCCACGCCGATGCCGCCGTTGGCATAGATGCGCTGTGTCTGCCCAGCGGCGAAGCGATACTCTGCCTCGCCCGACCCCAAGCGCATGATGGTCAAATCCAGCGTGCCGCCGCCAAAATCGAAGATCAGCGCATTCTGGGGTTTATCCAGGCTGCGCTCGTAATCCAAAGCCGCCGCCACCGGTTCCAACTCAAAATCGACCTGGCGAAAACCGGCTTCTTCCGCCGCCTGGCGAAGGGTTTCCTCGGCGCGCCGGTCTTGCTCTGGAATGGCAGAGAAATGCACCGGCCGGCCCAGGGTAACGGCCTGGATAGGCTCGCCCAAGATGGCTTCGGCGCGCTTCTTTAACTCGCTCAAATAAGCCGAGATCAGGTCCACCAGCCGGTAATAGCGCTCGAAGACCATCGTACCCTCATATTCCGGCTTACGCAGGGCCGTCTTGATCAACTGCAGCAGGCGCCCGGGCTGGAGTTCATCCACATAGGTGTAGACATCGCGCAGATAGTACATATCTCCGCCCCGAAATTCCAGCTCGCCGACCCATTTCTTCACGTAGCGGCGCAGGCGGTTTACGTTTTGGCGATAATACAAAGACACGGCTTCTTGCCCAATGTAATGCCGGTAATCGCGGGTGATGTACAACACCGTTTTAATCACGCCCGGCGTGGAAGCATGCTGCTCTACCGGCAGCAAATGCACCTTTTGGCCGTCAAAGACCGCCACCCCCGAATTTGACGTACCGAAATCAATGCCAACGCGCACACTCATCGATCAAGCTCCCCTTCAGGGAACGTACACCGCGAACGCCATGATCTCTTTGCCAGCTCCAAGGTCTTGGCTCCGCCGACTTCCATCCAAAGAGGACTCTGCCGGCGCAATATCCTTGCACGCAAAAGAACCCGAGGCCAGCACCTCTGCCAGGCGCTGCACGCTCAAGCTTCCATCCGTTGTCAAAACTGCGCCCCAGCCGTCTTCTCGCACGCTGGACGCACCGACTATACGCACTCCCGCTTCTCGACGAGCCTTGGAAAAGACCGCCTGCCCTTGAGATTTGAACGAGTTCGCCGGTTCCAGCCAGTCGCTCTGCCGGTGGATAACCTTTCCGCTCTGGGTCACTAGCAAAATATCACTGGTCTCGCCGGTCTGCTGCTCTCCGCCCACCACAAAGACAGAAACGATATGGTCGCCCTGGCGTTCTGTGCCCAGGCGCATCACTTCCTCGCTGACCACGGGCAGTTGCTGTACCGGCAGGCTTGCCAGGTATCCCAGCCGGGTTACCAGTACGAACAGGTCAGCTTCATTACAAAACGCCAGGCAGCCGGTTTCATCTGCCGCCAGTCGCACGCCCGACCCGATGTAGTTACTGGCAATGAAATTTTCCAGGAACGACTCTTTGATCTTCTTCGCGTAGCCCTTGCGGCTGACCTGGACACAGTAGTCAAAGAGCGACATGCGCGCCGCCGGCAGCACAGCCACCAATGTCTCCCCGGCATGAGGTTCCTGCACATAGGCATTTTCCCAGCCCGGCTCCTGCCCTCCGCAGGCAGGGATATCCGCCACGGCCGCGGTTGCCGTGCGCCCGGTGCTGAACACAAAAAGCAGCTCTTGCTGCGAGCTGGTAAAGACCAGGCCGGCAATATCTTCGGCGGTCAGTTGGTATTCCGGCGGTATCGCGGCAGCAGAAGCTTGCTCCAATTCCAGCGGCAAGCGGGCAACGACGGTCTCGCCGCCGACGCTGGAACCAATGTCAAGCTCGAAACGCAGCACCTGGCCATAAGACGTAAAGACCAACAGGCTGGCGGTAGCATTCGCTGCCCCGCTGTACCCAGCCCCGTCGTACCCGGCGGCAGCGCCGCAATCAGCGCCCCGCGCCGCCTCCCCCTCGGAACCAGGCGACAGTGGAGAACGCAGTTGCCTTTTGAGCAGCTCAAGCTGGTATTGCAGGTTTGCAATCCGGCTCTCGTATTCTTCGACTTTGCTGGCACTGCGCAGCGCCAGGTTCTCAGCGCGCAAAGCTTCGCAGGCGCTCTCCAGCTCCACCAACCGTGCCGCGATCGTCCGCAGCATAACAGGAGCCGATTCGGGACGTACAACAATTTCACGAATCCATTCTTCGATACTCATGTGCACTACTTTTCGCGGTTTAGCGCTTCACCGCCGCGGCATCTTCACCGCGCCACTAGGTAGGCGGCAGGTTACGGCGGATCAGGTTGTACATGCTCAGGCCGCGGGCCGCCCCCTCCGCCACGCAGGTAGTGGGGTTATCCACCAGGTAAACCGGCACGCCCAGTTCCTTGGTCAACAGGCGATCCATGCCGCGCAGCAACGCCCCGCCGCCGCACAGCGCAATTCCCCGGTCGATGATATCGGATACCAGCTCGGGTGGGGTTTTTTCCAACGTCCGCCGGGCAGTCTCCACAATATCGTTCAACGAATCTTCCAAGGCGTCCACCACTTCGCCGGTCGTCATAGTAACCGGCCGCGGCAGCCCGTTCACCTGATCCTGGCCTTGCACTTCCATGGTCTGCTCTTCATCAACATGCACCGCCGAGCCGATCTTTATTTTGATTTGTTCTGCAGTGGATTGCCCAATGATCACACCGTATTTCTTGCGCACGTAGCTCACAATGGCATCATCGAGCTTCATGCCGCCGGCGCGCAGGGTTTCGCCCGCCACCACCCCGTACATTGCCAGCACAGCCGCCTGCGTGGTACCGCCGCCCAGGCACAACACCATATTACCAGAAGGCGTGCCGATCGGCAGGTCGATTCCCAACGCCGCCGCCAGGGGCTGCTGGATCAAGTAGGCCTCGCGGCTGCCCGCCTCCAGCGCGGCCTCGTGTACGGCCCGGCGCTCCACGCTCGTCACGCCATTAGGAACCGTGATCATCACATTGGGCCCAAACCAGCGCAGCGAACTGCCCACTTTACGATAAACATTGGTCAAGATGCCCTCAGCCACCACGAAATCGGCGATCACGCCGTTCGACATCGGCCTGATCACCTCGATCGATTCGGGCACCCGGCCAAGCATATCTTGCGCCGCCTTGCCCCACTCCACCATCAACTGCTCGGCAATCACAATCGCCGCAATGGTCGGCTCTTCCAACACGATCTGTCCCTTGGCAGTGGCCACTCGCGTGGCAACCGTGCCAAGATCTATTCCTAAGTTTCTACTAAACAGGCTCATACACTACGATTCTTTCTGCGCTGAACTCGGCCGCGCTGTATTAGCAGCCGCCTTTGAGAGACCACGATACCGTTTGACCGCTTCAATTCGCAGTTTCGAACGGTTCAGGGCTGCTTCGATGGCTAAATAAGCATCGTTATCAGGAGGCAGACCCCGGGACAACAGTTCTTCGGCCCGCTCGCGAGCCGCCTCGGCACGCGCAACGTCAATTTCTTGCACGCTTTCGGCTGTGTCTGCCATGACGATGATCAGGTTCGGCTGCACATCGACGATGCCACCGGTCACAGTGAAGACATACTCTTCCTCCTGCCGGCGGACTTTGATCACGCCCAATTGCAAGGTGGACAGCAGCGGAGCATGGTTCGGCAAGATACCCATCACGCCATTCGCTCCCGGAACGATCACCAGGTCAGCCTCCCCTTCGAAGACCAGGCGCTCTTGAGAAACAATTTCACACCGGATTGGCACTTCAAATCCTTTCTGGCGATCTGCCCGTTCTGGGCCCCGCTGTACCCAGCCCCGCTGTACCCAGCGGAGAGATCAACTCTTCACCAACTGGTTTGCTTTTTCAACGGCATCGTCGATCGTGCCGACCATCATAAAAGCTTGCTCTGGCAAGTGATCGTGCTTGCCATCCAATATCTCCCGGAAGCCGCGCACCGTCTCACGCAAAGACACATATTTGCCCGGGATGCCGGTAAATTGTTCTGCCACGAACATCGGCTGCGAGAAGAAGCGCTCGATCTTGCGGGCGCGCGCCACCATCAATTTATCATCCTCGCTTAGCTCATCCACACCCAAGATAGCGATAATATCCTGCAAATCCTTGTAACGCTGCAGCACCAGCTGCACGTCGCGGGCAGTCTGATAATGCTCATCACCCACCACCTGCGGGTCGAGGATGCGCGAAGTAGATGAAAGAGGATCCACCGCCGGGTAAATGCCTTTCTCCACGATCGAGCGTTCCAAAGCAATGGTCGCATCCAGGTGCGTAAACGTGGTAACCGGGGCCGGATCGGAATAATCGTCGGCAGGAACGTACACTGCCTGCATGGAAGTGATCGAGCCCTGGCGGGTGGAAGTGATGCGTTCCTGCAGCTCACCCATCTCCGTTGCCAGGGTCGGCTGGTAGCCCACCGCAGAAGGCATTCTGCCCAACAGCGCCGACACTTCTGAGCCAGACATCGAGAAGCGGAAGATATTATCGATAAACAACAACACATCCTGCCCGTTGTCGCGGAAATACTCAGCCATCGACAGCGCCGAAAGCGCCACGCGCAGGCGCACGCCCGGCGGTTCGTTCATCTGCCCGAACACCATCACCGTGTCCTTCATTACGCCCGACTCGAGCATTTCTCGGTAAAGCTGGGTGCCTTCACGCGTTCGCTCGCCCACGCCTGCAAAGACAGAGTTGCCCTTGTGCACGGTGGCGATCGAGCGGATCAGTTCCATGATGATAATGGTCTTGCCCACGCCGGCGCCGCCGAAGATACCGGTTTTGCCACCCTTGGTGAAAGGCGCGATCAAATCGACCACTTTCAAACCGGTCTCGAAAACTTCAACCCGGGTAGATTGCTCAGCAAACTCGGGCGCGGGACGGTGAATGGGATAATACAGCTCGGTGTTAACTGGTCCGCCATTATCCACCGGGCGGCCCAACACGTTGAATATCCGTCCCAACGTGGCCGGGCCCACCGGCACCAGGATCGGTTTGCCGGTGCCATTCACGCGCCTGCCGCGCATCAAACCATCGGTGGAGTCCATCGCCACGCAGCGCACCCAGTTATTGCCCAGGTGCTTTTGCACTTCCAGCACCAAGGACGGCTGGTCTTCGCGGGGAACTTCAAGCGCCTCATAAATTACCGGCAGTTTATCAGGCGGAAATTCTACATCGACCACGCCGCCCAAAACTTGTACGATCCAACCGTTCGCTTCAGCCATTCTCATCTCCTATCTGCATCGCTGTACCCAGCCCCGCTGTATCCAGCGCATTCACCGCAAGCCCCCCTGGGCTTCGGCGCCTCCGGCAATATCCAGCATTTCGTTGGTGATGTTCTGCTGGCGAGCCTTGTTATATTCCAACTGCAGCGCCCCCGCCAGGTCCGTGGCACTGTCCGTAGCATTCTTCATGGCGAGCATGCGGGAGGCATGCTCGCTGGCCAGAGAAACCAGGATCGCCTGGTATACCTGCAGCGCCGTGAACCTTGGCACGATCTGATCCAAAATTTCTTCTTCGCCAGGTTCATAAATATACGCCGCCGGCGCACTGGTAGAGTTCCCTGCCGCTGTGTTCTGGGTTCTCGTTTGATCCAAAGCAGAGCCGTTCGCGGCGCGCGAAAAATCATCCACCCGGCCTTCACCGGAAGAGACCTCCAGTGGCAACAGCTGCTTCACCCTGGGAATTTGTCTCGACATGGAAACGAAATCGGTATAAACCAGGTAGACCCGGTCTGCCCGTCCCGAAAGAAATTCATCCACAGACAGGCGGCCGATCGCCGATATATCGATGAAGGCTGGCGCCGCCGGCAGGTTGCTAAACTCAGCCACCACCTCCCTGCGCCGGCGCATCAGGATATCCCGCCCCTTGCGCCCCACGGCAACATAGCCAACCGGCGCCGGGCTGTCAGCAAAGTGCGCCATCGCAAAACGAATGATGGTGGAGTTGTACGCACCTGCCAGGCCACGATCGCCAGAGATCAGCACCACCAACGACCGCCGGTTCTCCGGGCGAGTGGTCAGCAAAGGGTGCAGGCTGGCGCGCCCCGGCTGCCCGGCAATATGACAAAGCACGTTCCAGGCACTGGTAGCATAGGGGCGCGTATTCATCATGGCTTGCATCGCCTTGCGCACCTTGCTGGCGCTCACCGCCTGCAAAGCCCGGGTGACCTGGGCAATATTTTTGACGCTGCGCGTCCTCTGGCGGACTTCTCTTAGGTTTGCCATGCTCGATCCGCTTCCCTTAACTCCAGGTAGATTTGAAATCGCTCAATGCGCGGCGTAAACTTTCTTCCGTTTCTTTTGTCAGGCGTCTTTCTTCCGCCAGAACCCGGCGAATCTCGGGATAAGATTTGTCCATAAAGTGCAGCAAGGCCGTTTCCCAATCGCGCATGCGATCCAGCGGAACCCCGTCGGCATAACCGCGGGTGGCAGCATAGATTTCGATCACCTGGTTCTCCAGCGCCATCGGCTTATACTGCGGCTGCTTGAGAACTTCTTGCAGACGTTGGCCCCGGCTGAGCTGGGCCTGGGTGGCTTTATCGAGGTCCGAACCAAATTGAGCAAAAGCTGCCAGCTCGCGGTATGAGGCCATATCCAGGCGCAGGCGGCTGGATACCGTCCGCATGGCCCGCGTCATGGCTTCGCCGCCCACGCGTGAGACCGACAGGCCCACGTTGATTGCCGGGCGAATACCCGCGTAGAACAAGCTGTTTTCCAGGTAGATCTGCCCATCCGTAATAGAAATGATGTTGGTCGGAATGTACGCCGACACATCTCCCAGCAAAGTCTCAACGATCGGCAGCGCCGTGAGCGAACCGCCCGAGCCGCGCACCTTGGACACCTTACAATCGTTCCGGGTTTCCAACAGGCCCATCATTCCTTCGGCGGTCTGCTTTGCCACCGGGCCGTCGTAAACCACCCCGTTGACGCTTTCCTTCTTCGTGGCAGTCTTGCCCTCGCAGGTCGCTGGGACGATCACGTATTTGTCTGCCAGCCGGGCGGCGCGCTCGAGCAAGCGCGAATGCAGGTAAAACACATCGCCGGGGTATGCCTCGCGGCCGGGTGGGCGGCGCATCAACAGCGAAACCTGCCGGTACGCCCAGGCGTGCTTAGAAAGATCATCATACACCACCAGGGCATCGCGGCCTGTCTCCATAAATTCCTCGCCCATAGCGCAGCCCGAATATGGCGCAATATATTGCAGCGCCGCCGGTTCATCCGCCGAGGCAACCACCACAATGGTATAGGCCATAGCCCCAAAACGTTCCAGCGTAGCCACGGTGCGCGCCACGGCGGCCTTCTTTTGCCCGATCGCCACGTAAATACAAAATAGATCTTTGCCCTTTTGATTGATGATCGTATCGATACACAAGGCGGTCTTGCCGGTCTGCCGGTCGCCAATGATCAGCTCGCGCTGCCCGCGTCCAATCGGCATCATCGCATCGATGGCTTTGATGCCTGTCTGCACCGGCGTATCCACATCCTTACGTTCAACCACGCTCGGGGCAATTCTCTCGATCGGGCGGTAACTATT